>CAJULF010000072.1 GCA_910587135.1 uncultured Oscillospiraceae bacterium
ACATTTGCCGAATGGCAAATGTGTACGGTTTCCGCAGTCGCGCAGAGCGAAACGAGGTGAAGCGGAGCGTGAGTGCGAAAATTTTGAAATTTTTTTAAATAATCGGCTTTAGGTCAACACTTATTATAGGCTGAGCGCACATTTGCCGAATGGCAAATGTGTACGGTTTCCACAGTCGCGCAGAGCGAAACGAGGTGAAGCGGAGCGTGAGTGCGAAAATTTTGAAATTTTTTAAATAATCGGCTTTAGGTCAACTTATATATAAACTGTAAGTAATTTTTTCACTTTCCCCGCCATATACTTTACAGACAAGTTTTACGGGGGGATCAGAATGAATATAAAGGAACGCGCCGCCGTCCTTGACGACCTGCCGCACAGACACTCCACGATAACCATACGCGACGGACGTGAGATATATGTTGAAAATTGCCGCTGTGTCTGCGGCTGCGACGACAACTTCATTACGTTGTCGGTTTACGGAATGAATATAAGAATTTCGGGCACGCCTCTTATATTGGAGAGCTTCGGAGCGGAGGGCGTAAAAATATCGGGAAGGATATACTCAATCACAATGGAGGAGCTGTGATACATTTTTCGGATCGGAAGCCCGTTATTGAGAAAGGAGCGTTCAAAGCATTAAGATGACAAGAGAGAATACACATGGGTTTTATCTGGGACAGGTTCGGTTCAGCGGAATAGGCGGCTATCCGGAAAAAATGCTTTCTCAGCTGCTTGAGATGGGGATAACTCTTCGCGGAGTAAGGGTAAAGGGCGGCGTGATCAAAGGAACGGTTTCCCCAATGGATTACTATACCGTTGCGGAAACGGCGCGGAAAAACGGCGTGAAGCTCCGCGCGGGAAAGCGCAGGGGGCTGTATTTCACACTGATGCGTTATCAGCGGCGCGTGGGGCTTTATGTCGGGGCGCTTATGTTCGGGATAATACTTTCGGTAAATCAGTCCCGCGTGGCGGAAATACACATAGAGGGAAACGCCCCGCGGGGACAGGTGCTGAAAATACTGGAGGACTGCGGGATAACCGAGGGTGCGGACAGAGCGGGTCTGAAAACCTACAAAGCCGAGCGTGAGCTGATGCTCGGCATAGAAAACTGCGCATGGGCAGACGTGTCCTGCACGGGTTGCCGCGTTACGGTACATCTTGAAACGGGAGTTCCGCTGCCTGAGATGGAGGACAACAGCGCGCCGCGCAATCTTGTGGCGGCGCGGGACGCGGTAGTTGTCCGCCGCACCGTGCGCAGCGGGGCTTCCGCGGTTGAGGTGGGAAGCGGCGTTCAGGAGGGCGGACTGCTTGTGAGCGGGGTGGTGGAAACCTCGTCGATAGTGCTCAACGGCTCGGAAACGGGCAACGTGCTTTTTGTCAGGGCGGACGCGGAAATAATCGGAGAGTTCACCGAAACGCAGGAATTTTTCGTGCCTTACAATGAAACGCTCCATATCCCCGACGGGGAGCAAACCCGCTATAAAAGCCTTGTCTTTGAGGACGACATTTACCCGCTGTATTTTGGCAGGGCGTATAAAGAAAACGCGGTCTACTCCGAGGAAACCGCGATAGTGAGCATATTCGGCGCTGAAATGCCTTTTAAGATAAAAACCGGCATATACACGGAATACCGCGACGCGGACATAACCCGCACCGACGACGACTGCGTAAAGGAGCTCAGGCGGCTGAAATCCGACTATGAGCAAAACTTCTACAAGGATTACGACATAATAAACGTTACCGAAAAATTTCTCCCCGAAAGTGATGGCATACGGCTGATTCTCGATTACACTTTGCAAGGGGACATAGCCATACCCGCTGACTTTGAGATAAATGTAAAAAGCGTCGCACAGCCGACCGAGAGTGAATCCTCGCCTGAGCCGTCCGATATCAGATGATAAAACACCACACCCCCGCGATTTCTCACGGGGGTGTGGTGCTGGTTTGGTTGGTAATTATATGAAAAGGGTCGGTTAGCAACTTTTAAGCTGAACTCTTTCCGTTCAACAATTGTATTATATCCGTTTTGTATGTAAGTTAAAGGTTTGTTTTGTGAAAGTTTGATGAATTATATTACACAGTTGTTGCGGAAATATTCTATCCTATCTTGCCGCATAAGCCGCCGCGGGCTGCTTGAAATTGAGCTTTCTGAAGAACGCTCTGTTTATAACGAAAGAGGCGGCGGTGGCGGCTGCGATAACTCCCGCGAAAATAAGCACGGAAACCCGGAGGGGCAGACCGAAACCGAAGCGCTTTGTATGCTCGTTTAAGGTCAGAATAAATCCCATATAGGGCATCAGATTAACATATAATCCCAACATTCCGCCAAACATTACCCTTGAAAACAGCGAGGTCGTGAGTATATTCAGTCCGCCGCCGATAGCCATGAAAACAAACGCGTCGGAATAATATTCCGCGGAAGCACCCTGAGCCGCAAGCACGATAAAATAAGTCCCGTTGGCGGCAATCATCGAGCCGAGCGTCAGAATGATTATAAACAGTGGAACGCTCACGGTGTACAGTTCCTTTGCGATAGGACTGGAGAGCATAAGCTTATTGCCGGTGATATTCGAAAAGCTGATAATAGTGCCCATTATCAGCACCGTGCAGTACGCAACAGGCAAAAACG
This sequence comes from uncultured Oscillospiraceae bacterium, assembly GCA_910587135.1. Taxonomy (GTDB): domain Bacteria; phylum Bacillota; class Clostridia; order Oscillospirales; family Ruminococcaceae; genus CAG-115. The sequence continues at coordinate 2,630 of CAJULF010000072.1, forward strand.
CCGCTGCCATAAGATATTCTTTATGACCGAGCTTTTCTTTGGCACAGCAGCATAAAACCAACACGCCAACGAACAATACCGCAGTGAGAACTATGCTCCACTTCCATCTTACCCAACCCTTAAATAAAAATTTCAATCCCCTCATATCTTCTCCTTATCCGAAAGATTTTTCCGCAAGCAGAATGTTGACCTAAAGCGGATTATTTAAAAAATTTCAAAATTTCCGCACTCACGCTCCGTTTCGCTCTGCGCGACTGCGGAAACCGTTCACATTTGCCATTCGGCAAATGTGAACTTTTTGAAATTTCATGCGCCGACGTTGCGTTGTCAATAGGCTTTTTCTGCAGGCTGTTCAGCTTTGGGGCGTTTGCAAACACCCTAAAGTCCAGACCCCATGGAAATTAAAACGATAAACAAAATACAATTAACAGCTCTATGTTATCCGACTGATTAGTCATTCTCCCTTTGCCATTTCTTTTCCGCCACGGCAACGCTGTATATCGTACCGATTACGAATACCGCCGTCCCCGCCGCTGCCGCGGCATAAAGAATACCGTCGGGACTCATGTAAAACAGGCTTTCGCTGTCGGGCGAAATGAATCCAATTAAAAATCCCATCGCGAAGATTATCACCATCATAGGAACAGTCATGCCAATAGCGCTTCTGGCATGCCCGAATATATTCTGAACACCCTTTAGACTCAGCCCCATAAATACGACAAACAAAGAAATTACCGGACTCCACAGCCACAACGCCCCCGCCCATATCAACACAATTGCCGCTGTGAAGAAATTGCTTGTCGCTATCGCCCTGCGGAATCGCTTTGGCGAGTCGGGCAGCGAGTGGAAATACTTGTATCCCGGATTGACGGCGCGGTTGTAGTTGAACAGCATATTGCAGGGAATATACCCGATTATGGGTATAAGCGAGCAGAACATGGGGAGAAATCCTTCGCAGAAGCCCTTTATCGTTTCGCTGTCTGTGAGCGTATGCACCGCCAGAATCCCCACGAACAGGGCTATGACTGCCAGCACGCTCCACAGTGTGGTTATCAGCGTGGTCTTTCCCGTAAATATGCGGAAATCTCTTATGTACTTCCTCATCGTATTTCCTCCGCGTATTTCAGCAGTCCGATACTCAGCTGTTGGAGAGTGGGGCGCTCGCATGCCGCGCCAAGCTCTGTAAGCTTTTCACGGTTTTCTGACAGCGCCAGCCCGTCAAAGGCGGTTTTATTGCAGTTGTGGGAGATAAGAAGCTCTTTGGCGTCGTTATAATCCTCGGCTTCACCCCGTGCGATAATGTACTTTTCCTTTAAATCTTCCACAAAGCCCTGCTCGATGATTTTGCCCGCGTCCATAAATACGGCATAATCCGCCGCGTTTTCCATATCCGCGATATTGTGGGTGGAAAAAATTATCGACTTCTCCCCTTCGCCCTCGTCTAGATATTCCCTCATGCGGTCGCACAGCCTGTCACGCATAAGCGGGTCGAGAGAGCTGCCCGGTTCGTCCAGCACCATTAGCTCCGTGTCGCGGGCGAACACCGCCGCCAGTGACGTTCTCATACGGTTTCCGTCGGATTGCTTATACATGGGACGCGCTTTTTTGGTGAGCTCGGTATCCACCTCCATCTGCCCGCACAGCTTTTCAAATTTTTTTCTGTCAAAGCTGTCGTAAGCTATTTCCATTGAGATTGCTATGTCTTTAGCTCTCCATGCCTGCGGAAAAAATCCGCTGCTGGCGCAGTAGCCGATTTTCTCGCGCAGCTCCGGCGAATCTATATCCTTATATTTGCCAAAATACGTTACCTCGCCGCTTGTGGCGTGGATTATACCGCAAAGCGCATCGATAAGCGTGGTTTTTCCAGCTCCGTTCGCTCCTATAAGCGCGGTGGCAAAGCCCTTGGGAATATCCAGCTCCGGCACGTCAAGGGTGAATTTGCTGTATTTTTTGGTAAATCCCTTTGCCGAAATAATACTGTCCATAATATTATTCTCCTTTAAAATCAGTCGACGCGGTAAGCCGCCGCTCCCTCCGCCATGGCTGCGTATATCTTTTCCAGCTCGTCGACAGCGTTTTTCTCTTCTGCATACTGGGCGAGTATCACTCCCTCGCCGAATCCGCCGTTAGCTGTCAGTATATACTTGCCGTCCTTGGGTCCGCCGAAGTTTTTGACCACCTGAATGCTTTTGATTTTTATCATTATGGCTTTTCTGTCTTTTGACATAATTATCATAAACATACCCTCCCTAATTTGTATCATACAATACGTTTATCATCTTCAGCAGCTCCTCGCGGGATACTCCCGCAAGCTTTGCGGAATCCATCGCGTTCTGCAAATGCTGCTCAAGCAGCCTCAGGTGCTGTTCCTTGACCATCTCCCTGTCCTGTGCGTTGACCATATAGCCCTTGCCCTGTACGGGAGATATCAGTCCCTCCTCAGAGAGCTGCTCATATGCCTTCATTGTGGTTATCACGCTGATTTTCAGATCCCGCGCAAGACCGCGAATGGACGGCAGATACTCCCCTTCGGAAATTTTCCCGCTCATGATATCCTCCTTGAATTGGGTGGCTATCTGCTTGTAAATGGGAACGTCGCTGTTCTGCAATATCTTCAATTCATCACTCCTTATAAGGCAACACCGAAAAAACCCGAAGGGCGGTATTGCCATAAAAAATTCAAATAGGTATACTCTGTTAAATTACGTTAATGTTCCGTTTTGCTGCACATTACCGACGGAACGGAGCATTTACAAAGACAAATACCGTTTTTTCGCATAATCCCGCAAAACACTTTAAACCAAACGACCGCTGAGCATAACCCCACGATTTTTTGGAATTTGCCTCAAGGGCAGAACATGATCGGCGGCTCACGGTAATTTTGCGGTGTTCCGGTGTTTATATGTTCTATATACAGTATAGACTTGTTTTAATATTTTGTCAAGGGGTTTTTGAAAAAAATTTTAATATAAAAACTCCGCAAAACAGGCATTGACATTTCGGTAAATATGTACTATAATAGTTAAGGAAAAGAAATAGCAACAGAATGACGCTGTCCGGCGTTATTTTTATTTTGCAGAAATTTGACTGCCGAAAGCAACACAAGAGTCAAGGCAACACCGCACATAGACTGCCCTTTGGGCTTTGTACGGTCAGTCTGTGGAAAAAACTATTTGCCGCGCAATGTCGGCGCATGGAATTTCAAAAAGTCGCGGAGTTTTACGCTGCGATAATGTGGTTGGCTAAAGCATTATGTCGAAGTTTGCGTAAAACCGTGTCTGAGAACGCAAATGCGCGCGGTTTCCGCTAAGAATGCCAAGTTTTTCGCAACGTGGAGGTTCTGCCTTATGGCAATTTGTTACAATTTGCGAAAAACTTCCGGTATAAAGTGAAGCGGAGTATGCTTAGCGGAAATTTTGAAATTCTTTAAATAAGGAGTAGAAAATGACTGAGAAGGTTAAAAAAACTAACGGGATAGATATGCTGAACGGACCGCTGGCAAAGAAGCTGATAATGTTCGCGCTACCGATATTCGCGAGCAGCTCGCTTCAGCAGCTGTTCAATTCCGCGGACGTAGCGGTGGCGGGGCGGTTTGCGCTTGACGGAGCGCTGGCGGCTGTCGGAAGCAACGGCGTGCTTGTGGGGCTGTTTGTGAATTTGTTTGTGGGGCTGTCCGTAGGCGCAAACGTGGTCATATCACAGCTTATAGGGCAGCAGAACACCAAAGAGGTGAAGCCCGTTGTGCACACCTCCATGCTGTTTTCGTTTTTGTGCGGGATTTTTTCGGCGGTAGTAGGCATTTTGCTGTCAAGACCGCTGCTGGAGCTTATAGACACGCCCGCCGACGTGTTGGACAGGGCTGTGACATATCTCAGGATATATTGTATAGGAATGCCTTTTATAATACCATACAACTACGGGGCGGCTATCCTGCGCAGCATAGGCGACACAAAGCGTCCGATGTTCTGCCTTATCGGCTCGGGTGTGCTGAATGTGTGCTTAAATCTGCTGCTGGTAATTGTGTTTAAAATGGACGTGGCGGGAGTGGCTGTTGCTACGGTTGTGTCAAATATGTTCAGCTCGGTAGTGGTCATAATCATACTTTGCCGTGAAACGAGCATCATACGTCTTGATCTGAAGCAGCTTAAGATCGATGGAAGATCCCTTAAAAAGATACTGCGGATAGGTGCGCCCGCTGCGCTTCAGTCTGCGGTATTCTCGCTGTCCAATATATGTTTGCAGTCGGCGATAAACAGCTTCGGCTCGGACGCGGTTGGCGGAATGACAGCGGCGCTCAATTTTGAATATTTCGGTTATTTTATTGTAAACGCATTCAGTCAGTCGGCGGTTACCTTTATCGGGCAGAACTACGGCGCGTGCAAATACGACAGGTGCAGAAAGGTGCTGTGGCTATGCCTGCTTGAAAGCGTTATCGGAGTGGCGGCGCTGTGTGGTTTGTTTATAGCGGGCAGCAGCTTTCTTATTAAAATTTACACCGTCAAACCTCTTGAGATAGAGTTCGCGATGATAAGGATAATGTACATACTGCCGTTTTTGTTCATTACCGCAAGCTATGAGATTACCGGCTCGTCGCTCAGGGGAATGGGGCGCTCGGCGATACCTGCGGTTATCACGGTCGTGGGCGTGGTGGTGTTCAGAGTGATATGGGTTTATCTGGTTTTCCCGAATTTCGGCAACCTGCTTTCGCTGCTTATCGTATATCCCATTTCATGGGTCATAACAGGCGGTATGATGTTGGGTTACTATGCTATTGCCAAAAAGAGTATTTATTTTTCGCATAATTATAACGATATATAAAGCATGCTCAATGGGGGAATTTGATGAAATATTTTGTTGAAAATTCCGGGCGAAAGGGCACCTGCTATCATGAGTTTTACAAGGGGAAATGGGACGGGGCAACTTTCCGGAAAGATGATTCTGTGTTTCTGCACGATGATACATTGGATCAATGCGTAGGACTCGTTGAAGCACTTATGCTGATCATTCCAAGCTATGACCGATATGGACCGACTGAGGTGTTTGCCGCGGACTGGGAGAAAATAGGCAAAGCCATACGGCATAGCGACAAAAGCTCCGCGGAATTATACGAGGAAGCCTCCGAGTGGGCGGCGGAGGTTTTCAAAACGGAGGAATGCTTCACCATTCTGGGAATATGACAAGTACAAAAAATGCACACGAATGATATAATACAATACCGCACAGAATTTGTGCGGTCAGCTTATATAAAATCCTGTTGTCAGTGCAAGGTTGGTACATGAAATTTCAAAATGCGCGTGTTTGCGAATGCAAACACGCGCCAGCTTGTAGAAAAAGCCTATTTGCCGCGCAATGTCGCCGCATTAAATTTAAAAAAGTCGTGCGTTTGCGAACGCAAACGCACGCGGTTTCTGTTAGGCATGCGAAGTGAAGCGCAGCGTAACGGAGTATGACTAACGGAAATTTTGAAATTTTTTAAATAATTAGCCTTATGTCAACCTTTATATACACGCTGGGAGGGTGAAAACAACAAGACTTTCACCCTCTTTGCGTTTACAGCTGCAGTTCTGTTTTTGTCAGCTCTTTTTTGTTTTGATTTTAAATCGTTTTCCGCATTTTTTTGCCAGCATATCGCGCAGTTCCATGGGCGTACCGCATAGAAACTGAGTTTTGTCGCAGATAACCGTATCGAGCGCGCGCTTTTTTTCGTCCACGGGGAAGATGTAAAAGCTGTGTGAGCATTCCACGGCAAGCGACACGCGGGCATAGGGGAGCGATATCTCGGTTGTTTCGGCGTTGTCCGCGGGGAGCAAGGTGCGGCGGGAGGTAGATTCCCCGTTTTCATCCAACTCCGTAGTGTGCGGAGAGGCTGGAGTGATTTTAAGGGTTATATCCTCGCCGCCGAATTCCGCGTTTATCACCTTGCCGTAGGATTGCTCCATTTCGTCTGCTCGGCGGTTGAAATATTGTATCCTCATGTTGTGCGGCAGGGTGGCGAGAATTATAAAGATAACCGCGAAAATCACCGCAAGAAGCCACTCTCTGCACCACAGCGCGCTTAATGTCAGCAGCAGAAACGCCCCCGCGCCGTAATAACACACGGTCTGGAGCGGCTTTACGCGCAGAATATACAAAAAATCCGAATAGGAGCGTATACGCGCCATGGTGCATTCCGTTTCGCACACCAGTTTTCCCGCGTCCCCGCCGCGCTTGCTTTCGTTCATCTCGGAGAGCATCTGCGCCAGCTTTGCCTCGGTGGACATCAGAAGCTCCTTCTTTTTCTTTGTAAATGACATATTCTATCCTTTCATACAATTGAAAAAATCCGTTAAAGCAACACCGCACAAAGCTTGTGCGCAGATTGCGCCGTCAGATTTTACGTCAGATTACAAGGTCGACGCCAACGGGCTGACGCCCGCCAAGGAGAACTTGTACAATCTGGCGGAAAATATGCAAGCAAGATGCGTGCAAAGCTCGAAGCGCGGGCTTTGTGCGGTGTTGTCTTAAATTTATTATAACATTTTATACCGAAAAATGCAACAGGAGAAGTGAAAATTGTTTTGCCGCCACAGCTTGACAAAAGGTGGGTCATATATTATAATTGAGTTAAGCCGACATTTTTTTCAAAAGGAGTATTATCATGAAAAAAACATCTTTGCTTATGTGCTTGCTTATCGCTCTTTTTACGCTGGGCGGCTGCAACGGCAGCGGCTCTGATATCTCCGACAGCTCCGCCGAGCCGGATAGCCGTGAAACGGAGCGGACGTCCGAAAATGCGGCTTATGTTTCTGAATCCGCAGAAATGCCGGGCGTTCCCGAAAATGAATACATCTCCGATAACCCCGATTGGCTTGTGCCAAAAAAATCCGATAAAAAGGTGACTTTTGACCTTTCGGGCGGAGTCAGCCGGAATAAAATCAAGGAAGAAATAGGCTATGATATCGGCTTCGACGTGACTACGCTTGACGCTTACGATGCCGCCGTGCAAGCAAAGTGGTTGAGTAGTGAGGAAGATGATTTTGATTCTCTGCGTGAACGCAATTATATCAATGAGGTATCTCCGATCTTTTTTCCCTTGGGAATCGCGGAGGGGGATTGGATCGCGGTAGAAAACTATAATATGACGGAGATTATCGGTTGTTTTGTGACACGAAACTACTTTCTTACCCGAATGTTTCTGATAAAGGACGGCGAAATAATAAGGGAGTTTGAACCGCTTTCGCTTGGCGATAATTTTGTAAACAATGTTGTTTTCAGCTTTGGGGAGCTTTATGTCAACTGCACCGACAGGCTGATGGGTATTGATTTGCAGACAGGTGAAATGCAGCTTCTGACCGATGACAATGGCTATATTACCGCAATAAACAAGGACTATATCATCTTTGAGCATTACGGCGAGCCAAAAATTTGGATACGCGAAACAAGCGAGGTTATTCACCCGGACATTTGTTGGGGTAGATTTGGACATGATTTCAGGCTTGTCGGCGACAGGATAGAATATAAGGAGGACGGGATACCAAAGGTATACGATATAAAATCCCGCACACTGACCGAGGACCGCTCCCTTGTTTTTGCCGACGGATACGCTCAAAGGTACAATGACAAATGGAGCGTGTGCTTTGAAACGGCTGACGATGATATCTACGAGACGTAATGTCTTCCCGCGGTAAGGGCAATAAATATCGCCGATGTTTCGGAACGCGTCTATGATTTAAAGGCGCTTAACAGCGAGCTGACGGGAGATATAATATATAATTGGGGAACGCTTATGCTTGACGGGGATATTCTGTGGATAGAGATTTGCGATTATTTCACAGGCGTTCTGAACCATGCCACGGGTGAAGCCGCGGAAGCCGAACGGCGCTTTTATGAAATGAAATACATTTCCGACGGCGTAATGAAAATAACCGATGAAACCGATGTAGGCTATACGGACGGGGATTATATCTATTACATTGCGGAGGTAAATTATCCCGTTTGAGAAAGCTTTATGCCGCTTTTAGCACGAAAAGCCCGTGCCCTGTTTCGGGGCGCGGGCAGGATTTTAACATCAATCACCTATCATGCGCGACAGGTATTCTACGGGGAACGGCGGGGACGCCAACGGCTTTAACGCTATGCTCATCAGCTTTATCGGGTTATCGTCCGCTGCTATTCTGTTTGAGCTGAGCGTTCCGCAGCGGCGGCAGCGGTGAATTACCGCCCACTCTCCGTCCTTTCTGACCCATACTCCCACAGGCTCCATCACGCCGCCGCAGTCCGCTGCTCTGTCCCCGGGTTCGTTATCGAGGTGCAGACTGCATAGACAATAGGGGCAGTGATTCCTGTGTTCGCTTCCCGCACCCGACAGTTCAACTGTCGCTCCGCAGGCCTTGCAGTTAAAAGATTTTCTATTCACTTGAGTTTTCCTCCCATAATTTCGCCTTTATACTATCAGGTCGGGAGGCGGGCTCGGATTATTCTCCGATTACCTCCCGTTCAAGCTCAATTCCATATTTCGACATACATGTACTCCTTTCAAAGTGATTTTTTGGAGCGTTCAGCGCTCCCGCTCCCGCGCTTCATGCTTCGGAAACCTCCGAATTTGTTGCCACCGACATAAAACCACTCCTTCATACAATCAAATTATCGCCCCGTCCGAAACACCTTCGGACAAGCCGTCCTATAAACGATTTTCGCCAAATCGCTCATAGGACGGCTTGCGGAATTTGCCGCTGATTCTATTATAGCACTGCCGGATATCATTGTCAAGCCCATGCATTATAATATTTCGTATTGCCCGCGTCACGGCTCACTTGTTGTCTGCCAAGCAAAACACAAAAACTTGACAAGAAAAATACAAAAAACAAGC
>CAJULF010000073.1 GCA_910587135.1 uncultured Oscillospiraceae bacterium
CGAGGAACCCAGTTGCCATGTTTTCAAAAATTGAGCCGCATAAAACAAAGAATACAGCGGCACAAAAAACACCCGCCCTAAAACGGTGCCCCCTTCAAAACTACCAAAACGGTAGCTTTGAAGATGGGGTAACGAAATGTTACTGCATATAAATTAAAACCGCATTACACAACCCGTAAATGGCTTTATAATGCGGTTTGTGGTCGAGACGACGTGATTTGAACACGCGACCTCTGCGTCCCGAAGAGTGAATTTAATGTCCTCTCCGCCGCAATTGGCTTTTTATAGCCGTTTCCGTTCCACAACATATCCTCTTTAGCAGTCTTGTATCCGCTGTTTCCGTGTGCTCCGAAGCTGTCTATGGTCAGATATGTGGTCAACCGATTGAGGGGCGGGTAACAAGATATGTGGTCAAGATACGATGTACTGTAGATATTATAGCATAAACAGAACCAAAAATCAAGTCAAAATTTGAGTCGCTGTAAACAAAGAACAGTCGCCTTGAATTAAACCTTTACATACAATTTACACAACCGTGCTTTCGGACTTTACATTGAATGTGATAAACTGATATTGCAAAACAAAAACATTCAAAGGAGATTTACTATGAGAGCATTGAAAGTTATCGGTTGTGCGGCGGTCGCCGCTGTATTGGCTATGAGCGCGTTGACGGGTTGCAGCAAGGGGGAGCAGACGGTCTCCACGGACGGCTCGACCTCTATGGAAAAAGTTATCGGTTTCCTCAGCGAGGCTTATATGGAAAAGCACGAAGATGTTAAAGTCACGTACAATCCCACGGGCTCCGGTTCCGGTATAAAAGCCGTAGAGAGCGGCAGCTGCGATATCGGACTTGCAAGTCGCAACCTCAAGGACGAGGAAAAGGCAAATCTCAACGAAACGGTTGTCGCGATAGACGGCATCGCAATTGTCGTAAACAGCGAAAACCCCGTTGCCGATCTTACTGTTGAGCAGATCGCAAAGCTTTATACCGGCGAGGTAACCAACTGGAAAGACGTTGGCGGCAGCGACGCTCCCGTTGTGTGCATTGGCAGAGAAGCGGCTTCGGGAACGCGCGACGGCTTTGAATCCATCACCGATACCAAAGAAAAGTGCAAATACAATCAGGAACTTACTTCCACGGGCGATGTGATCCAGACCGTTTCATCGAATCCCAACGCTATCGGCTACGCGTCGTTGGCTTCCGTCGGCGATACTGTCAAAACGGTAAGCGTGGAAGGTGTGACTCCCACCAACGGTACTATATTAAACGGGGAGTATAAGATCCAGCGTAATTTCGTGCTTGTCACCAAGAAGGGTGCTGAGCTGAAGGGGGCAGCGAAGGACTTCTTTGATTTCTGCCTGAGCAAGGACGGCGCGACGTACATAGAAAAGGCGGGTGCGGTTCCCGTTGCGAAGTGATGGCGGGGGCATATGAACAAAAAGAATGTAATAAACATCTCCGCGCTTATTGAGAGCCGCGACAGCAGCACGGGCAAGCACGTATTTCGGGTGAGCCGATACACAAAGCTTATCGTGGCGGAGATGAAAAAGCTCGGATATTATAGCGATATACTTACGAAAAATTATATTAAAGAGCTTGTGAAATTTGCATCGTTGCATGATATCGGAAAAATATTTATCCCCGATTCGATACTCACAAAGCCCGACGAGCTTACCGAAGAAGAGTTTGAGATAATGAAGCGCCACACGCAGCTTGGTGGCGAGATAGTTTTGTCACTCATTGGGAAAAGGCAGCGTGAAATGGCATATAATATCGTTGTTTATCACCACGAAAAATGGAACGGCAAGGGCTATCCCATGGGGCTGTCGGGAGAGGAAACTCCTCTTTGTGCAAGGATAGTTGCAATAGCGGACGTTTTTGACGCAATATCGGCGGATCGCTGTTACCGCAAAGCGATGCCGCTCGAAGAATGTTTTGATATAGTAGAGCGCGGAATTGGCAGTGATTTCGACCCGATTGCTGCAGAAGCTTTTTTGGAGGCGCGGGAAGAGGCGGAAAGAGTACACACGGAGTTTTCGGGTAAGGAGGTGCAAAATGCAAGCGATTGATGTGTCAGCACCGAAAAGCAATGTCCGCAAGGGCGGACTGAAAAAAGCCGCCGATCTGCTTGAAGCGGTGATGCGGACGTTATTTACGGTATGCGGATTTATCGCGGTCGGGTTTGTTGTGATAATAACGGTTTTCCTGATAATATCGGGAGTGCCGGCTATCGGAGAGATAGGGATCATAGACTTCCTGTTCGGAACAAGGTGGGCTTCTACGGCGGCGGAACCGTCGTTCGGAATACTGCCGTTTATCCTCACTTCGGTTTACGGCACTTTTGGAGCAATTCTCGTCGGCGTTCCCGTCGGAATACTGTGCGCGGTTTTTGCCGCAAAATACGCAAACAGAAAAATGGCGTCGCTCACAAGAGGACTTGTGGGGCTTATGTCGGGGATCCCCTCGGTGGTGTACGGTCTTATCGGTATGATAATCGTCGTTCCCGCGGTAAGAGAGATTTTCGGGCTGCCCGACGGCGCTAATCTGTTTTCGGCGATGATTGTTTTATCGATCATGATACTGCCGTCGGTCATCTCGGTATCCGAGACCGCGCTCAGAGCCGTTCCCAAAGAATACGAGGAGGCCTCCTTAGCGTTGGGCGCGACTAAAACCGAAACGGTATTTAAGGTAACGCTGCCCGCCGCGAAGAGCGGTATTCTGACGGCGGTAGTCCTTGGTATCGGCAGAGCGATAGGTGAGGCTATGGCGGTTATGATGGTCGCGGGAAACGTGGCGAATATGCCCGGCATTTTCCAAAGCGTGCGCTTTCTCACTACTGCGGTGGCAAGCGAGATGTCTTATTCATCGGGTCTTCAGAGACAGGCGCTGTTCTCCATCGCGCTGGTGCTGTTTGCGTTTATCATGCTTATCAATCTCACGCTGAATCTTGTTGTGAAAAGGAGCGATAAAAAGAAATGATCTCAAAGAACTCCACTTACTCCGCAAAACGCAAGGTAAAAGAAAAGCTGCTGAAAGCATTGGTTTTCGTGGCGGCGGGAATTACGGGCTTGCTCATTATCGGAGTCGTCATTTACATATTTTTCCGAGGGCTGCCGCACGTCACGCTCGGTCTGCTTGCGTCAAAGCCGAGTCTGTTGAATGGAACGGTCGGAATACTTCCCAATATTCTCAATACGCTTTACATAATATTTATTACTCTTCTTATCGTTCTGCCGTTGGGAGTGGGCGCGGCGGTTTATCTGAATGAATACGCGAAAAACAAGAAGGCTGTACGGCTTATCGAGCTTGCGGCGGAGACGCTCGCCGGTATCCCGTCGATCATTTACGGATTGGTGGGTATGCTGATATTCGTGCAGTTCTGTTCCTTGGAAACAAGTGTTTTGGCGGGTTCTCTCACTTTGGTAATAATGACGCTGCCGACGATAATACGCACAACGCAGGAGAGCTTGAAAACGGTTCCGAACGGTTACCGGGAGGGAGCGCTGGCTCTCGGGGCGGGAAAATGGCATATGATACGCACGACCGTTCTGCCCTCGGCTGTGGACGGTATAGTCACGGGCTGTATCCTTTCCGTAGGACGTATAGTCGGAGAGAGCGCCGCCCTGATGTTCACGGCGGGAATGGCGAACGAGGTGCTAGGCTTTTTCGAGGCGTTCACACCGGGAAACGCCGGCTCGACGCTGGCGGTGTCACTCTATGTGTACGCCAAGGAGCGCGGAGATTTCGACACCGCTTTTGCGATAGCCGCGATACTGCTTGTTTTAACGCTGCTTATAAACATCGGCGCGAATTTTGCGGCTAAAAAACTCGGGAAAGGCAAGGATCGGAAATGAATATAATAAGCGCGAAAAAAATGAACCTTTGGTACGGCGAAAATCACGCCTTAAAGGACATAAACATAGATATTCCCGAAAAAGAAATAACGGCAATGATAGGTCCGTCGGGCTGCGGCAAATCCACGTTTCTGAAATCGCTCAACCGAATGAACGACCTAGTTGAAGGCTGCCGTATCGAGGGCGAGATAACTCTGCGCGGTGATGATATTTACAGCGGCTATGACGTGAATATGCTGCGTAAATGCGTGGGAATGGTATTTCAGAAGCCCAATCCGTTTCCGATGAGCATATACGACAACATTGCCTACGGTCCGCGCGTACACGGAGTAAAGTCGCGGGTCAAGCTCGACGAGATCGTGGAAAGCTCGCTGAAGCGGGCGGCGATATGGGACGAGTGCAAGGACAGACTAAAGAAAAGCGCCCTCGGAATGAGCGGCGGTCAGCAGCAGCGTCTGTGTATCGCCCGCGCTCTCGCCGTCGAGCCGGATGTGTTGCTGATGGACGAGCCGACCTCCGCGCTCGATCCCATTTCCACATCAAAAATAGAAGAGCTTGCCATGGAGCTGCGCAAAAAATACACGATAATAATCGTGACGCACAATATGCAGCAGGCGGCGCGGATCGCCGACAAGACGGCGTTTTTTCTGCTTGGGGAGCTTGTGGAGTTCGATTCAACGGAGAAGATATTCAATACGCCGTCCGACAAACGCACCGAGGATTATATAACGGGGAGGTTCGGCTGATGAGAAGTTATTTTGACGATCAGCTTTCACGGCTCAACTCGGAGCTGCTTATGATGGGTGCGCTGTGCGAGGACGCAATCAGCTGCGCCGTAAAATGCCTTATAGAGAGCAATCCGAAGATGAAGGAGGGAGCGCAGTCCGCGGAATGTGGGATTGACCGCAAGGAACGAGAGATCGAGCAGCTTTGCATGAAGCTGTTGGTGCGTCAGCAGCCCGTGGCAACGGATTTTCGCACCGTGACGGCAGCGCTTAAAATGATCTCGGATATGGAACGGATAGGCGATCAGTCAAAGGACATTGCCGAGATCGCCGAATATGTGACCTCCGTGGGACTTCAAGCCAAGATAAACGTGGCGGATATGGCGAGAGCGGCGGTGGAAATGGTAACGCAGAGCGTAAACTCCTTTGTCAAGAGGGATATAGAAACGGCGCGTTCCGTGGCGGCTATGGACGACAGGGTGGATTCCTTGTTTATAAAGATAAAAAACGAGCTTATCGCCGCCGTGCAGAACAGTCATGAAAACGCCGAGGCGCTTGTCGATCTGCTTATGATCGCGAAATATTTCGAGCGAATAGGCGACCATGCCGAAAATATAGCCGAGTGGGTAGTTTACGCGATAACGGGCGAGCATAAAAATCTTATCGGACGAACGGAAAAAGCGATTGAAAATCCCGCTTCGATGTAGTATAATTAAACGGGGTGATTCAATATGGGAAAAATATTCCTGGTCGAGGACGATGACAACATACGCAAATTGGTGTGCTACGCTTTGTCCAGAGAGGGCTATGAAACAGAGGGCTTTGCCGCTCCCGATGAATTCTGGAGCAAATACGGCAAGGAAGATCCAAATCTGGTTTTATTGGATATTATGCTGCCGCAGGAGGACGGTCTGTCGATACTGAAGAAGATACGCGCCTCGAACCGCAATACGGCGGTGATTATGCTTACCGCCAGAGACAGCGAGTTTGACAAGGTGACGGGGCTTGATCTCGGCGCAGACGATTATATAGCAAAGCCTTTCGGAATGTCGGAGCTTGTTTCAAGGATAAATGCCGTGCTCAGGCGATGCCGCCGATCCTCCGAGGACGAGAAGGTTTATCGTATCGGCGGGCTTGCGGTATATCCCGAGCGGCATATCGCGGAGTTATCCGGAAAGGAGCTTTCGCTTTCCTACAAGGAGTTTGAGCTGCTATTAACACTGCTTGAAGCTGAAGGAAAAGCGGTGACTCGTGAAGAGCTTTTCACAAAAATATGGGGAGAATTTTACGGCGAGTCGCGCACGCTGGACGTTCATATCCGCAATCTGCGCTCAAAGCTGGGAACCGACTATATTCAGACCGTTAAAAATGTGGGCTACAGAATAGGAAAAAAGGATGACTAAAAAAATTTTTCGCTCGTTCCTGCTTACGACGCTTCTCACGCTGGCGGTAAGTATGTTTTTTGTATTCGGGATCTTATATCAATATTTTGAAGAACAACTTATGAACGATCTTAAGAGCAAGGCGGTATTCATATCGCACGCGGTCGAAAGCGAGGGCGCGGATTATCTTGAGAGGATCGGAGATGTCGGAGAACGCGTTACGCTTATTGCTCCCGACGGCACGGTCATTGCCGACACCGAAGCGAACGCCGCCGAAATGGAAAATCATCTAGAACGCAGCGAGGTAAAGCAAGCGGCGGAGAACGGCAGCGGAACGAGCGTGAGATATTCCGAAACATTGACCGAAAAGATAATTTATTATGCCGTAAAAAAGCCGAACGGTAATATTCTGCGTGTTTCGGTAAAGCATTATACGGTAATAACGATACTGCTCGGGCTTGTTCAGCCAATTCTTGTGACGCTTTTGATTGCGGCGGTGCTTTGCTTCGTCTTGTCGTCAAAATTGTCAAAGAGCATCGTCAATCCGATAAATTCGCTTGATCTCGACGCTCCCGAAAATAACGACGCTTATGAGGAGCTTGCGCCGCTTTTGAAAAAAATATCCCGTCAAAGAAGGATCATTGACGAACAGCTTCAGACGGCTAAACGGCTGCAGGAAGAATTCCGGCTTATTACCGAAAATATGAGCGAGGGATTTCTGGTGATCAACCGGGAAAGAAACGTGCTGACCCATAATTCCGCCGCTTTAAGGCTTCTGAAAATTTCCGAACCGCCTAACGGAAACGTGTTGGCTGTAAACCGCTCGGAACCGTTCCGAAACGCGGTGGAACGCGCCTTGTCGGGAGAGCGCTCCGAAAATGAAATGATGTTCGGGGAAAGCTGCTACGGTATTATCGCCAATCCCGTTTTGAACGACGGTGAGGTTATAGGCGCGGTTATTATCATTTTGGACGTTACCGAACGCGTTCGGCGCGAACAGCTCCGCAGAGAATTTACCGCCAATGTTTCCCATGAGCTGAAAACTCCCCTGACCTCAATTTCGGGTTTTGCGGAAATGATGGTAAACGGAGTTCCCGATGACATAGCTGCGGATTTTGCAAGATCAATATATGATGAAGCCCAAAGGCTTATCGTTTTGGTCGGGGATATTATCAAGCTGTCGGAGCTTGACGAAAACTCCGCACGGCTCGAACAGGAACGCGTGGATCTGCGTGAGCTTTCGGAGGACGTCGCAAAACGGCTGGGGTTAGCCGCCGAAAATAAAAATGTTGCCGTGACCGTTATCGGAAACGCGCAAATAACGGGCGTGCGTAAGATTTTGGACGAAATGATCTTTAATCTTTGCGACAACGCTATAAAATACAATAAAAACGGCGGCAGCGCGGATATCGTTATCTCATCGGACGCGGAAAAGCATACCGTTACGCTGACGGTGCGCGACACGGGGATCGGCATACCGGGATATGCGCAAAATCGCGTTTTTGAGCGATTTTACCGCGTGGACAAGGGACGCTCGAAATCAGCGGGGGGAACGGGACTGGGGCTTGCTATCGTAAAGCACGGCGCTGCCTGCCATAACGCGGAAATACACCTTAAAAGCGAAGAGAACAAGGGTACGGAAATAAGTATTATTTTTCCCGACAAATAAGAGATCACGAAAATGTGAATAGTATTTTAAGCAGGCTCCGCGGTGTTCGCGGGGCTTGTTTCATTTTTTGCAATTTTTCGCAAAGTGCGGCAAAATCTGTTTTGAGGAAAAGATTTACATACTGTTTACATAACTTTGCTTGCGGATTTTACATTGAATGTGATAAACTTATAACGTACCCAAGAGATACAAATATTTTTCCGGAGGAAGCAAAATGAACAAAACAAAAAGAGCAATTGCGGGAATCTTTGGAGCGGTGCTTGCGGCATCGGTAACCACAACGGTGTTTGCCGCTACGGAGCACTGGAACGACGCGTCGACCGCGGCGCCGTCGGAATGGTCACAATGGAAACAGGATTGGGAAACGATCAAGAATGATCACGAACAGGTTTCCCTTACCCCGGGAGCGAACGAAACGCAGCTCAATTTCGCGTGGTATTCAAAAACCGAGGAAACTCCCGCTGTGAGGATTTCCAAGTCTGCCGATATGAGCGGCGCAGTCGAATTCGGCGGAACTCAATCGGAGATCACGGAGGAGGCGGCTATCGGCTATTTTTCAAATAAGGTCACGGTAAAAGATCTTGAGGAAAACACGCAGTACTACTATCAGGTCTTCAAAAACGGTGAGTGGAGCGAGACTTGCAAGTACTCAACCAAGAGCTTCGACAGTTACTCGATACTGTATGTGGGAGACCCGCAAATCGGCGCGTGCAAGGGACAAACAAGCACCGAGGGTGATGAGATGGCAAATGAGATTGCCGCAAGAAACGACGCGTTCAACTGGAACAGAACACTTGAAAACGCGCTTTCGGCACATCCGGACGTCAGCTTTATGGTATCGGCGGGCGATCAGGTAAACACCGCCGACAGAGAATACGAATACGCGGGATACCTTTTCCCGAGCGTGCTTGATTCGCTGCCTGTGTCTACTACTATCGGCAATCATGACAGCGGCTCTTATCAGTACAGCCTTCACTTCAACAACCCGAACAGTTTCGAGCTGAATGACAGCAAGTATACTCTTGGTCACACGGCTGCGGGAAGCGATTATTACTATACCTACGGCGATGTGTTGTTTATTGTTATAGACACGAATAATTACAACTGCGCCACTCATAAAGCGGTTATTGAAAAGGCAATATCGGAAAATCCCGACGCAAAATGGCGCGTGGTAATGTTCCACCAGGATATTTACGGCTCCGGTTTCGATCACTCGGATTCCGACGGTATCGTTCTGAGAACGCAGCTTACGCCGATCTTCGATGACAACGACATTGACATAGTTTTGCAGGGTCACGACCATACATATTCGAGAACGTATCAGCTGAGCGGCGACGGAAAATCCCATGCGGCTTATGACAAGAGTAATTGGCGCGACGAGAACAAGAACCCCGTCGAGGGCTTCCTCACGGAAAACAACTGCTACAGTATCAGAACGGGCGCGGCAGACGGAAACAGAGTTGTCGATCCCGAGGGTATCGTTTATATGGAAGCGAACTCTTCAACGGGCTCGAAGTTTTACGAGCTTATACCCGCACAGCAGGATTACATCGCCGAGCGCAGCCAGACATGGACGCCCAGCTATTCCGTTATTGATTTCTCGGAAAACGAAGCGACGATAACCACCTACGACGCTCTTACCAATAAGGTGCTCGAAGGCTCCGCACCGTATACTATCGTTAAAACGGGCAACAAAAACGCGTCTTCCGATAATGCCGAAAAATCTGATTCTACCGAAAACAGTAGCGATACGGGGAACGATAATAAACCCAATCCCTCCACCGGAGTTGCGGATACCGCGCCTATAGCCGGGATAATCGCACTCGCAGGAATTGCCGTGATAGTTATAAACGGCGTAAAGCGTTCCAACAAATAAGTACTCAAATGCTCATTGAGCAGATTTCTTCATAGGTTTCAAGTATTTCCCCCGTAAGTCTCGGGGGAAATACGGGTTTTATGTTATTATTTCGGAGGGGTTATTTTGTTCGGGAAAATTATCCGCAGTAAGCTTTTTAAATTTACGTTATTTGCTCTGGCAGCGGCTTTGATCATTACAATAGTTTACACATTAAATTCATTCGATAAGGCGGAGCTTGTTTCAACATCGGGGAGGACATTTGAAAGGGCGCAGGTGACCGAAATTATTGAGGACAATCTTCAAGAGGACGGAAACCGCTACGGAAATCAGCGCGTTATGCTGTACATAAAAAGCGGAGAGCTGAAAGGACAGACTGTTGAGGCAACAAGTCCCAACGGAACGCTTTTCGGTGCTGTCTGCCGCAAGGGAATGTCGGTCATAGCGATAGTAAGCGTGAGCGGAGAAAGCAGCGTCGTTACCGTTTACAGCCGTGACAGGACGATACCGATCATCTGTTTTGTGCTGATATTCATATTAAGTCTGTGGCTGGTCGGCGAAAAGAAGGGGCTGAAATCCGCGTTGTGCCTGGGCGTTTCAATGGTTTCCGTTTTCCTTGTATTCTTTCCGTTGGTGTATAGGGGATTTTCGCCGTTCTGGGGCGCGGTCATAGTCGCGGCGCTGTCTGCTTTCGTGACTATCCTCACGGTCGGGGGCATCAATACGAAATCTCTCGCGGCGATCTTGGGGACGATGTTCGGAGTATGTATGGCGGGAGCGGCGGCAAGCCTGTTCGGACTTGCCACAGGAATAAGCGGATATAATGTGTCGGAGATCGAGTCGCTGCTGTTTGTCGCGCAGCACAGCGACATACAAATAGGGGGACTGCTGTTCGCGGGAATACTTATTTCCTCTCTCGGTGCTGTTATGGACGTGGGAATGTCCATTGCCTCCACGCTCAATGAAATTCACGAGAAAAAGCCCGAGTTATCCTCTTCCGAGCTGTTCATTTCAGGGATAAACGTTGGACGTGATATTATGGGGACAATGTCCAATACGTTGATTCTGGCGTTTGCCGGAGGCTCGGTGATCACGCTGATGATAAATTATGCTTATGATCTCCCGTTTAATCAGGTTCTTAACTCCTACAATATAGGTATCGAAATTATGCAGGGGATCTCGGGAAGCCTCGGCATAATCCTGACCGTGCCTTTTACATCGTTTGTCGCGTCGCGGCTGCTCAAACACAAACGCTGATTCTCCAAAGGACACGGCTTCCTTTTCATAAATTGTGCCGCATAAAACAAAGAAAAGGCAAGGCAAATATAGCCGGGGTGGTGTTTTACCACCACGGCTTTTTATTTCCGAATGTCCGCATAATATTGCTCAAAAGGAATCTTCTCTGCAAGCGCCTTATCCCTAATTTCGGAAGCAAACCTCGACCACTCCTCAAACTCAGCAACCGTCATTTTCTTTTTCATATACCTTGCATAGTAAGCTTTATATGCGCGGTTATAGGTCTGCCATATCGGATCGTTCTTGCATTTTTTCTCGTAACTCCGTTTTGAACCGACGTCGCGGCAGGTCTTGTCCGGTTCGTCGGCAAGCGGGTTGTCGCAGTATGTATAATACCATGAACCGCGAATCAAAAAGTATTTTCCGCAGTTTTTACAGCGGTTCGGAAGATAGTTTTGCGCGATCCCGCGGAAGAAATCATAGTATAGAAACGAGCCCAAATCGGTGAACTTTATCGCCTCACAGAGAATAGAATTACCGCTCTCATTAAGTATGGATTTATATCCAAACGATTGCATTCTGCACTTCATTCTTTCAAAATAATGTAAATATCGAAAAAGGAATCAATACTTAGAGCCTGTTTAGTATCTTTTGAGAATAATGCGGATAAAAGCCAGCGAAAA
>CAJULF010000074.1 GCA_910587135.1 uncultured Oscillospiraceae bacterium
TGTCTGTTTTTGTCTTTGCTTCAGGCTTTATGGGTTCTTGAGGAGACACTATATATTTCACTCACTGCTTCAGCAAATAATGAGCGAGAGTGTTTATCTGGATTATCATTGCGATTTTTCTTATCAATATATATGTTTCTTACTTCATTCCATAAATTATTCTTTTTGAGCCAATTAATTTTAAGCATATAAAAACTATCAAGTTGATTTGTCCACAAATATTTGTTATGTTTTTTGTCGAAATGAATATACTCCTGACATTTATATCCTTCATCGTCTTCATAATCATTAACAAATGCAAAATCAACACTGTGCAGGATACGCGAATTCCTTCTGTCTTTGATTTTTATAGTTAAAACTCGCGTTGAATCTTCGGCATAATCATAACCGTATTTTGGAGCGATCTTATCTAATGCTTCCTTGAAAAACAGTTTGATTTCTTTAGGAGAAAAATTATTGTCCTCATCGTTTGGGTAGATGTTGATGTCAAAATCATATCCAATATTTGATTTGGCATCATAAGTAATCATATTTCGAGAATAACTGCCAACAGGTTTGTGTTGAAAAGTATAATTATATTCGTTGCGCAAGATTTTATGCACTTGCTTTAGAATACTTTGCAAATTTGCAAAAGCACTTTGGACTTCTGGTGAGTGCTTAGAGATGAACTTGAAATCGTGTTTCATTTTCTTTTACCTCTTTCATTATAACTAAAATATTTTCCCAAGCCTCCCATTTAGATAAGTAGAACTAAATCATTGTATTATATCAGAAAAAAATTTATTTGTCAATACCTATTTATAAAAAATACTGAAATTGCTTAAAAATGTGATATCGTAACCAGATTGATTTTTTGCGTTCAGTCTTTAACTAAACAATATCAAAATTAGAACCTGTACCAATGAAAATGGTGTGGAAATCAGAGAAGTGCCGTATGACGCAGCAAATTTGTCGTCAGACGCAACCCGTTTTCCGCAGGAATGCTGTATGTACATACTTGATGCAGTCAGCCTATCAAAAACTGCAAAAGCATGTCTGCATAAGGGCAAGCCAAACAGTGCTTTTGAGTTTTCCGAGGAGGTCTAATACCAGTTTACCACCTCAATTGGACCTTGTTCACCTACGGGTTTGGGATAACCATTTTGTTAATTGTTATTATCATCTTTACTTTTATAGTATAGCCTACAATGGCAATACCCCTCAAATTCGGGGTCGGCTATCTGACCCTTGAACTCCTCGCACATACAGATATTTTCGGGTGTTCTTTGCCGCTTGCAGGGGCAGTAGCCGCCTGTTTTTTCCAAGCCCTCCCTAATCATTCTTACAATCTCTTTGTCTTGGTTTTCTTTAACCATGCCGCACCTCCGCGTTAAGTACACTATACAAAAACGACGGCAAGGTACGCCGCCGTTTTCCTTTTTTCGTCAATCGATTTCAACGGAAATCTTCTCGTCAAGCCTTACCGCGCCCGCGCGCATAACTGTGCGTATCGCTTTGGCGATTCTTCCCTGCTTTCCGATAACTCTGCCCATATCGTCGGGGGCAACATGGAGGTGGTACACAACCACACCCGTTTCGTCGGGCTCGTCCGCCGTAACCTGCACCGCGCTTTTATCCTCTACAAGAGCGGTCGCGATAGTGATAAGAAGTTCTTTCATAATTTCCCTCCTTGGGAGCTTTGAGATGTTCATCTCAACCTGTTTGCCATAGTCAATTAACCCTTAAGAAGTCTCTTAACGGTATCGGTAGGCTGCGCACCCTTCTTGATCCACTCCTCAGCCTTCTCCTTGTCAATATTTACGACAATGGGATCCTTGGTGGGGTCATAATAACCGATCTCCTCGATAAAACGACCGTCTCTGGGGTAACGGGAGTCAGCAACAACCACGCGATAGAAGGGAGCCTTCTTAGCGCCCATTCTTCTGAGTCTTATTTTAACTGCCATTTCTATTATCTCCTTTCCGATAAAAATTATCAAATCGGGCAAACCCGAATTTAATCTGTTATTCTCCGCTGAAGCTGAATATCAGCCAAAGCAGTCCGACGCAAAGCAGGAATGCTCCGATAATGGCACAGCGCACCCGCGCAGTTCCGCCTGCGTTTTTAAGAAATAGATTTTTCGTTATCGCGGTGAACAGAAAAAACGCTCCCGCCGCCGTGACTATCATGCCGATAGCCACCATTATTATATCAGCTATATCCATTGTTGTATCCTGTTTCGGAAGCAATAAAACCCGCTCCGATTCCTATCCTCTAAATTGTAAATTTCTTTGCGTATCTCCGCCGACTGCTTTTAGAATCCCATTCCGCCCATATTCATGGGGAATTTCGGCAGACGCTTTTTCTTGCCCTTGCCGCCGAAGCCGAATTGCTTCATCACTTTCTGCATCTGCTCAAACTGCCGCAGAAGCTGGTTTACGTCCTCTACCCTTGTGCCGCTTCCCGCCGCTATCCTGCGTTTGCGCTTCGCGTCGATTATAGAAGGCTTTTCCCGTTCCTTGGGGGTCATTGAGGATATTATTGCCTTGGTGCGCGGCATTTTCTTGTCATCAATGTCCTCTTCCTTGACCTTCCCGGCGACGCCGGGTATCATATTGAGCAGTGAATGTATGTTTCCCATTTTTTCTATCTGCTCAAACTGGGCGTAAAGATCGTTCAGGTCGAATTTATTCTCCTGCATTTTCTGCATGGCTTTTTCCGCAGCTTTTTCGTCGATGGCGGATTTCGCCTTGTCGATTAGCGTAAGCACATCGCCCATGCCCAGAATACGGCTTGCCATTCTGTCGGGGTGGAAAGGCTCTATTGCGTCTATCTTTTCCCCTATTCCCGCGAATTTTATCGGCTTTCCCGTGATAGCCAGCACCGTAAGCGCCGCGCCGCCTCTTGTATCGCCGTCAAGCTTTGTGAGTATAACTCCCGTTATGTCCAGCGTGCTGTTGAAGCTCTCCGCCACATTTACCGCGTCCTGACCCGTCATGGAATCCACAACGAGCAGTATCTCGTTTGGCTGAGTTTCGCGCTTGATGTTTTCAAGCTCCTCCATCAGCTCCTCGTCTATGTGCAGACGTCCCGCCGTGTCCAGCATTACCACGTCAAATCCATTGTCTTTGGCGTACTTTATGCCTTCTTTGGCGATTTTCACAGGGTCGGTCTGACCCATTTCAAAAACGTGCGCTCCCGCCTTTTCTCCCATTATCTTGAGCTGCTCGATAGCCGCGGGACGGTATATGTCGCAGGCAACCAACAGCGGGCGGCGGTTCTGTTCCATAAGATATTTGGCGAGCTTTGCGCAGTGGGTGGTCTTGCCCGCGCCCTGAAGTCCGCACATCATTATAACGCACGGAGGCTTGCTCGGGAATTCCAGCCTTGCGGTGGTGTTTCCCATAAGCTCTATCAGTTCCCCATGAACGATATCTATCACCTGCTGGGCGGGGGTAAGGCTTTCCATGACCTGCGCGCCCAGTGCCTTTTCGCTGACCTTGTTTACAAAGTCCTTTGCAACCTTATAGTTTACGTCCGCGTCCAGCAGCGCCATGCGAACCTCGCGCATAGCGTCCTTTATATCCTTTTCGTTGAGCTTTCCGTGACCCTTAAGCTTACCGAAAACGTTATTGAGCTTTGCGGACAATCCCTCAAAAGCCATTTTGAAGCCCCCCTTTATATTATTGGTTCAGTTGTGAGCGGTCAGCCGAATGTCAAAGCTCCCGCTCTATTTTTTCGAGAAGCCCGTTCAGCTCCTCAAGGCGTTTGTCGCGGTGATCCTTTGAAATATCGCGCAGAAGCGCTTTCGCCTTGTCAAGCTGCCCCGAGAGCGTTTTCAGTCTTTTGGCAAAGCCGAGAAGCTCCTCCAGCTCCGTAAGCCGCTGTTCGCCCTTTTTTATCGAATACGCGGCGCTCTGTCGGGTAACTCCGCCCGTTTCCTCAGCTATCTCCGAAAGCGACAGATCCGCGTTATACCGCATATCCAGCGCTTCGCGCTGCCCTTTTGAAAGCAGCTCGCCGTAGATATCGAGAAGTATCACAAAATCAAAGCTGCGCTCCATAATCTCGCCCTCCGCATGGTGTAAAGTAAAATTACTTTCCACAGCAGATATTATTATAACAACATTTTCTCCGTTTGTCAATAGGTATTTAAAAATATTTCCTAAAAATCCGCGGAACAATGGAAAAACAGCTGATATTTCAGGAGTACGTCCGCGGCGGTCAAATTTGAAAAATGTTTCTCGAAACTCTTAAATGCGCTTGACAAAGCGCTCAGCTTGTAGAAAAAGCTAATATGCCGCGCAGCGTCGGCGCATGAAATTTAAAAAGTCGCAGAGTTTTACGCAACGATAATGTGGTTGACTAAAGCATTGCGCTGAAGTTTGTGTAAAACCGCGTTTGCAAACGCAAACGCGGTTTTCGCCATTCATGCGGAATGCAGACAAGCTGCGTGAAGTATGCGTAACGAAATTTTTGAAATTTTTTAAATAATCCGCTCTAAGTCAACCTTTATATACAGTCTGTGCGCTTGACAAAGCGCTTTAGACCATGTTATAATCATTATAAAAGGAGGATATCTATGAAATGTTACACAATATTTTCAGCATTTTTACTGATGGCGGTGCTTACGGGCTGTACTGCCGCCGAATCCGCACCAATGGGCGCTTCCGCTGTTTCGGGGGAAGTTTCAGCCGAATCCGCCGAGAGCGCTTTCGATATTTCTTCCGCGCCGACCGCTGGTAATACGCACGATATGCCAAGGGAGATAATTACCGCGGAGCCGGAATCTATCGAACCCGAAGGACCTGCCGTGATTCCCGTTTCGGAGGAAACCGAGCCGCCGCAGACAGCTGTGGAAGCTGGGGAATTGAGCGAATACGAAGCTGCCGCAAAAAAGATACTGACCGACATAATTACTAATGACGAGATAATTATCGAGGGCGAATACAAGCGTGAGAATTATTTGTATCATATAGATTTGTTAGACATCACAGGTGACGGTGTTCCCGAGCTTTTTGTGAATACCGTACAAAGTGCGGGCGCGGAGGGGTTTCTGGATATTTATGATGTCGCGGCGGGTGAAAGGCTCGCTACGCTTGTTGACCGCACCTACAATCTTTCAATATGCACCGACGCGGAAAACAATACCCATTACATAATACGAAGTGAGGAATGGATAAATATGAGCGGCTGCGCCCAGTTTGCAGCGTATTTTGATCTGCGGTATTCCGACGGTGAGCTTAATATATCTGTTCCGTTTTACGGCGGTCCGACAGGTTGGTTTGAGGAAACTGGGGAACATAAATTTATAAATCGGATTTTTAAGGATAACGTGTATTATCACGAGTGCAGGGAAGACATGGAATGCTATCATCACAACCGCATATATCATCACTTTATCGAGGGAGAACTTATAGGCGAATATGAGGTTGGTGATTCTCTCGGATATACGGTAGATGGTCTTGGTGAGGAGGATTCCGAGGAGATCAGGCAGCTGATTCAAGAGTACGTTTTTGACGGTCTTACCGTGCGGGAGCTGAGAACAGGCATACGCATTGGTAATGTGTTCAGCGAAAACATTGATGAGGTGTGGGATTCGGTGGCGCATATGTTTACTGATATTAAGTTGACCTGAGTTGCTGCTAAGAGTTTGTTCAGTATCTCTCAGTATGCAAGCAAGATGTGTGCTGAGAGATACTAAACAGGCTCTAAGATATGTTGACCTAAGGCTAACTATTTAAGGGCATCTATAAAAAAATACCTTTGACACAATATATAGATTGACAGAAAGTTAAAATTGTGGTACAATATAAGATGACATTTTAAATGAAACGGGGGTATAGCTTGTGATTTGCGCACGCTGCGGAAGAGCATTTGACGAAACAAAACAGGACTACTGCGGCTTCTGCAAGACTGTGCACGCGCCCAACGGCGAGGCAGTGCGGGATATCAAGGGCATACTCCGTTATATTTCGGGCAGATTCGGGGCGGAAACGCTGCTGGACAGGCGGCGTACCGACGCGCTCATCGCAGATATTTTCCCCAAGGAGCAGTCGGCAAGGCGGCTTATCTATGTCGCACTGTACGATGGCTGCGCCCAAAAGCTGTACGCAGTGAGGGAAAAGCCCTTTGAGGTGCGCTGTGCGGCAGCTGCCCGCTGTGTTAAGTCTATGCGCGACGAGATAGGTCTAAAGGGTCGGATAGCCGCGGAGGCTGTCGAGGCGGTGGGCGGCGCTATGGGCTGTGAGGTGGCTTTCAAAAAATCGGAGAAGCTCCCTGCCGCCGCTACCGAAAGCGCAAAGAATATCACCGACGCGGCGGAGCAATACTCTCTCGGTCGGCATTTTGACCGCCTGCGCGACTATGAAAAGGCGCTGTATTGGTTCGAGCAGTCCGCGCTTCAGGATTACGGAGAGGCTCAATACTACATGGGCAGCTATCGGCTGGAGGGCAGGGGCGGCGCACAGAACACGGAACAGGCTCGCGAGTGGTTTTTGCGCGGCGCGGAGAACGGCATTGCCGACGCGGAGTATATGGCGGGGTATTTCTGCGCGGAGGGCATAGCCTGCGAGATAGACGAAAACGCTGCTTTTGAGCATTTTATGAAAGCCGCTTCCGCGGGTTCTGCGGAGGCGATAAACGCTATAATTATGTGCTATGAGAACGGCATTCATGTGGAAAAGAATCCGTCTATTGCCGAAAAATGGCGTAAATTTGCGGAAAACGGAACTCCCGTTGATCTTTTATCCGAAGCGGAGGCGCATCAGCCAACCCCCGACGACGGCGAGGAGCTTTATCAGAGCGCGCGCCGCTGTCTTGCGGACAAGGATATGGATGGGGCGGCGATGTTCTACCGCCGCGCCGCCGAGATAGGTCACCCGCGCGCCCAGTGCAGCTACGGAAAGTGCCTTTATCTGGGCAGCGGTGTGGAAAAGAATACCGCCGAAGCGTTTCGGTGGTTCAAGATGGCGGCGGAGAAAAATCTCGATATAGCCCAGTACAATCTTGGGGTAATGTATCTTAAGGGAGTTCATGTGGAAAAGGACTTGTCCCTTGCGCGGCATTATTTTACACTTGCCGCGGATAACGGACACGCCGAGGCTGCTAAGATATTGAAAAAGTTGAAATAATGATTTGACGGGCAGAGTGGTCGGGGGAGAGCGACATGGGAATACTTGAAATCCGGCGCTTAAAGCAAAGAACCACTGACCGCCCACGCATGAATTTTCCGCAATCATCCGTGAAAGCGGAGTGAAGCGTAGCGGAACGGAGCTTTCGCGGAGAGATAGCGCACACGTCACGCAGTGACGTGTGCGGCGGTGCGGAAAATTCTTTTAAATCATTAGCTTCAGGTCAACATAGCTTAAAAGCATTACGACCCCAAGCCACACAAAAACAAAGCGTTCAAGGGCGCTTAAAGCAGAGAACCACTGACCGCCCACGCATGAATTTTCCGCAATCATCCGTGAAAGCGGAGTGAAGCGCAGCGGAACGGAGCTTTCGCGGAGAGATAGCGCAAACGTCACACAGTGACATTTGCGGCGGCGTGGAAAATTCTTTTAAATCATTAGCTTCAGGTCAACATAGCCTAAAAGCATTACGACCCCAAGCCACACAAAAACAAAGTGTTCAAGGGCGCTTAAAGTAAAGAACCACAGACCGCCCACGCATGAATTTTCCGCAATCATCCGTGAAAGCGGAGTGAAGCGCAGCGGAACGGAGCTTTCGCGGAGAGATAGCGCAAACGTCACACAGTGACATTTGAGGCGGCGTGGAAAATTCTTTTAAATCATTAGCCTTAGGTCAACGTAGCTTAAAAGCATTACAGCCCCAAACCGCACAACAAAACGCGCGGGGGAGCATTAAAATCAGGAGGATAAATTATGAAGGCAGCAGTAATATTAACGAAATGCCGTCAGACTCACGAACTTTTCGGTATTCGTTCCGAGCAGCGCGAGGACGGTGCGTGGTACGCCACATGGGCGTTCAAGGTAAGCGAAAGAACCGCGGGGCGTGAGAAATTCGGCGATACCGAAATAAGCGGAAACGTCTATGTGACTACCGAATATCCCTCCTGCCCCTACTGCGAGGCAAAGGGCTTTTTCCAATGCAGCGAGTGCGGAAAGACCACCTGCTGGGACGGCGAGGACGAAACGGTGTGCGAGTGGTGCGGCAACGCCGCCGAAACCTCTGCGGAGGAGAGCTTCGAGTCACTTTCGGGAGGCGGCTTCTGATGCTTAAAATTGGCGACAGGATACCGCTGGAGCTTGGCGGCGCGGCAAAGATAACCGCGGTTCTCGGCTCGGGAGGTCAGGGTACAGTCTACCGCGCGGAGTTCGCGGGGAAGGAGTATGCCCTTAAAATGTACTTTCCGAATAAGCTCAAGCGTCCCGAACTTTTTCGCGACAATCTCGCGCGGCTTACCGAGGAGGGCGTGGCGGACGAGGCGTTCCTTATGCCCAAGCTGCTTACCGCTAAATGTGATGGCAGCTTTGGTTTTTTGATGGAGCTTATCCCTGAGGAGTATAAGCCGTTTTCCGATGTTCTGAACGCGCGTGTAAGATTTTCGGGACTGTATTCGGTGGTAAATTCCGCTATAAGGATAACTTCCGCGTTCCGTACGCTTCACAACAGCGGAAAAAGCTATCAGGACCTGAACGACGGCGGTTTTTTTATCCGCCCTTCCGACGGCGATGTGCTGATATGCGACTGCGACAATATCGCTCCCTACGGAGAACACCTCGGGATAGCGGGCAAGCCAGGGTATATGGCGCCTGAGATAGTCCGCGGAGAAAAAGCCCCCGATAAACTCACCGACCGTTATTCGCTGGCGGTGGTGCTGTTCAGGCTTCTTTTGAGAGGAGATCCTCTTGAGGGGAGCAAAGTGCTGAAAAGCGTCTGCCTTACCGAGGAAGCCGAGCGCCGCCATTACGGATTTGAACCGATGTTCGTGTACGACCCCAATAATGACAGCAATCGTCCCGTACGCGGAGTACACAATAATATAATAAAATTCTGGAGGATAATGCCCGATTATATCCGCGATGCCTTTACCTTTTCGTTTACCGCGGGTATCGAGCAGCCGCAGAAGCGGCTCATCGAAAAGCAGTGGCTGGATCTGCTGACCCGTTTAAGAGGCGATATAACCGCCTGCTCCTGCGGGAGTCAGAGTTTTCTCTCCACAAGCGAAAAGGACGATGAGGGAAAGATCATATGCCCTTGCGGACAACATTATCCCAAGCCCGTCACGCTGAACGGCGCAAAGCAGAGCATATTGCTTTTTGACGGCGCAAAGCTGTTTGATGACAGGCTGAGTGTGACCGCCGAGGTCGTGCGCAACAAAAACAATCCGGGATTATGGGGACTTAAAAATCTTTCCGATGCCGAATGGCGCTGCACCCTGCCAAACGGAACGGAAAAGACTATACCGCGTGAAGGTGCGGCTCCTATTTTTGTGGGAACATCGGTTATAATGGGTGAATCAAAATTTAAAATGGAGGACTGATTATGAAGAAAATGATTGACAAGATCCTTTCTGCCGCTCTTGCTTTGTCGTTATCCCTGACCGCCATCGCGCTGCCTTCCACGGCGGCTGAAGCGGATTTTGAGGACGCATACGAAGCGGTGGAAAACATTACCGTTGGCTGGAATCTGGGCAACACGCTCGATCCCACAGGGGACTGGATAGACGATTCCAACGGCACAGCCCCTTATGAAACAGCATGGGGCAATCCCGTAACCACAAAGGAAATGCTGACCGTTGTAAAAGATGCCGGCTTCAATGCCGTAAGAGTACCCGTGTCTTGGGCGCAGCATATAGACGATGAGGGAAACATAGACAAGGAATGGCTCGACCGCGTAAACGAGGTCGTTGACTATGTAATATCCCAGGATATGTATTGCATTCTCAATACTCACCATGAAAGGGAGTACTGGTTTAAAGCTTCCTCAAGCAGTTACAATACTTATGAAAAGAGCTTTGCGGCTCTTTGGGAGCAGATAGCGCGTCGTTTCCGCAATTACGGCGAAAAGCTGATTTTTGAGGCGTATAACGAAATACGCGATGAGGCGGGAAACTGGACGGAGACCAACGACGCCGACGCTTACGACGCGGCGAATAAGTTTAATCAGCTTTTTGTTGATACCGTGCGCCTAACGGGCGGAAGCAACGGTGTAAGAAATCTGATGGTTCAGACTTACTCCGCTGGCTGTTCGGGCACTACGTTCAACCGCTTTGTTCTGCCGAGCGATACAGCCCGCAACCATATTATAATACAGGTACACAATTACGATCCCCAAACCTTTACCGACAAAACCATAACATGGGCAACTCCTACCAAGGAATGGGGCTCTGATGCGGACAAGATGCAGTTTGACGAGCTTATGGAGAGTCTTAAGACGTTCTCTCGCGAAATGAAAGCGCCGATTGTCATCGGCGAATTCGGATCCATGGATCAGAACAACACGGCGGCGAGAGCAAGGCACGCGGGGTATTTTGTAAAGTCGGCTTACGAGCGCGGCATCAAGTGCTTTTTCTGGGACGACGGCGGAAATTACATACTGCTTGACAGAAAGGCGCTGAAATGGAAGTTTCCCGCTATCGTTGAGGAAATGATAAAGGCGGTTCCCGCTCCCACACCTTCCGAACCGCCTTTGCCCGAAAAGCCCGCGGTTACTGTTCCCGAGGAGATAATAAAGGCTTTTGGCGGAAAAGCGCTTGAAGTGGTCGAGCTAAGCGATATCAAGGAGATAGAATTTACCCTTGAAAGCGGCGATGTAAACAAGTTTGCTTCTCTTATGAAGTATGACAGCGCCGCGAAAAAGGCGGAATGCGTCGCGGTCAGGAAAATCGAGGGTACCGCATTTAAGATCACTCCCGAAACTGCAGGAAGCTACTTCCTCATTGTTGACAGCGAAACAAAGCTGGCAGGAGATCTGACAAACGACGGAGTAATAAACGCTCTGGACGCGTCGGTGCTGCTGAAAAACATTTCCGCTCAGAAAGACAGTGGTTTCAAGGGCGATTTTAATGGCGACGGCAATGTCAACGCTATCGACGTTTCAGCAATACTTAAATATTCCGCGGCATAAATCAAACAAATCAACGGCAGCTCTTAAGGGGCTGCCGTCAGCTTGTAGAAGAGGCTTATTGACAACGCAATGTCGGCGCATGAAATTTCAAAAAGTACACATTTGCCG
>CAJULF010000075.1 GCA_910587135.1 uncultured Oscillospiraceae bacterium
TCCGCGCAAGGAATTTATTTCCATGGCGTTTCTCGTAATCGGAAATATTCCGCTGTTGTATATGCTCAATAAAGCATGGTTTAACAGCCTTATGAATACCGTTGTCGGACAGATCGTGCTGGCGGTTTCGGCAGTCGGAATATTTATCTCGACAGCTATCGTCATTAAGCTGACCAAGCCGATTGAGTACAAGAGATAAGGGGGATTTGAATGGAATTTTTAATTATCATATTCGGAATTTCACTCGCGGTCGGGCTGTTTATGCTGCTTGCAAACGCGCTGAAAATCCCCTATTTGAAAACGTCTCAGGCGGTTATGAATACAGGCAGAAACGACAAAAAGCTGTCGAAATCCATTGAGGTGATACTGCTCGGAATTGCGGCGAAGATCGGAAAAATTATCCCAATGGATAAGTATAAAAAATCTCGTCTGGAAAGCACATTGAAGTCGGCGGGAATAAAAATGACGCCCGAAACATTTACGGCACTTGCGTTCCTCAAAGCCTTTTGTATTGCGCTTTTGGCTGTTCCGTGCGCATTCTTTATGCCGCTGCTTATTCCCTTTTTCATTATCCTCGCCGTTGCGATATATTTTCGTGAAAACGGTAAGGCTGACGAAAAGATGAGAGAAAAGCGTGACGCTATAGAGCAGGAGCTTCCCCGCTTTGTGGCTACGGTAGAGCAGGAACTAAAAACGAGCCGTGATGTTCTGTCGATCATGGAGAACTTCAAAAAACATGCGGGAGTGCATTTCGCATACGAACTTGATGTGTGCTGCGCGGATATGCGCAGTTCAAGCTATGAAGCGGCACTTACAAGATTTGAAGCGCGTATCGGATCGGCGCAGTTATCCGATGTGGTGCGCGGTTTGGTATCGGTCATCAGAGGTGATGACAGCGCGGTTTATTTTAAAATGCTCGCTCACGATTTCAAGCTGATCGAACTCCAAAGGCTCAAGGCGAAAGCAGCGAAGATACCTCCGAAAATACGAATTTGCAGCTTCGGAATGCTGATGTTATTTCTCTTGACCTACTTGGTAGTTATGGGAATGCAGCTTCTCGACTCGCTGAGTTCAATGGCGTAACGGAGGTGCGAATGAAAAAATTATTGAAAAGCAAGCGCGGCGAGGGGTATTTCGATGTTGTCATAATTGTGTTGGTGGTCGTTATGGTCATCGCGCTTATAATGGCAGTCGCGCCCGTTGTGTCTGCGAAAATTCAGCTTGATAATTACGCCGACGAGCTTGTGCGCGAGGCGGAAATATCCGGTCGGATCGGCTCGGAAACCACAGCACGGGCACAGGTGCTGACGGAACGCACGGGCATCACGCCCAAGATCGAATGGTCTCGAACGGGCAAAGTGCAATTAAATCAAGAATTCACGGTTACTTGCACTTATAAAATGGATATAGGGTTCGGCGAGTTCGGGAGCTTTCCCGTGACGCTTACCGCAAAGGCTTCCGGTAAAAGCGAGGTGTATCACAAGTGAAAAAAATATTACGGTTACTTCGCTCCAAAAAAGCCTATACCGCTGCGCCGTTGACGGTTGCAATTGCGCTTGCGGGAATGATGTTCTTCGTAGTGCTGTGGCAGATAATTCGACTGATTACCATTTCGGCGGGTGTCAAGGATGCAGTGCAGTCGGCGGTGATTGCGACATCGGTCGGAAATTACAGCAATGTCTATGACGGTGTTCGCGAGGGGTATTCGGGCGGGTATCGGTTCTCGGGTAACTCGTGGAAAGCGGCGGTTTCTACGGGCGATGTTTACGGACGGCTGGATCAACTGCTCGGACTGAAAAGCAGCGGCGGTAAGCACGTTAAAAGCAATTCGGACGGTACGGAATTCGCTGTTTATGGGCTTTCCGTCAATGTGGATAACGCGCAGTTTGCGCCGACATCGGGAGATATACCGCAATTCTCCGCGACCTCGTATATAACGCTTGAAGTGCCGTTATCGTTCTGCGGAGATGTGCTGCCGCCGATGAAAATTCGGCTCTGCGTGAAGTCCAAATATACGCCGAAATTCTGACGAATATCCACAAGAAAATGAAAAAGTTTTGTCATTTCCGTAGAAAACAGTTTTTTTGACTGGATAAATTTTTCCCGATATGGTAAAATGCAGATAACAGCAAAACACCGACATGAAAGGAAAAGGTGATTTTATGACAATGAAAACCAAAAGAGGTCTTGCGGTAGGTGGCGGAACGGTACTGTGCGCAGCGCTCGCGATCCTTATCGCGGCAAGGTTCGCGCCCGAACCCGAGGTAACGGCTCCCGATACTTCCGATACAAGCTCAACAACGTTGATAAGCGTGGAAATATCCACCGCAAAGCGTGAGGAAACCAAGCCGATTGAGATAGAAAAGCCCGCGGAGAGCACAATCATACCCGACAACGTCACTCCCACCGAGAGCGATCCCGAAAAGGAAGCTGCTGACTTCATCGAGGACGGCGGTATCAAAATAAATCAGGACTTCTCCGAACCCGAGAAAACGGAGAGCGCTCCGCAGAACGAGCCGCCCGAGCCTCCCAAGATCGAGGACGAGGAAATGCTCACAAACCCTGACAAAGAGCCGACTTATGAACCAGAACAGACCGAGGTCAAGCAGCCGGAAACACCTTCGGATACTCCCAAACATGGAGATACCAAAGATGGAATGATTTATATCGATGGCTTCGGATGGGTAGTTGATCACGGTGGCGGAGGCAGGAGCGAATATGATAGCGAAATGTACGAGAACGGCAACAAAATAGGCTACTTCGGATAATCACAAAAGCGCTGAGTGAATAACTCGGCGCTTATTTTCTTGGAGGTTTAAATGATAAAATTCATAAGAATAATTGCCGCAGCTATGGCGGCATTTTTCTGTTTGCAGATCGTTGCCTTTGCCGAGGGCGATCCCAATATTGACAACGGCGGCGGTGGCTTAAAGGACGGCAGCTCGGAAAACTTCTGGAATCCCGGCAATGATGGAGTTAGAATTACGGTTGTCGATTCCGAAACGGGAGCCGTAAAATCGGCATCAATTGATTATACGAACTCCGATACATCCGATATAAGATTTCATTTTGAAAAGAAGTGCAAAGCCGATTATGTTGGGGGTGCTTCTCTCACAATAAGCACCAATGAATATGTCAGTAAAGCAGCGGCACAGCCGCTGCCGACAATCATCAGCGATGGTTCTGGCGCAAATATCGAGGCGATTCGCAGCTACTTCACCGATGAACAGGTTGTAAAGCGTATCGCCGAACATATGGGAATTGAGTTTGATGATCTGACTAACGGTGACTACAAGCTGATGTTAGAGCCGATAATGTACATCACGTTCAACGGCATAAGGACTGCGATGACGGCGACCGAGGCGGCTCTCTACAATATGCAGACGGGCGGAAAATTAATAAATAAAATGGGACCTCTCTCACATAAGAATCTGCCGCTTGCGATGTTCCTCGAAAAGGACGACCTCGGTTATACGGCTTGGACAGGCTCGAAAAATTCCTATATGACCGACAGTGATATTATCCAATATCTTGGCGTCGGGATCGTTTCTTTCAAAGAGCCGGAGGAAGAAGTCGAGGTCGCGGCAAGCGATTACGAGTACCGCGTCGATACCGATGTATACACGAGTATCACCGTGACGGGCGGCGAACATTCTCCCGATAACCCCGTGACCGTAAGATTTTATATAAAAAATAAAGTTTATACGGTCGGAAATATTGTATATCCGAAAGGCGCTTCGCAGCTCGTCTGGTGCAAATGGCACACTCCCAATACCGAGCAGACAGTAAACATTAAGGTCACGGTGACGGGCGGCGCGTCCGCAAGCAAAACCAATATTACGGCAAATATTGTCGATCTCAATAAGAACCCGCCTCCCGATCCGACTGCCGACGACCGCAACGACAGCTTCCGCGCGGTAAGTGTTCCGAATATGGCACAAAAAACCTCGGCGGCTTGGAGCGTTTGGTGCGCAAGGTGGATTCCCGATTGGGTATGGATTCCTCGCTGGCGCTGGCATACGATACGCTATGCGGACGGTACAACGGGCGGCTATTGGCAGGATCACGGATATTGGGAAGATCAGGGCGAATGGGAATTCTACACCAATTCCTATTCGGTTTCCATGAACGCGGATATGCGGATCACCTGCGATGAAAAGAACCCGACTGCTGTTGGCAGAACTATGAAATCAGGTTACGGAATCAACGAAAAAGTTACCGCTTCAATTTCGGGAAACGGCGAGCATACCGAGCTTCAGAACGCGGTCGCCTACTTCCCCGAGTTTTATTACCAAACCTATTGGCGGCTGTTGGAGAAAACGGGCGGTGCGCTTGAATTCCGAAAAAATAAGTATAGCACCTATAATAATCGAACGCATTTTACACCTATATGGATGCCGGACGGAAGCTATAAGGTGTATACATGGGCAATCGACTGCTGGACTCCCGCGGGAATGCTTTCCGCAAATCTGACCGACAGCTTAACGATTAAAGGCAATGTATTTGACGATTGGCATATTGCTCCGTCGTACTGAGAAAGGAAATGATGATTATGAAAAAGAAAGTTATTAGAATTATCAGCGTGGTAATGATTATGATCGTTGCAATGACCGCTATGTCTATCTGCGCTTTTGCAGAGGGCGGCAATGTTGCGGGAGCGATCGAGGGTACATGGAAGTCCGCATCTGGGCAGATCAAGCAGGTCGTGAACAATGTTGTGTTCCCGATCATAGATGTGATTCTGGCGGTATTTTTCTTTGCAAAACTATCGTTAAGTTATTTTGATTACCGCAAATCGGGGCATTTCGAGTGGGCAGCTCCCGCAATTTTATTTGCCTGTCTGGTGTTCACATTGACAGCTCCGATGTATGTCTGGACGATCATAAATATCTGATTTATCCATGCAACATAGGCATATGTATATCATTATTTTCCTTTTGAACCAAACGCTCTGCGGAGTGCTTTTATACGCCGTGATACGTTCTTCTTGGTAACCGGACTGCCAAGTACGATATCATACCCGTGAAATGTTCCGCGAGTTTCGTTCAGTTCGACAAAAGACCCGGACCTTTTCAGCTTTCTGGCATACAGGATTCCTTCGTCGTGCAGACAGTCAAATTCGGCTGTTTCAATATACGCGTTCGGAACAAAATTGCCGAGTTTCATTTGCAGCGGTGAAATCTCCGAAAGCGGTACACCGCTTCCGTTCAGATACGCGCTCCACATTTTGCGGTTGTTGGTCGAATTCCACAATGGAGTATCGGTAAACCGCCGCATTGATCTTGTTGACATTTTCGCATCCGCAACGGGATAGATCAGCATCTGAAAGCACGGAGCAGGTTCGCTTCGGCAGATATGTGCCGCCAGTACACAGCCTGCGCTGTCGCCGCCTACCGCAATACGATTTGTGTCAATGTTCAGCCGCCGCGCGTTTTGAAGTATCCACTTATAACTGTTCAAAGCGTCGTTTTTGGCGGCAGGAAATGGATATGCGGGCAGGAGTCTGTAATTTGGCATTATGACAGCGCAGTTCGCGTGTTTTGCGTAAATTGCCGAAAGTACCTTGTGATACGGCGCGGCTTCATATCCGAATCCTCCGCCATGAAAATACAGCAAACAAGGGATTTTTTTCGCTGTATTTTCAGGACGGAAAACATATGCCGATATGACATTTTCGTTATCGGAAATCGTTTCCCGTTTTATCGAAACTCCAGCGGAAGTTTTTATAAACGGAAACGCCATACGCAGCGGAAGGTGTGACATATATAAAAGCGGCTTACAGAACGGCATTTTGTAAGCTGCTTTTTTAAGGTCTGGGTGAATACGATATTTCATAATTTACGCTCCAATTTCGATAGCGATACGTTCGCGCGGGAATTGTGCAAACCCCGCAGCAAACCGTATTTTTATGGTTCGGTTAATTTTATTATAGCACTATTTCCGAAGAAAATCAACCATTTTACTTTTGCTCGCCCTGTCATTTTTTGTCTTAATGACCTGAGCACAAAAACATTGGAGGTGAAAAAAATATTCTTTTTAGATGTAGGTGCGGATTTTGTGACCAAAATATTTGATTACTTTTCCGACCTGTTATATCAGAAAATAATCGCACTGCTCGGCGATTTTTTCAGCGTTATGAACGCGACGGGCTACGATTTGTTCGGGCTTCCTTGGGTCAGACAGATCGTGCAGCTTTTTTCAAATCTCGGCTGGGCGCTGTTTGTGGTCGGAATCGTTGTGGCGCTGTTTGAATTCGCGATAGAATCCCAGAACGGTCGCGGTGATCCGAAAGCGCTCGCGCTGAATATAATCAAGGGGTTTTTCGCGGTAAATTTATTCTGTACCGTTCCCGTGCAGTTATATGGATTTACCGTTGCATTACAAAGCAGTATGTCCGGTGACATGACGGGTTTGATCAGCCCTGAGGGCAGCGGAACTCTGCTGAATGCCTGTCTTGACGTGATCAACGGATTTTTATTTGGACCGCTGCTTGGTATTCTGATCGCCATTATGATGGGATATAGCGTTATAAAGGTGTTCTTTGCGAGCATCAAGCGCGGTGGCATTCTGCTGATACAAATAGCCATCGGTTCGCTGTATATGTTCTCTGTTCCGCGCGGTTTTAACGACGGTTTCGTGATGTGGGTAAAGCAAGTTATAGCGACCTGTCTAACCGCGTTTTTGCAGTCGACAATGCTTGTCTGCGGCTTGATCCTGTTTAAGGACTACTGGCTGCTCGGCTTGGGAATCATGCTTGCGGCGGGAGAAATTCCGAGGATCGCTGGAATGTTCGGACTGGAAACTTCGGTGCGTCCGAATATAAACGGCGTTATCAATACGGCACAGTCGGCGGTTCATCTCAAGCAGATGGTTACCGCCGTATCGAAAAAATAAGGGGGAAATCAGAAATATTATGTACATTTATCCCGACAACCTCAAAGCAGCGCCCATGCTGTTCCTGTGGCGGCTGAAAGACCTTGCCGTGATAGGGATCAGCGCGTTAATTTCCGTGTTCGCTATGGCACAGACGAGGTTCACGATACCGCTGATCGCAACCATTGTTTACGGCTTTCTGGCGATACGATTTGAGGATACCAGCATATTGGATTTCCTCAAATATGCCGTGAAATATTTTTTTGTGGAGCAGCAGGAATATCGGTGGAAAATTTAGCTGGACTTCTCTAAGGAAATGTGGTAAAATCGTTGTGGAGGTGATCGATGTGCGCAGGATAATTAGGAACAGCGTAAAATGTAATTTGTGCGGCGATATAATCGTTTCAACGGATCGTCATGACTTCAAAAGCTGCAAGTGCGGTGCGGTAACCGTAGACGGCGGAAATGATTATTTAAGACGCACTTATAGAAACAGTCCCGATGATTATACCGAACTTTCCGAATATGAGGAAACCGAAGATAGGAGGTAATTTTGAAGAACAAAAAGCAACAGCAGAACAATCAGAGTACCCGACAGCTCCTCGGAATTGAGGGCATAACCGAATATTCTTTAAAGACCGCTTTGAATGAGGCGGTTTTTTTCAGCATTAAGCCGAGCAATATTTCGGTGATGTCTGAGGCGGGCTTATCGGCGAAAATATACTCGCTGATGGGCGTTCTCAAGGGCTTGACGGAAATAGAAATTCTCTGTGTGAACTCGCGGGAGAGCTTTGAGGGCAACAAAAATCACTTGAAATCACTCGCGAAAAAAGAGGAAAATCCCGCGGTGCGGAAGCTCTTGGAACAGGACGCGCAGCACCTCGATCATATTCAGGCGATGACCGCTACGGCGAGAGAATTTCTGCTGATCGTGAAAATTCGCGGACTTAAGGATAAAGAGATTTTCGCGTATCTGAACAGGATCGAAAAGACCTTGAACGAGAACGGCTTTTCTGCGAGAAGATATAGCGGCGAGGATATAAAGACGCTCCTTGCCGTTTACTTTGAGCAGAACGTCGTGACCGAAAAATTTGAAAACTTTGACGGAGAAAGGAGCATCTTCAATGGCTGATAAGCTGATTTTAAACGCGAATATGATCTGCAAGGCGTCCGGATTTGTCCCCAAGAAGTGCGCTGTGGAAAAGGTGATCGAGGTGTCCCATGAGGAATTCCGGCACTTTATTGAAAACCCCACCGGACGCAATTATTATCTTCCGCAGTACAAGGATTTAATGGGATATTACGACGACAGCTATCATGGCGTTCTGTTCGTTAATATGGACAGCGGCGATGGGCTGCTCGTCAATTCCGAGGGCGCGGATTACGCAAGATACTCGCAATTTATCTCGAATGCAAGGGAAATTATTCAGCGGCATGAGCAGACGGCAGCGCTCGATAATTTGAAAATCCATATGGACTGCTGCATTGACAGATGGCTTAAACAGAGCGAAAACGAAACTGTATTCGACATACCTCTGACAGACCTTATTGATGACAGCAACCTCACCGAAATTTTTGTGGATTACGCCTCGGAAATGTTGTATAACGACCCGAGGATAGAAGCCTGTGAGCTGATGCATAACGCCATTGAGGTAACCAAGCGCGAGTTGGTGGAAACGCGTTTTTATTGTCCGCTGAAGATCGAGATCGATGACGGCAGCGAGTACCCCGAGGAAGTATGCTCGGAAAATTATGTCGGCTATGACGATGAAATAAACGATTTTATCCGCGATGATTTAAACAGCGATAAGGAGGCTGTGGAACGCGGTCTGGCGGCATATTTTCACGATGAAAATCTCGATAAAAAGGTTTATTCCATTATCCCGATGGTGGAAACGCGCAACGGAAATCTGTATGGTATGGCAGTCGTGAAATCCTATGGCGAGCTTGACCGTACCGAAACGCACGAATTGACACAGTACCTAATCGGACAATACGCAGATGGGTACGGTGAATCACTGGAGCAGCGTCCTATAACACTTGGCGATGACGAGGTGTATATTTCACTTTGGAACAGTGAGGATTATTATCTGAAGCCCGAATCCGAATTATTTCACGATCAAAAAATTGAGTCGACTATGGGGGGATTATCTTGAAGAAGAAAATAACTGCTGCGGAAAGGGATTTCGCGACCAAGCCGCAGAAAACTTTTTTGGATATGATAGCGCCGTCCGTGATAAAATTTTTCACGGACTATTTTATTTGCGGCAACACATTCCGCTGTGTCTGGGCATTGCGCGAATATCCTACATCGACAAGCGAACAGGCTATATTGCGTTATCTTGGTGAAAAGGACGGCGTGACGCTCCGAATTTACACGCGCCCCGTGACCGCCGCCGAGGAAAAATGGATCATCGCGAACGCCGCCAACAAGAACCGTATGCAGCGCAGCTCCACCAACGATCTGCAGCAGACGGTCGCCGCCGAGAGCAACTTGCAGGACGTGGCGCAGCTCGCCGCGGATATGCACCGTAACCGCGAACCGCTGCTCCACACGGCGGTTTTCCTTGAAATGATCTCGGATAATTTGGATAACCTCCGCATTTTGCAGACCGAGGTACAGACGGAATTAGTGCGCTCGAAATTAAATGTCGACCGTTTGATGTTGCGCCAGCAGCACGGCTTTATGAGCGTAATGCCGAGCGGTCGAAATATGTTCCGCGAGCAGTTCGAGCGAGTTCTGCCCGCGTCATCGGTCGCCAATCTTTATCCCTTTTCATTTTCCGGCAAGACCGATGAGAACGGCTTTTATCTCGGGCGAGATAAGTTCGGCAGCAACATTATAGTCGATTTTGATAAGCGCAGCGATGACAAGACGAACGCCAACACTCTTATTTTGGGAAACAGCGGACAAGGAAAATCCTATCTGTTAAAGCTGATTCTGACCAACTTGCGCGAGAGTGGAAAAAATATAATCTGCCTTGATCCCGAAATGGAATATGTAGACTTGACGAAAAATCTCGGCGGCTGCTTTATTGATCTTATGTCGGGAGAGTACATTATAAATGTACTCGAACCGAAATCGTGGGGCGATGAAACCGCCGATGATGACGCTCCGAGAGCGTTCAAATCCAAAACAAAGCTGTCCCAGCATATCAGCTTTTTGAGGGATTTTTTCAGGAGCTACAAGGACTTCACCGACCGTGAGATCGACACGATTGAACTGTTATTGATCAAGCTCTATGATAAATTCGGAATATCCGACGATACCGAATGGAGCAAGCTGAAAGCAACCGACTACCCCATTCTCTCGGATTTTTACGAGTTGGTGGAAGCGGAATATAAGGCATTTAATCCGAAAGAAAAAAGCCTTTATACTGCGGAAAATCTGCAGAACATTGCGCTTGGCTTGCACTCGATCTGCAAGGGTGCGGAGAGCAAATTCTTTAACGGTCACACGAATATCACGGATAATAATTTCGTGACGTTCGGCGTAAAAGGACTGCTCCAGGCGAGCAAAAATATCCGCAACGCTCTGCTGTTCAACGTTCTCGCGTATATGTCCGAGCAGCTTCTGAGCCGCGGAAATACCGTCGCGAGTATCGATGAATTTTACCTTTTCCTCACCAACCTAACGGCGGTCGAGTATATACGCAACTTCATGAAACGCGTCCGCAAAAAAGAATCTTCCGTTATTCTGGCAAGTCAGAATATTGAGGATTTTCTCGTTGAGAACGTCCGCGAATTGACCAAGCCTCTGTTCTCGATCCCGACGCATATTTTCCTGTTCTACCCCGGAACAATTGAAAAGAAAACCTATATGGATACGCTTCAGGTCGAGGATTCCGAATACGGACTGATAAAGTTCTCTCAAAAGGGCGTGTGCCTTTACAAATGCGGAAACGAGCGCTACTGCTTATGCGTTATAGCGCCCGAGCATAAGGCGGCACTGTTCGGCGCGGCGGGAGGTCGATGATGGCGGTATCTCCGGTTGTAATAAAAGCGATCGTCACGGCGGCGACGGACAAGCGGACATGGAAAGCGCTTGCCATACTGTTGGCGGCAATTTTTATGCCGTTGATTTTGCTGATACTGATGATTGCCGCAATGTTTTCGGGAGTGGAATCGGCAAATAATGATCTGCTTGATTACAGTTTTGTCGGCACAGCTATGCCGAGCGAGTTCACCGATGAGCAGCGCGGAATGATAGAAAATATGCGGAATTGGCTCGGCGAGCTGGACGAAATTATTTCCGAAAAAGAAAATAACGAGGAATGCAGCCTTGACGAAA
>CAJULF010000076.1 GCA_910587135.1 uncultured Oscillospiraceae bacterium
TAACGAAGAAATACGCAAAATATGCAAGCAAGATGCGTGCTGAGAGATACTAAACAGGCTCTTGGGTTTGAGCGGAGCGTTAAATCGTTTTTGGGGATATAAAGAAACATGAGAAAAATAAGTTTATTTATTGCTATGAGCCTTGACGGATATATTTCGGACAGTAATGGCAGAGTCGATTGGCTGAAAGGGCAGGGCAGCGATAATGAGAATATCGATACCTATTCCGAGTTTATAAAGAATATTGATACGATTTTGATGGGGTGGAATACTTATCGTCAAATTGTTACCGAACTTTCTCCGAATAAGTGGGTGTACAGCGATTTTATAACTTATGTTATCACGCATAACAAAATCGCTTCCACTGAACAAATTCGATTTTCAAATATGAGTCCCGTTGATTTGATAAAAAAGTTAAGAAAAGAAAACGGAAAAGATATCTGGATATGCGGCGGAGCTGATCTTGTTCAGCAGCTGGTAAATGAGGATTTGATCGACTGCTATCATATTACTGTAATTCCAACGCTTCTCGGCTCCGGTACTCGGCTTTTTGAAAATACAAAACGCGAGATCAAACTGAGATTACTTAATACACAGTCATATAATGGCATGACAGATTTAATATACTAACGAAGATAAATTTCGATATGTAGGGCAGCAGCTTGTTTGACTGAAGATTTCACAACAACCTGTGGTTGGACATAAATGTTTTCCCATAAATATATTTACAGTTGTTTTTTATCGGAACGAATGTTATAATAGAACTGCCGGTGAAGATATGCATGCGCATGCAAATTCAAAAAACAATTACAGGAGGAAACATATGTTTAATCAGATTGACTTTGGAAAAAGGGTAAAATCGTTTCGGTTAAGAAACAATTATTCTCAAAAAGAGATCGCTCTCAGAATAGGTGTTTCTGAACAGGCGGTATCAAAGTGGGAATGCGGCGAGTGTTTGCCGGACGTTTATAATTTAAAACTCCTGGCGCAGATTCTCCGCATTTCGGTTGACAATTTATTGGATACCGATATTCAGAATCCGGAGAAAATTATTGAAACCATCACGATTGGCGAGGCGCATTTCGAGATTGTTGAAAAGCCGGAAACAATTTTTGCGGGAAAAATCATATACGCAAAGGATTACACAAATGTGGACAGTTTTAATTCCGCGATAAATTCAATGCCGGAAGAAGACAAACAAGCTGCGTTCGGCAAATTGTCGGAAATCGCATTGCCGATTTACGACGTAAATTTAAGCATAAATTTCTGGCTTGACGAGAAGACACGCGCGTATGGTTTTGTCAGAGAGGTTCTGACAGAAAAACAGCCGAGCGGCGTAGAGGTTTACAAAATGCCCGCCTCATTATTTATTCGGGCTTATACGGACAAAGGAACAGCACAGCTTATCTGTAAGGAACAATGTGAGATATGGGAGCTTTTCACATATATCAGGGATTTCTTCATGCCGGAGCACGGCTTTAGGATGGCTGAGAACGGAGCACAGGAACTGGAAGTGTTTGACACGTTCGAGCATAAGACCGGTTATGCTTATATGCCGGTCGTAAGGGTGTAACATAATAATTGGTAGATAAGATTGGAATGGAATATTCCGATTTATAAGGCGTTTTCCCGTTTGGGAATCCTCTGTTTCAGTGTTTTATAAGCAATCTCCGCGCTTTATTTTAAGCGCGGGGATTGCTTCAGGTTGTAGAAAAAGCCTATTTGCCACGCAATGTCGGCGCATGAAATTTCAAAAAGTCGTGCGTTTGCGTTCGCAAACGCACGCGGTTTCCGCTAAGCATGCGGAGCGGAACGAAGTGAAGCGGAGTATGATTAGCGGAAATTTTGAAATTTTTTTAATAATTAGCCCTATGTCAACCTTTATATACAGTCTAAAGCAATCTCCGCGCTTTATTTTAAGCACAGGGATTGTTTTTTGTTTTGGTATTTCAACAACACAATATGATTATTCAGCAAAATATCCAATATAGCATTTTGTTTATTAAGCATTCAACGGTATCCTCTTTGCGGTGGACAGCCTAA
This sequence comes from uncultured Oscillospiraceae bacterium, assembly GCA_910587135.1. Classification (GTDB taxonomy): domain Bacteria; phylum Bacillota; class Clostridia; order Oscillospirales; family Ruminococcaceae; genus CAG-115. Next base: position 2,044 of record CAJULF010000076.1, read on the forward strand.
TTATGCGGGTGATGTTCATATTGACGGAAACCCCCGAGCGGATTTCTTACAAAATGACGATTTTTGAAACACAAATATATTTTTTCAATATGCGTGAAAATACAGAGCGGACAGAGCGTTTGTTTGCGTAAACTGCCTCGATAATGGGCAGTGAGCGAATTATTCGTTTTTTTAACCGTGCTTTATCAAAACCAAAAAATACGATAATTTGAAACTGCTGTAAATTTTTGCGCATTTTGTCAACCAAACATATACCGTCATTCGCAGTTTTAAGGTTCAAAACGCGCTTGGATACTAAATTCATGACATTTTATGTTGTAAAAAACATTATGATTTGAATTTAAGATTTTGGTAACATTGCCCAATAAATTGTCTCTGATTTGTTGAGAAATGCTAATTGATAAATTTTTTAAAGTCGTGTATAATATTCTTAACAGTTTACAAGTAAACGTTTCAGTCGATTTTTAACTGAAACCGTTTCGCTTCTGTTAAAAAACATTAAACTTTTGAGGAGGGCTATTATGAAGAAGAAAATTATGGCATTCATTATGGCAGCAGCTACTTGTTTTTCGCTGACTGCCTGCAACACAGACTCCGGTTCGGGCAGTTCCGGTAATTCCGGAGCAGGCAACTCCAACTCGGAAAGTTCCGACACAGGTAATTCGGGTGGAGAAAATTCGGACGGTTCGACTATCGATCTTGTAGTATGGGGACCCGAGGAAGACCAGACTTTCCTTACCGGGCTGATCGAGGACTTTCAAAAGCAGTATCCCGATCAGACATTTAATATCAAACTCGGTGTTGAATCCGAGGCTACGGCTAAGGACACCATACTTACAGACCCCTCGGCGGCTGCCGATGTTTACGCTTTTGCAAGCGATCAGCTTAACGATCTGGTCAACGCAAAGGCTCTCGCTAATCTCACCGACCTGAGCGACGCATTTAAGGCGATCACAGGCAACAGCATTGATGATATCATGGCTTTAAATATTGAAGGCTCCGTTGCTGCGGCTAAAAAGGACGGCAGCGTGTATGCCCTGCCTCTCGGCGCCGGCAACAATTTCTTTATGTTCTACGATAAGTCCAAGATTACCGAAGACGACGTTCAGACTTGGGACGGTCTGCTGAGTGCTGCGGGAAACGCGGGCAAGAAGGTCGGCATGGTTCTCAATTCCGGTTGGTACAACGGCGGCTTCTTCCTTGGCGCGGGCTTTACGGTTTCCATGAACCCCGACAATACGACTAACTGCGAATGGAACAAGACCTCTGCCGACGGTATCACCGGCGTTCAGGTGGTCGAGGGAATGCTCTCCATTACCGGCAATTCGGCGTTTATGCCTATCGCGGATAACGATATCAGCAACCAGATCGCTTCCGGCGAGCTTTGCGCGGTCGTTTCCGGTTCTTGGGACGCTGAGGCTTGCGAGAATGCATGGGGCAAAGAGAACGTCGGCTACTGCAAGCTTCCGACTTTCACCTGCGGCGGCAATCAGGTACAGCAGGGCTGCTATTCCGGCTTTAAGCTCATGGGTGTCAACGGCATGAGCAAGCAGGTAGGCTGGGCTGCCGTACTCGCGGAATACCTTACCAACGAAAGCGCTCAGATAAAGCGTTATGAAGCTCGTCAGCTCGCTCCCACCAACATCAAGGCTTCCGAGCAGGATGCTGTAAAGGCGAACGAGATGCTTGCGGCTTCCATCGCTCAGGACGCTGCCTGCGGCGCTATTCAGGACGTTGGCGGCAACTACTGGGAGCCTACCAAGACCCTCGGCGAGATTATTGCGCAGAGTCAGCTCAAAATCGGTGACACCGAGGCTATCCAGGCTGCGCTTGATACAATGGTAGAGGGTGTTACCGCTCCCATAGCTTAAACGGTTTTATCGATCGGGTGAAAAAGACTTTTCCGCAGGCGCGGATCAGCCTGTAAAATTTTTATTTGATAATCTCAGAACTTGTTCTCATAGCCCGAAATGCTTGGATAACGAAGTAAATTTCACGCATTTCGAGGCGGTTTTTCGCAGGCGTACTTGCAGTATGTCAAGAAAAGCCAATGAAGAAAGACATGGAATTTGCCGTTAGACAAGTGTTGAGCGGCTATAAGAGCAAGTTCTTAGAGCCTGTTTAGTATCTCGGCGTACGCAGATTGCGCAGCGAATTTTTCGTCAGACGACGGCAAATTTTCGCCGAAATACTGTATGTATTTCAAGAAAATTTGCTTAAGTATGACGGAAAATCAGAAAGCAAGATGCGTGCGATGAGATACTAAACAGGCTCTTACAGGCTGTTGACTGAATTGCTTTCTCGACAGCCTGTATTTTTATCTACAATTACTATAACGGGGGGAATGAAAATGGCAACCGAAAATATCGTTGCTAAGAAGGAAACCATCTTAAGCTCCGTTGGCGGATTTTTCAAGGACTTTTTTGTTGCCGTTGCTAAGGGAGATTTCTTTGTCAAGCTTTCCCTGATCTGGCTCGGCGCGGGATATATCCGCAGAAAGCAGTTTGTAAGAACCCTGCTTATTACCGCGGTTGAAGCGGCGATAATTCTGTATTCGATCTTTTTCGCTCCGCAGTATATCTCAAAGCTTGGCACGCTCGGAACTGTCAAAATGGAATCGGTGTTCAACATAAACACCATGAAATATGATGTGAACAATTATGACGATTCGTTCCAGATACTGTTGTTCTCTGTTATCAGTATCGTTGTCTGGGTCGTGGCATTGTTCATTTGGATGAAGAATGTTATTACGGTTTACAACCTGCAGCTTAAGGCAAAGCGCGGCGAGCACATCAACTCCTTTTTTGACGATCTGAACGCCATGCTCAACGAAAAGTTCCATGTCACGCTGCTTACGCTGCCCGTACTCGGTATCGTGCTGTTCAGCGTTATCCCTATCTTCGTGCTGATACTCGTCGCGTTTACCAATTACGATCAGCAGCATATGCCTCCCGCCGATTTGTTTTCGTGGGTGGGGCTGTCGAACTTTATCAATCTGTTCGGAGGCGGATCGCTTACCATTACGTTCGGCTATTCGTTTACGAGAGTACTTATCTGGACGCTCATCTGGTCGTTTTTCGCAACGTTCACCACGTTTTTCGGCGGAGTGATGCTGGCGCTGTTTCTCAGAAACAAGCGCACAAGGCTGCCTAAGCTCTGGCGCGCGCTGTTTGTCGTTACCATTGCCGTTCCGCAGTTTGTAACGCTGCTTCTGGTGCGCAACTTCTTTGCGAACAACGGTATCGCGAATACACTTTTAAGGGAGATCGGCGTCTTGCAGATATTCCAGCATTTCGGATGGATAGCCAATGACTATATCCCGTTCCTGTCGGCTCCCGGCTGGGCACATGTGACGATAATCCTTGTCAACATCTGGATAGGCGTTCCGTACCAGATGCTGATAATGACGGGTGTTCTCTCAAACCTCCCTGAAGATCAGCTGGAAAGCGCGTCCATTGACGGAGCAACAAAATTGCAGATGTTCAGGCATATCACATTGCCGTACGTTCTGTTTGTAACGGGTCCGTCGCTTGTAACCGACTTTGTAAAGAACATCAACAACTTCAACGTTATCTACCTGCTTACGCAGGACGTTTATACCACTACCAACCAGGCGCTGGCAAACAGCCAGGCTAAAGAGGTCGACTTGCTTGTCACGTGGCTGTTCCGACTAACGCAGGATTACTACAACTACAAGATGGCTTCGGTAATAGGTATTTGCGTATTCGTTCTATGCTCTGTCATCACGCTTGTGGCGTTCGGACTTATGACGCGCGGCGATAAGGAAGGGGTGTACAACTGATGAACAAAAAGCAGCTTGTAAAGGACATTCTCAGGCATGTGGTGCTGGCGCTACTGTGCGCGTTCTGGCTTATCCCCATCGTGTGGCTTGTTGCTACGTCGTTCAGCGCGTATTCGGGGCGCAACACCTCGAATTTCTTTCCCGAGCAGTGGACGTTCAACAACTATATCGCGCTGTTTGGGTCGGACACCGTCGCGAACTTCAAGTCTTGGTTTATGAACACCTTTAAGATTGCGTGCGTGTGCTGCGTAGTATCCACGCTGTTTACCATCATGGTCGCTTATGCCACCTCGTTTTCCAAATTCAAGGCGCGCAAGCCGATGATGAATATTGCGGTAATACTCAACCTTTTCCCGGGCGTTTTGTCTATGATTTCGGTTTACTTTATTCTTAAAGCGCTGGATCTCACCAACACGCATTTTGGGTTGACGCTTGTCTACTGTGCTTCTTCGGGGCTTGGTTTCCTTATCGCGAAGGGCTTCTTTGATACTGTGCCGCGTTCGCTGTGCGAGGCGGCTAAACTGGACGGGGCGAGTCAGGCGCGGACGTTTTTCACGATTATCATGCCGCTGTCCAAGCCCATTATCGTATACACGATAATCAGTTCGTTCCTGACACCGTGGACGGATTTTGTATTCGCGAAGATGATTCTGAACTCGGGCATATCGGATATGTGGACGGTATCCATAGGACTGTACAATATGCTTGATAAGAGCCTTATCAACTCATACTTCTCAATATTCTGTGCGGGTGGCGTTGTTGTATCGATACCTATTTCGGTACTGTTCGTCATTATGCAAAAGTTCTATGTTGACGGCATAACAGGCGGTGCGGTCAAGGGTTGATGTTGGTCGACATCGGATAATTTGTCGCTTCTCCGCTCCGCAGAACGGAGAAGCGGCTTTGTTGTATCGGAGGGTTTATGGCTATTTCACAGCGGCGGACGCTTACTATCCCGGTTTGCTCGGCAAATTTTATGAAGATGCTCGGAACAGCGATGCTGACCATGTACTTTTTCGCGCAGTCGGTCATTCAGAATGGGGTTCTCGATGCGCCTAACAGAACCGCGCAGGAGCTGAACGAGCTTGCGGCGGCAAACAGCGACGCCTTTATGTTCGCGGGGCTTGCCTCGGTGTTTATGCTGATAGGCTCGGCGGCGGTGCCGATATTCTCATACCTGCTTGTGGTAGGTGTGGAGAAGACTTCAAGCGTCAAAAGATATATCCTTATGGTGCTGGCGGCTGCCGTTCTTACCGAAATACCCTATGATTGGGCGGTGTTCGGCAATCCGTTTTACTTTGGCGATCAGTGCTTTCTGTGGACTATACTTATCTCGCTTATTATGATCGCCCTGATGAAAACATTCAGCGGAAAAAGCGCAGCGGCAGTGATAATCAATATAATGCTGATATGCGGCGGGTGTATCTGGGCGATTTTTTTCAAATGCAAATTCGGTGCGGGATTCGTGCTGATGACCGCGGTGTTGTATCTGCTGCGTGAGAAAAAGGGCGTTAGTATACTTATCGGCGTTATCATCTCGCTTATCTATATTTCAGCGCCGCTTGGGTTTATCCCTGTCGCGCTTTACAGCGGTGAGCGTCGGAATCTCGATAAAAAGGCGTGCAAGTACGGGTACTATGTGTTTTGCCCGCTGATCGCGCTTTGCTTTGCATTGGCGGCGAATTTTGGTGTTATGAGGCTTAACTGAAACAGGGATTAAGGTGATAATTATGGACAAGAAAATGGCTGTAAATGAAAAAGAATATGAAATACTTAAGCTGCTTGGAAAAGGAAAAGGCGGGTATTCTTATCTGGCAAGCGACGAAACACGAAAATATGTTCTGAAGCAAATGCATCATGAACCTTGTGATTATTATCAATTTGGAAATAAGATCAAGGCAGAAATCAACGATTATAACCGGTTAAAGGAGATCGGAATAAAAATCCCCGATTTGATCGATGTTGATATAGAAAACGAACGCATTCTGAAAGAGTTTATTGACGGCGAAACCGTTTATGAGCTGATTTTGCGGGATAATATGAGATCTGCCTATATTGACCAGCTGCACAAAATGTGTGTTTTGCTGTATGCCGCCCATACGAATATAGATTATTTTCCGACAAACTTTGTAGTACAGAATGGAGAGATTTATTATATTGATTTTGAATGTAACGAATACATGGACGAATGGAATTTTGAAAATTGGGGCATTAAATACCGGTCAAAAACTCCCGAGTTCCTGCAGTATGTGAAAGAACATTCATGATTAACAGGCTCTTCGGAGTATCGGTCGATGAACTTATGGTCTTGAACGCAAAGCCATAGGTTCAGAACACTGTGTGTCGGACACGGAATGAGCCCGAGTCCCGCATAAACGAACTGTTCCCGCGCCCGAAAACGGACGCGGGAACAGTTTTTGCTTATTCGTTTTCCTGCGGCTTATCCCTGTAAACTATGAGCGCCTCAACGCGTTCAAGGTACTTTTTAAACCGGTCGTCCTCTCTTACGGGATTGAACCAAGCCCAGTTCTGCTCGTCGCGCATATTTTCGAGTATGTTTGAGGGACAAAGGCAGTAGCAGAACACTTCGTTCCAGATGTATATGAACCTTTCCTGTCTGCCCTCCGAGAAATAATTGAAGCTGTGGTTGTTCCAGTTCTCCTCCGCGGTAAACGCGATATCCGCGAGAAACGGCGAGGAGCAGCGCAGCTCCACGGGCTCGGTTATCTCCATAGCCTTTTCCAGCAGCGAAACAACGTCCTCCAGTATCACGAACGCCTTTTCGGGATCGCCCGAAGCGACTGTCCGCGCGGCTGCCTTCAGACCGATAAAGACACGCTCGTGCACCCAGAAATCAAGTTCTCCGTTACCCGATATGGGGTGTTTCTCGTTGGGGGTCTGACCGCACAGCTTGTGTAAAAAATCAATATGCAGCTCGCTGAGCAGCATATTGACGCCCACGTCGCGCGGTCTGCCCATATTATACCACTGCCCGTCCCAGCCGATAATGTGGTCGATATAACGCAGCAGCATTTCCTGCCTTATCGGCTCGAATTTATCCCATTCGCCGCGGCGGCGGTACCGCTCGTTCAGCAGCGCGGCTTTGCTCTGGTCCTCCCCCGAAGCGTATCGGTCGAGAAACTTCCCGATGTGCTCGTCGTCCTCGATTATCGTCATAAGCTGAATGATTGTATTTCTGTCACACGCGTCGAGATCGCCGCGCTCCAGCGCCTGCTCCATCGTCAGCCTTATTTCTGGCAGCAGCTCGGGAAAACGGCGTGTCAGATTGATATTCACCGAATATCTCAGATGAAATATCGTGAACGCGTTCAGATGATCGCGGCGTATTTCCCTTATTATCTCTATCATTCTTTTCGGGGACGCGTCCTCGCGGTCGGAAAGTCTTGCCAGCTCCCCTAACAGCTCCGCCGCCGCCTGCTCCTTTTTAGCCTCGGACACCCCCAGCAGCTCGTCCGCGGATACACCGAATATTCCAGTAAGGGCAGGTATCAGCTCCATATCGGGGTAGGTGAGGTCGTTCTCCCAGCGGCTGACCGATTGAAAGGATACCCCCAGCTTATCCGCGAGCTGCTCCTGTGTGAGGTTCATTTTCCTGCGGCAGCTTCTTATATTTTCGCCTATATTCAGTTTCATGATATATCCTCCGTTGTGCGCGGCTGACGCGAGAGCCATTCTCTGTCGACAATCAAAGTATAACATAATTTTTCCGACATTTCAATAACTCATTGTTTGAGAAAAATTCACTTGAGAAGTGAAAATCCCGCGCCTGAAATTTGGGCGCGGGGTATATTATTCTTCGTAAATCGCCAGAAATGAGGTTATTTTTCCGAGGGTATACTCTCCCTCTATAATTCCGAATTCGGGGTCGTAGTATTTCCCGTCATACAGCAGCGACCAGTGGTTATAGCCGCCGTCAGCGTGTACCGTCAGAATGGAATACTTATAAGGCGCGGGGTTTTTCTTGGATATGCGTGTGTTCCTTTCGGCGTAACGTATCCCGTAAGTATCAAGGATATCCATAAGCTGACCGATACTTGTCGGACCGCTTGTTTTCATATCCTTTATAACTTCGTTAATGTCCTTTCCGGATATCATGGCGATACACGCTTGTCCGCAGGTCTCAAAGGTAGGTTGCATAATCAGATTCATTTGATTTGTTCCCTTCAATAATTACACCATGTGAATTTTCGTCATCACGGATTATTTCACCGATTTCGGGCGCATAGATACTGCCCGAAATAGGATTTTTAACGCTTATTATCGGAGTTGTTATTCTCGCCTCGACCTCTGATTTCTCAAAACACAAATCGGTGTTTATCATTTCGCAGTCGGCCAGCTTCAAGCCCATGCAGTAGCAAAGCGGCTGCGTCCCGATTATTTTGCATCGCTCGAATGTCACATTTTCACAGTACCACCCGAGGTACTCTCCCTTTACAACGCTGTTCCTGACTGTGACATTTTTCGCGTGCCAGAAAGCGTCCTTTGTATCAAAGATGCAGTTGTCAAAAACCGCGTTTTGTATGTATTGGAAAGAATATTTTCCGCTCATTTCAACGTCGGTGAATTTCATGTTTTCGGAGCGCATCATGAAATATTCGCTTTGAACGGTGCAGCCGTTCATTTCAATATCCGTTACCGACCAGCCGAATTCGGGAGAGTTTATATCGCAGCCGCTTATCTTTACGCCGCGGCACTCCCTGAGCGCCTTTATCCCGTGCAATCGCGAGTCGGATATCTCGATATTGCTTGAATACCACAGCGCGGCTCGGCACAGGTCGGTCATTTCCGTACGGGTTATTTTCAGATTTTCGTCGTGCCAAAACGGATAGCGCAGATTGCAGAACAGATTTTCCGCGGTGATATCGCGGCATTCCTTTAGAGCGCTTTCGCCGTCTGCCGCCCCGTCAAATGCACAGTTTTTCAGTGTGAGTCCGTGGCTTCCGTACAGGGCGCGCTCTTCATCAAAACGTTGGTTTTCTATCAGCATTTCGCACCTCTTTTGTTCGCATTGGTTTTTTATTGTATGATAATATTGTACACATTAAACGCGTAATTGTCAAGTGTATGCAGTAAATTTATTGCGCTCTGTTTTTAATATAAATGGCATCTTTAAAATCATAATGCTGATCAAAGAAAATAATAATTTATGCTATCAAGCTGTGTTGCTCTGAGCGGTTTGACTTCTGATTTTAAGGCGGCTCCGGGCTGAGATTCTGTTAAGATATGTTGACCAAAAGCTGAATTATTAAAAAGAATTTCCCGCACCGCTGCAAACAACGCTTTGCGTTGTTTGC
>CAJULF010000077.1 GCA_910587135.1 uncultured Oscillospiraceae bacterium
TTTCGCTGGCTTTTATCCGCATTATTCTCAAAAGATACTAAACAGGCTCTAAGTCAACCTTTATATACAGTCTGCAGCCGCTTTTCAGCGGCGGGAAAGTGTATATAAAGTTTGACCTAAAGCGAATTATTAAAAAATTTCAAAATTCCCGCAATCACACGCCGTTCGCTGCGCAAGGTTTTGCGCAAACAGCTGCAAAACTCCACAAGCAGCCATGCGCATATTGCGCAAAACCACATCCGCTCGATTGCGGGAACCGGTCGGAATTTGCTTCGCAAATTCCGACACTGTTTGAAATTTCATGCGCCGACAATGCGTGGCAAATAGGCTTTTTCTACAAGCTGACTGCCGCTTTTAAGCGGCAGTGCAGTATGTATATAAAAGCTGAAAGTGTTTTTCACAATCACAATCCCAGTGCCTTTTTAAGGTCATCTGTCCTGTCCGTTTTCTCCCAAGCTACTCCAAGCTCTTCCCTGCCCATATGGCCATAGGCGGCGAGCTGCTTATATTGAGGCTTTCTGAGATCCAGCGTCTTGATGATAGCCGCGGGACGAAGATCGAACACTTCGCGCACTGCCTCGGCAATTTTGTCATCATCAACCTTGCCCGTTCCGAAGGTATCCACCATGACCGACACGGGGCGAGCCACTCCGATTGCGTATGCGAATTGAACCTCCGCGCGCTCCGCAAGCCCTGCAGCCACGATATTCTTGGCAACGTAACGCGCCATATAAGCCGCCGAGCGGTCAACCTTGGTCGGATCCTTGCCTGAGAACGCCCCGCCGCCGTGGCGCGAGTATCCTCCGTATGTATCAACGATGATTTTTCTTCCAGTAAGCCCGCTGTCGCCCATAGGACCACCCACCGTGAACCGCCCCGTGGGATTGACATAATATTTTGTCTCTTCGTCCAGAAGCTCCGCGGGAACGGTTGGCTTCACAACCTTTTCAATAATGTCCGCCCTGATTTTTTCCAGTGTAACGCAGTCCTTATGCTGCGAGGAGACAACAACGGTATCAACGCGTGTCGGCTTTCCGTTGTCATACTCCACAGTGACCTGTGTTTTTCCGTCGGGAAGCAGATAGTCCAGTTCCCCGCTTTTGCGAACCTCTGTCAGCCTTTTTGCCAGCTTGTGAGCCAGACTTATCGGCATTGGCATAAGCTCGGGTGTTTCCGTGCAGGCATAGCCGAACATCATGCCCTGGTCGCCCGCACCCGTGTCGTTGGCGTTTTGCTCCCTGCCCTCAAGCGCGTTGTTTACACCCATAGCGATATCGGGTGACTGCTTGTCAAGTATAGTGTAAACCGCGCAGCTGTTTCCGTCGAATCCGTATTCCGATTTGTCGTACCCTATGTCGCATACGACCTTGCGCACTATCGACGCAATATCTATCTGCGCGCTTGTGGTAATTTCTCCCATAACCGTAACAACGCCCGTAGTTGCAGTGGTTTCGCAGGCAACTCTTCCCATAGAGTCCTGAGCCAGAATAGCGTCCAGAACCGCGTCGGAAATATTGTCGCAAATCTTGTCGGGATGTCCCTCCGTAACGCTTTCGGAGGTAAAAAGCTTTTTTGTGATCATGTTCATTTCCTTTCGTTTTGTCAAATACCGCCGCCCCTTGAGAACGTGCTTTTTTATCTGCCCGCGCACTGATGGGAACAGCGTAACGATATAACAAAAACTCACTCCTTAAGGAGTGAGCACAGTCGCTTTTTCACTCCTCATCTCTCGGTTAAACCGCAGGAAGTAGCACCTTTTCCCGTTACGGGATAGGTTGCCGGGCTTTGTAAGGACCAGTCCCTCGCTTTTTCAAGCTAAAGCCTCTCTTGATAAGGTTTTTGTCGATATATAGTATATCATATTTCTTTTCCCATGTCAAGACTTTATCTGAGATATATTTAAATTTTCAGAAGATTATTTATTCTTTTTGTATTTCAAACAATGTTGTCATTTGCGCAAAATAATTAACGCCGCAGAAATACCCTGCGGCGCTCATAAAACTCATATGTCAATAGCAGCTATGACCGATTGATCAGAACCCGCCTCAAGATTGAGGTTTGTCATGGGAAGGATGATCAGCTACCTTTCTGATTGCTTTGGAAATAGCTATGGTAATATCCGCGGAATTTTGAATGATGCCGGCATCCAGCTTTGAAAAAAGCTCGCCGTTATGGGTATTCACATATTTTGAAGGCAGACTGTTAAGCGCTATCGCCTTCATATCCTCAAAGCATCGTTCGCATTTGCAGCAGGTCTCACCCTCCAGCATCATCCTGAGCTTATCATCTATAAGACCTTCCATTGTATTAACAAGTGCCATTGTACGACCCTCCCACTAAATACCTATTGTCTATATTCTACAACATTTTTAAAGATTTGTCAATAAGTTTTTGTGTTTTTTTTGAAACAAGAGGGCAAGTTTGCCTAAAAAGCATTCAGCCGCCCCATACAATCGGCTGAGAATGTCTTCGAAAAATGTGAAAGCAAAGTATATTGAATGCATTTAAAGGTATTTTAAGCCATTTTCAACATTATTTAACAAAGCCAAACTTTAAGCAACGTAAAAATAAAGAAATCCAAGCCCTGAGAGCTTACGGCAACTGTCCGCCCGCGCATGAATTTCCCGCAACCCGCCGACAAAGCGCAGCGAATCGGAGTTTTGCCGGCGAGATAGCGCAGTTTTCGGCAAAGCCGAAAACGCAGCGGTGTGGGAAATTCTTTTTAATAATCTTGTTATCTGTAAGCAGGAACCGCGTTAGTGTCGCGTGTCTTGAATTTAAGGCGGAGATGATCTGCTATAAGCGCGATAAATTCGGAGTTGGTAGGCTTGCCCTTAGATGTGTGAACGGTGTAGGAGAAAATTTTTGTCAGCACATCAATATCGCCCCTGTCCCATGCGATCTCGATAGCATGGCGGATAGCCCTCTCAACGCGGGACGAGGTGGTTTGATAGCGCTTTGCGACAGTAGGATAAAGCAGCTTTGTAATGCAGTTTATCATTTCGTCATTGTTTACTGAAAGCATGATAGCCGTGCGAAGATAGTGATACCCTTTTATGTGTGCCGGAATGCCAACCTGATGGATTATTTCGGTTACCGCGCATTCAAGTTCGGTTTCGTCGGGAGCACCCTTGGGCTCTTCCGCACCGCCGCACATATGGTTTATCTTTGACACAAGAAATTCGGGGTCAACGGGCTTTACCATCACATAGGAAGCTCCCGCCGACATAGCCTCACGTTCCAGATTTGGGTCGCTTATATTGGATACGATAATTATGTTGGGAACATATTTCTTTTCATACTTCAGCCGCCTTATGACCTCCACCGCGTCGCAGTAGGGCATCTTAGCTTCAAGCACCGCAACGTCGGGCGCTTCGGATTTTATGGAATTAAGCACCGAATTACCGTCGCAGTGCCGCGTTATCGCATACATTCCCGAATTTTTGAGCGCTCCCGCCCAAGCCATACCGCAGTCCGCGGTGTCGTTTCCGATAAGTACCTTGATCTGATTTGTCATGTCTTTTTACTCCTCCGTTATGTTAGTTGCCTGTATTCGGCGTCCTCCGAATGTCGGGAAAATGCGGCACTTAATATATGCTGTGCGCAAATGATTTCCTTTATTTGATAAATTTATAAATAATTTCCATTCGGCATTTTCTATAATAACATAAAATGGAAAAATTTTCAAGTGTTTTTCTCAAAATTTTTTCTTTCGCCTTCAATTGCTCCTTTAAAACGTCAAACGCTTTGCAAAAGCGATAACAATCGCGATTTCGCGAAACAAAAAACTTTTGTGCGTGGCAAAATACTGTCGAAATCTCCGAAAACAGCGCGTAATACAACGGTTTCGGGCTGCTAAAATTCGTTAATATTTGTTAAAATTCTTAACATCTGCAAATATTTTTTTATTCTTATTAAGATTTTTGCACATATTAACAAATTTTTATAGCTCATACAAGGGATTATCGCTAATATTTATGCTATCAAGCTGTGTTGCTCTGAGCGGTTTGACTCCTGATTTTAAGGTGGCTCCGGGCTGAGATGCTGTTAAGATATGTTGACCAAAAGCTTAATTATTAAAAAGAATTTCCCGCACCGCTGCAAACAACGCAAAGCGTTGTTTGCGCTATCTCGCCGTAAAAGCTCCGCCCGCTTCGCGGGCTGCGCGGAGTTTTGCGCAAATTACGACATAACATTTTAAGCATTTCCTTAACTTTTGCGCAAAACCCTCACGGCGGATTGCGGGAAATTCATGCATGGGCGTGCAGTGGATTTCGGCTTTCAGCGCCTTTGACTTCTCAATTTTTATGCTATTCTAAGCAAATTATTATTTTATATGATTGGCAGATCATGGCTCTTGTCCGCTGTCGGAATTCCATGCGGATAAGAGTGGCTTCACGCTGCATCGGCGAAAGATTCTGGATTCGTAATTTTTGGTGATCTCCAGCACTTTTTTTGATAGACACAGCACCGCGAAAAGATTCGGGATAGCCATAAGCCCATTGACGGTATCAGATATATCCCACACCACGCCAAGCTCAACGCAAGCTCCCACAACTCCCATAACGACAAATGCCGCTCTGAAAGGTATAACCGCTTTTTCGCCGAAAAGAAACACAGCCGCCTCCGCGCCGAAATGACTCCACCCCAAAACCGTGGAGAACGCGAACAGCAGCACCGCCGCTGCCAGCAGCTTTCCTGCCGCGCCGCCGAAGCTGCCCGAAAAAGCATAAGTGGCAAGCCCCACACCGTTCAGCGGCGCTATCTCGACCGTTTCTATCAGCGGTCGCGTTTCAGCTTCATCCAGCCAGAGAAGAGCGCCCGACGCGTCCCGTGACTGTATGCCGCGGATTGTCATGATGTTGGAGAATGTGATATCACCCTCTCCCAACGCAAGCGTGAACTCTCCACCATAGGCGGTGCGGCAGCGTAGTTCTTTGTCCCCGCCCGCTACGGGCAGCGGCGCCCCGTCGGAAATAAGTCCGCCGCTCTCGGTCAGCGCAAAATACTGCGTATCAACGGTTATATTATTCAGAGCTTCGGAAGCGGAGGGTGCTCTGCATGGGCTTGCCAGCAGCACGAACGCGGTCAGTGAACACATCACAACGGTATCGAAAAACACCTCGAAAATGCTCCACATACCCTGCACTGCCGGCTCTTTGACGTCGCTGGCGGCATGCGCCAGCACCGACGTACCCAATCCCGCTTCATTGGAGAATACCCCGCGGCGAATCCCAAAAGAAACGGCTTTTTTTACCGCGAAGCCCGCAACGCCGCCGCCAACCGCGCCAAGTCCGAAAGCGCTTTCAAATATCCCGCTCAGCATAGAGGGAATACGCGACGCGTTCGCGATAAGTATATAAAGCGAACCGATCAGATAAAACCCCGACATCAGCGGCACTATTTTCGCAGTTATACTGCCTATCCGCTTTATGCCGCCCGCCATTACCGCCGCGGCGCAGCCCGCCAGCACCACTCCGGTAATAATCGGCGCTATGCCGAAATTGACCTTGAGAGCCTCTGCCGCCGCGTTCATCTGCGCCATATCGCCCATTCCGAACGCCGCCAGCACACAAAGCCCCGCGTAAATTACCGAAAGCGGCTTTGCAAGCGGCTTTGTCGCGCGTCTTTCCGCAAGACCCTCGCGGATATACCGCATAGCCCCGCCGCGCCAGACGCCTTTTTTATCCTTTTTTCTGTAAAATATCCCCAGAACATTCTCAGCGTAGCCCGTCATCATGCCCAGCACCGCCGAGACCCACATCCAGAACACCGCGCCCGCGCCACCCACGGCAAGCGCTGTGGATACTCCCGCGATATTTCCCGTGCCGAGCGTCGCCGCAAGGGCGCTGCACATCGCGCGAAACTGAGAGACCGACTCGGTTTTCTCCGCGTCCCCCGTCTTTCCGAGGGTTTTTACGTCGGATTTTTGTTTGTTTTTCTCCTTGCCGCGTCCCGCGAACACCGTTTTTTTCATGCAGTGACCGAAGCGGCGCAGCTGAAAAAATTTGCTGCGCAGCGTAAAATATCCCCCTGTAAACAGCATAAGCGCCAGCATGGGCGCTCCCCAGACTATGCCGCTTATTTTACTGTTTATTTCCGCGAGAAAATTCATTTTGCCGCCCCCTATCGTGGTTGTCCGTTTTATTATATTCGTGTGAACGGGCTATTATTTTACCGTTTTTAAAAAACCTGTGAACGTCACGTGAAAATCCGTTCGATTGTCAACAATCTTTTTTTGAAGCGAGCGGCTCTTTTTCGGTTTCCCGAAAACAGCGCGTCCAATAAAGGAAAATCCGCACAGCAATAAACCGTTTATGTTGGTTTTTTCAAATTAACGGGTCTGCCGTTCTCTTTTTCTATTGCATTTTCCTTTATAATATGTTATACTTTATGTACGGCACTCTGTCGGGAAAGAAGGTATCCTTATGAAAATAGGCGTTTCCACCGCCTCGCTTTACCCGCTGCACTTGGAGGACGCGTTCGCCGAGCTGGCTAAGCTCGGGATAAAAAACGCGGAGGTGTTTGCGAACAGCATGGCGGAGGGCGGTGAGCCATGTGTTTCGCTCGTGTCGAAAATCCAACAGCGCTACGGCATGACGGTCACATCATTCCACCCTTTTTCTTCGCCTATGGAAAGCGTGTTCCTGTTTTCCACATACGACCGCAGGATAGACGAAATGCTGACAATGTACCGCGGATTCTTTGAAAGCATGAATTTGCTCGGCGCGAAAATATTTGTGCTTCACGGCGCGATCCTCAGCAGCAAATGCTCTCCCGAACACTACTGCCGTCAATTTCGCCTGCTCGCTGAGGCAGGACGCGAATACGGCATAACCGTGGCGCAGGAAAACGTGTGCTACTGCATGAGCGGTCGGCTGGAATTCCTTGAAATGATGAAAAGAGAGCTCGGCGAGCTTGCACGGTTCGTGCTGGATCTAAAGCAAGCGCGGCGCAGCGGGGAAAGCCCCTTCGACTATATAAGATCCCTCGGTAACAGTATCATTCACTGTCACATCAGCGACGGCAGCGACAAGCAGGACTGCCTGCCTGTGGGCGAAGGCTGCTTTGATTTTGTGCGGCTCGTCAGGGAACTTTCCGACACAGGCTATGACGGCGCTTATATAATCGAGCTGTACCGCAACAACTACGGCGGATTCGACACGCTGAGGGAATCCGCGGACAGGCTTGCCGAAATAGTTTGTGCCCAAATGTGATATTACTGTGAAATTATTCCCGCGAACCTTTAATACTTATTCCCATTAGAAAGTGTACAAAAAATCGAGCTAAAACTCTGATATATGGTTTTTGCGAAATTTTTTTTGTGTACACTTTCAATGAGGAATTAGTATAAATTACTTGACTTTGCGCTGATTTTGTGATATCATGCATATTAGGTTTTGGTCCACTCCTTATATTACATTATTTTGAAGAAATTCCTTTTTGCGCTAAAAAATACGGAAAAAACTTAAAAAAACGCTTAACATTTATTATCTGATGTGGTATAATAAACGCAGGGTGTCTGTTTTATGCTTATGTACACGCAACCTGTATATTAAAGGTTGACCTGAAGCGGCTCATTTTAAAAAATTCAAAATTTCCGACGGTCATACTCCGTTTCGCTGCGCTTCATGTATGCCCGACGGAAACCGCGCCCGCATTTGCCATACGACAAATGCGCACTTTTGGAAATTTCATGCAGCAATGCTATGCTGCTCTGTACCTGTATATTCAGCAGTTTGTCTAACAAGGGAAGTGATTATTTATGGACGCAAGAAACAAAAAGAAAAAAATACGTTACATCAAAATCCGCGAGGAGCAGGCAAAGACTCCGAGGAAAAAGAAAAAAAGCAGGACCATGAAAAATCTGGGGCACGCTTTGACCATTATCGGCACTACCTTTTCCTCAATGCTGCTTATCATCGTTATTATGCTTTGTATCGTGGTGACCGTCCTCACGGTGTATGTGCTGGACTTTGCCGACACAAGCTACGACGCTAATCTCCGCGATGTTGAAATGAAGTATACCAGCTTTATCTACGCATACGACGCTGATGGCAACGAGGTGGAGATAAGGCGGCTGGCGCAGGAGGAAAACCGTATCTGGGTCAACTATGAGGATATGTCCCCAAACATAATCAACGCGGTGGTTTCAACAGAGGACAAGCGCTTTTATGAGCACGACGGAGTTGACTGGAGAAGAACGGTTTACGCCCTCGGCGCGGACGTGCTTAATCTTTCCGCGGCCGGTCAGGGCGGCTCAACAATCACCCAGCAGCTTATAAAAAACATTACGGGCGACAACGAGACTACCTGGGAGCGTAAGCTGCGCGAGATCTTCCGCGCACTTTCTCTGGAAGAAAAATATACCAAAATCGATATCATAGAGAGCTATCTCAACCGTATATGGTTCGGCAACACCATTTACGGCATAGGCGCGGCTTCCGCCTACTATTTTGACAAGGAAGCGTCTGAGCTGACCGTAGCGGAAGCCGCAATTATGGCGGGCATGATACGCAACCCCGGAAAGTTCTCGCCGTACGTTGACCTTGTGCTATGCAAGGAGCGCCAGGAATACGCGCTTGAAAACCTTTACGAACAGGGCTACATCAACACCCATGAATATGAGGCGGCGCTGAAGGAAAAGGTGCAGTTCGCAAGACCCGTTTACGGCGACGCTTTCGGCTATGTGGACGCGAGAACCCTTTTGCAGGAGCTTGAGGATAAAGAGGACGAGGAAACTCCCAACAACGGATACGAAGCTTACAAGTGGAACGGCGACTACACCGTTACCCAGAACTGGTATGTCGACGCGGCAATAGATCAGGTAATAAACGACTATGCGGACGAAAAGGGAATAACCTACACCTCCGCGAAAAACGAGCTTTACAACGGCGGATACAAGATATACATCAATATGGATATCGAAAAGCAGAATATTCTTGAAGAGAAATACGCCGATCCCTATACCGTTCTTTCGTCGTATGATATTACCGCTCCGCCCGAAGACCTGCTTCAGTCCGCGTTTGTCATTATGGACTATTCGGGAACGGTGCTCGCGGTAGCGGGAGGTCTGGGCGAAAAGCCCGGCAACGGCGTGTTTAACCGCGCAACCCAGGCGATAAGAGCGCCCGGCTCTACCATGAAGCCAATTGCGACCTACTCCACCGCTATACAGAGAAATCTGATCACCTACTCCACGCTTATTCCCGACAAGCCCTTTGAGATACTCAACGACAGCGGCACGGGAACTATGCAGTGGCCATCTAACTACGGAACGCTGAACGGCGTGGGAATCTATGGTGACGGAACTCTCACCCCCGCATGGGGCGCGGTTAGAAGCTCCCTCAACTCCATTGCGGCGAGGGTTTGCCGTGAGCTCACCCCGCAGGTGTGCTACAATCAGCTTACGCAGAATCTGGGATTTACCACCATCACCGAGATGGACATAGCCTACTCGCCCATGGCTCTTGGCGCTTTGACGCAGGGCGTAAAGCTTTATGAGCTGGCGGCGGCATATCAGATCTTCGGAAACGGCGGCATTTACTACGAGCCGAAAATGTACAGCAAGGTGCTGGACAGCCGCGGTAACACCGTTCTTGAGCAGGATTTCTTCGGAACGCAGGCACTGGACGGCGACTCCGCATGGATCACCAACCGAATGATGCGCACGGTTATTACATCTCCCACTGGTACGGGACACTATGCGCAGCTGGACAACGTGGAGGTAATAGGAAAAACCGGTACGTCCAACGACTCGAAAAATCTGCTGTTCGTGGGCTGCACTCCCGAATATGTGGGGGCTATGTGGCTTGGATATGACGACTCCCGCGTGATTTACAGCACCGACGGGTGGAGAGCGGTCGCTTCAATATGGAAAACGGTTATGCAGGATATTCAGGACACCTCCTCGGTGCTGAAATTCACGCCCGACTCCTCCGTTGTGGAGCGTTCATACTGCATGGACACGGGGCTTCTTGCCACAAACAAGTGCACCAAAACGGATATCGGCTACTATCGCAAGGAGAACATTCCCGATTTCTGCACGGGCAAGCATGAGGAGATCCAGCAGGAAATACAGGATAAATGGGCGGCAATCGATGAGAAACATCTTGAAGGCGTCCGCGGTCAGCTGAACAACCGCTGAATCTCTTAACAACAAACAACGCGCGGGTACAACAAGCCCGCGCGTTATTTTTTTACGGAAAAGTCCCTTTACTCTACTTCAAGATCCTCGAGCAGCCTTGCTACCTCGCTCATACTTTTAAGCCGTATTCCGTCGACCAGCAGGGCAGCGTCGGCGGGATTTATCTGCGTGATAGGGGTGGAGTATATCGCAAGCGGCTCTTCCGCGCCCTCTTCAAAAAGCGCCATCGTATCGCCGTACTCCCGCAATATAAAGCACCGCTCACCGCTGAACGACGGCTCCGCCGCCATTGTGCCGTATGCCGCCGCACAGCCCAGAACGGTTACCGCTGCCGCGGCAGAAATGAATTTTTTGAACATTTCTTTCGCCTCCTTTTACCGTTATTTTCTGCCGCAAAGTTAAAAATATTCTATATTAAATAATAATTTAAGGCAACACCGCACAAGCCTTGTGAGGTCAGACTGTATATAAAGGTTGACCTAAGGCTAATTTATTTAAGGCAACACCGCACAAAGCCCGCGCTTCGCGCTTTGCACGCATCTTGC
>CAJULF010000078.1 GCA_910587135.1 uncultured Oscillospiraceae bacterium
CGTATAATGAAGCCGCTGCGGCTGTCAGACGCATAATGGATAATATTCACAATTACCGCTGCCGGTACGAGGGCATGGAAATCTCGGTAACAATGACGTTTGGAATATCGGATTACTGCGGCGGCACGGTGGACGCGCTGGTAAAAACAGCCGACGATAAGCTGTACTACGGAAAAAATCACGGCAGGGACCGCGTTGTTGAATATATTCCGCAGGAAATTGAAGAGCAAAGTATCAAGCAGGCTCAGTGAAAGATAAATACGGTTTTATATTTTAATGCAACACTGCACAATCTTTGTGCGGTCAGCTTGTAGAAAAGCCTATTGACAACACAATGTCGGCGCATGAAATTTCAAAAGTCGCACGTTTGCGTTAGCAAACGTGCGCGGTTTCCGTTAGTTATATGGAGTGAAGTGCAGCGTAGCTGAGTATGACTAACGGAAATTTTGATATTTTTTAAATAATCCCCCTTTGGTCAACCTTTATATACAGTCTGACCGCACAAAACTTGTGCGGTGTTACCCCCAATTTAATTAAGGAGATTTTTATGAAAAGATTTTTTGCGTTATTATTGTCGACGGCGCTTCTTATGGGCGGCTGCGCGGCTGCGGATAACAGCGCCGTTGTTTCGGAAGACGTAACGTCCGGCGTTGTTTCGGAGAATATTCAGGACAGCTCCGTTCCCTCCGATGACGGGGAAAGTACAAGTACGGCTTTTGTAAATTCGGATAATGCTTCTGTCGGAAGCGGTGTGGAAACCTCCGTTCCTCAATCCTCGGATAATAGCGTTGACCGCGAGGATATGTCCGAAAGCGTGGTGCTTCCCGAAAGCAAGCCCGAGAACACGGCAAATTCCAACAGTTCGCAGGCTCCCGCCGAAAGCACCGCCGCGACGGAGTCTGATGGCGCTTCAGACAGCAGCGTTCCACCCAAAAATGATAGCATGCCCTCCGCCTCGACCAAAATTCCCGAAGAGGGCACGACTTCTTCTGCCGCAGCAACGCCTGCGTCCGTTCCCGACACGGCTGCGCCCGAGGCTGCGGAGGAAGTTCCCGCAGAAAAAACCAATGATAGCGCGGAGGGATTTTACGTTTCGGGAACAAAGCTGTACGACGCCAATGGCAGCGAGTTTGTAATGCGTGGGATAAACCACCCGCACAACTGGTTTAAAAATCAGGACGAAACCGCTCTGGCGGCGATAGCGAAAACAGGAGCGAACTGCGTAAGAATAGTCTGCTCGGACGGTCAGCAGTACACCAAGGACAGCGCGGACACACTGTCACAGCTGGTTGAGCGCTGCAAAGCTCTTGAGATGATAGCTATCCTTGAGGTTCACGACATAACCGGAAAGGACGATCTTTCGGCACTGGAAAGAACTGTGGATTATTGGATAGAGGTAAAGGACGCGTTAATAGGCAACGAGGCTTATGTTATACTTAATATCGCAAACGAGTGGGTTGGTACATGGGAATCCGACACATGGACAAAGGGATATACCGCCGCTATTCCCAGATTGAGGGAGGCGGGAATAAAAAACACCATAATAGTAGACGCCGCGGGCTGGGGGCAGTATGCCAAAAGTATCTCCGACGGCGGTGAGGAGGTTTTTGAATCCGATCCGCTGAAAAATACCATGTTCTCGATACATATGTACGGCTCGGCAGGCAAGAACGACAGGGTAATAAAGCAAAATCTGGCGCGCGTTACCGAAAAGGGGCTGTGCGTTATAGTGGGAGAATTCGGGCACACTCACTCCGACGGTGATGTGGACGAGATGTTTATTATGAAGTACTGCGGTGAGAATGATATCGGTTATCTCGGCTGGAGCTGGAAGGGCAACGGCGGAGGCGTCGAATATCTCGATATCGCGCTGGAATGGGACGGCTCGGCGCTCTCCGAGGATTGGGGCAAAAATCTTATTGAGGGCGATACGGGAATCCGCAAAACCTCGGAAAAATGCAGTGTATTTAAATAGAAGCAATCCCCCGCCGTTTGACGGGGGATGCAGCGTGTATATAAAGGTTGACCTAAGGCTAATTATTTAAAAAAATTTCAAAATTTCCGTTAGTCATACTCCGTTACGCTGCGCTTCACTCCGCATGCCTAACGGAAACCGCGCACATTTGCCATTTGGCAAATGTGCGCTTTTTGAAATTTCATGCGCCGACATTGCGCGGCAAATAGGCTTTTTCTACAGGCTGAATCCCCCGTCGTTTGACGGGGGATATTTTTGTCAAAATTTATTTTGTCAATTTAAAATCTTTTTGAATCTCGGAAATATACGTTTTTGGTAAAGGGATTATATATGATATCGGCACAGTCTTTGTCATAATAAAAATATTCGTTCTTGTAATACAGCGGTACGAACGCTGCCTCGTCTATAATAAGCTGCTCTGCTTCGGCATACAGCTTCGCGCTTTCCGCAAGATCCACCGCTTTTTCTGCGGAGTTCATAAGCTCCTCAAAATCCGAGCTTGCGAATTTACCGTAATTTGCCGCGTTTCCCTTGCGGAAGCATTCAAGATAAGCCGACGGACTGTTGTAGCTGCCTGTAAGTTCAACTGCTGCCAGCTCGAAATCTCCGTTTTTCAGCCGCGTGCGGTATTCCGTTTCGTTCAGCGTTTCCACAACACAGTAGAAGCCGTATTCCCGCTGCCATTCCTGCATAAGATAGCCCACAGCTTCCGCCGCGCTTTCGTTGGGGACGATTATTCTCGCTCCCGCGAACAGGTCTTTATTAAGTTTGGACAGCGCCTTATCATAATACTCCCGCGCGGCTTCTGTGCTGTATTTCGGTGTGAGAGCGCTTCCCGCAAGCTCACGGTAGCTCTTGTCAAGCATGGATACTTCCTCGGGGACGATAGCCGAAGCCGAGGAAAAATTGGTCAGCGCTTTGCTTATGGTGCGCCTGTCGGTAAGGGTTGCCAAAGCGCGGCGGAAATCGGGAATTTTAAACAGCTCAAAGCTGCGGTTGAAAATAAGTCCCACCGTGATATTCTTATATTCTTCGCAGCTGTAATCTCCTTTGATAAGCGCCGCATCCTCGTCGGTGACCGCAACGCAGGTCGTCGTGCCGCCGAGGAAGTCCGCGGTGAACTCACCGTTCTCCTCAATAAAGAAATTAAGCCCCGATGGGTATACCTTGCGCGATTCGCTGTTTTTGGAATTGCGGCGGAGAATAAGATTATTGTTGTCGGTTATAGTATAGGGATCGTAATCCCACGAGTATACATAAAACGCGCCGTTGGAGGGAGTGCACTCCGCGGACAGCCCGTATTTTCCCTGAGAATCGGTGAAAAATTCCTCACAGCACGGCATTGCGGGCGGCTCGGACAGCAGCGCAGGCAGACGCGGGTTTGGGTAATCGAGTGTGATCTCCAGCTCGAAATCCCCCAGAGCTTTCACGCCGAGAATTGAAGCGTCGGAGCTGCCGCCCATGTTTATCGCTCGGGAATTTTTAATGCAGTAGTACTCCGAAGCCCTCGGCGCGGAGGTTTCGGGTAGAAAAAGCCGCTGAAAGCCGTATACAAAATCCTTCGCGGTACACTGCCGCTCAAACTCGTCCGCGTCGACCCAATAAACGTCCTGCCGCAGCTTGAAGGTGTAGACAAGACCGTCGTCGGATACTATATAGTCGCTCGCTACTCCCTCGGACAGCGAGCCGTCCGCGTTGGCTGTAAGCAGTCCCATAAAAACATTTCCGATGACTACTTCGGAATTGGGGTCGTTTGCTATCTGCGGGTCAAGTGTGCCGGGGTTGGCGGTGATGTCATATTTGAAAATATATCCGCTGCCGTCTTCCTTGCGGCAGCCCGTAAGAGATATTATTGCCGCGGCAATAACTGCGGCAAGGATTTTCCTGATGGGTTTTATTTTAATCGCTCCCTTATGTGCGTTGATTTTGGGTTTATTGAATTATTATAGCACAAAACAGGAAAATTGTCTATATAAAAAGCGGCTTGATCGTGACTCAAATAATGATTTTTTTGTGATATTTTACGGTCAGCACTGCAAAGACTCCCAATTTGGCAAACGGGGAGCGCAATATTTATTAAGATAAATGTAAATGGTTAATTCTAATATTTGAGGATATTTAATAATTGTTATAGACTACCATAAAAAATACCGTCAACCCTTGAAAACACTATATTTAAGCAAGTTAGCGTTATTTTATTCATTACATCATTTTATAGAAAACCAACACATAGACAGACCATGTGATGAATGCAGTGGCAATAGACAATCCGCTTGAATATGCAAAACTTTATCTAAGGCAACACCGCACAAAGCTTGTGCGGTGTCGCCCAAAATAATGAAATGCAGATATTCATAGATGCCGAAGAAAGTCTGGGTTTATAAACACATAAAAAGCTTTAAAATCTTTTGTGACAAATAGCACCGATTTTAAGTCTTTTTATTTGTTTTTTTCTTTAGAATATAAAACAATAGCACTAAATCCAAAAGATCAACATGAATTTGCTACTCACTTAGCTTAATTCTATCAATTCCTAAGATATTACGAGAACAAATATACATAGAATCATTTTCTATATGTGTACACCCGGATAACTTTAACGGTGTATTAATTTCTCTTGTCCTTTCTAATGTATCTTTATTCCAAAGGGTGATTTCCGAGCAGGGGAAGGAAACTGTCACCAACATATCCTCATATATCCCAGCACAATGAAACATTTTTTTGTGGGCATTTTTCGTCAAAGATTCAATTTCAAAGCTTTTTTTAATAATTTTGAAAAGCTTTCCATCGTGACTTGCGGCATATATGGTTTCTCCATCAACATACAAACTACCAATGTTTTTCTTCCCCAAAACAAGTCTTTTTTCAATAGAAAAAGTGGTTTTATCCAATAACAGCAGCTCCCCATCTACTGTTCCACAAATTATGTAGTTATCATATGTTTTAATACTCCACATACTACTTTCGGAAACAATAAATTCCTTTAACAAATACGACTGCCTGTCAAGGGTAATAATTTTTCCATTTCGAATGGAGCAAAAAATAGTATCATCGTTAACTGCTATCCCGCATATATCGGAACTCAAATCATTGCCTAATTGCCATTTACCAAGCAACCCGTAATTCTTTTGGCTTAATACATACAGTGTGCAAAAATCATATACAAAAATCTGCTTATTGTCTGCAATCAGTTTTCTTGATGAACCCTCTTTTTCAAAAACTGTCTGTTTGCAGATGATGTCACGAGAACGTTTGTCAATTTTTATTAATTCTTTTCCACACATACAGTCAATGCACTGCTCTGTAATATTGAAACCTGTTACAATTGCACCCAACTCTGCTATATGTTCCATACGTTCACCTTGCAAAATTTGATTTTGATTACCATTCCACTTCAATCACATACTTGTCTGCCCCTGTCTTTATGCTTTCAAGTAATGTAACTTTTACATTCGTCCCGAATACTTTACTAAAAATTCCTTCCGCATTTCCTAATGTACAATAGCACCATGTTTTTAATAATTCTTGGGGTACTCTTTTTACACAGGAACAATAGCATTCAGGGTAACAAAATCGAATTTTGTTGTCAGATATGTATTCAAGAAAAGCAAAGCTCTCTTTTTGACTAAATAGACGCACAAATTCCTTTATACTATCTGTCTTATTAAAATATTTCAGAAGTTTGTTTGCAATTGATTTGCCATCATTACATACACTCTTTTCTAATTCTGATTATTGTATCTGTATCAAAATGTTCTTCAAGATAGTTTGAAATTTGCCTAATTACAAGGTTAATAAACATTGATAACGGTCAACTGATATATCTTGAGCAAATTATAATTCGACCGTCACCGCCCTGTTTTCGGAAAAAGAGCGCTGCACGTCGATTATCCGCTGATTGGCGCTTCCTCGGAATTTCAGCCCGAGAGAGCGCTTTGACGATTCATATCTCCCATCAACGAGATAGTCCAGTATCGACAGCAGCTTTTTCACGCCCTCCTCGGTGTGGGATTTCTCCGTAAGCTCCTCGTATGTCCAGCCGCTGTAACACATAAGATTTAAACCCCGCTCCCTGAAGCGGCAGCCCAGCTCATAAAGCGCTGCCGCCTGACAAAAAGGCTCTCCTCCCGAAAAGGTAACTCCCTTTATAAGGGGATTTTCGGCACATTGTTCAAAAAGACTGTCTGTATCGACAACGCACCCGCCGCTGAAATCGTGTGTTTCGGGATTGTGGCAGTTCTCGCAGTGGTGCGGACAACCCTGTACAAATACCGCGAAGCGTATCCCCGGACCGTCAACAAAGGACTCCTCAACGACTCCCGCAATTCTTATTTCCATTTATACCTCATTCAGTTGTTTTTTGCACGGCGGAATCTTTCAAACCGCACCTCGTCCTCGTGACGGTGGCAGACAGGGCACTCGTCGTCGATTATTCCCGTAAATCCGCAGCATGGGTCGCGGTCTATGGGGTGATTTATCGCGCCGTAGCCTATACCCTCCTCTTTCATGTAGCGGACTATCTGTTCAAAGGCGTCGAGATTTTTGAGCGGGTCGCCGTCCATTTCCACATAGCTGATGTGCCCTCCGTTGGTGAGGGCGTGGTAGGGAGCCTCCAGCCGCAGCTTTTTGAATGCGCTTATATTGAAGTAAACGGGGATATGGAAGGAATTGGTGTAGTAATCTTTGTCGGTCACACCTTCAATCTCACCGTATTTATTCTTGTCGATTTTAATGAATCTTCCCGAAAGACCCTCCGCGGGGGTGGCGATAAGCGTATAGTTCAGACCCGTTCTGCGGCTTTCCGCGTCAACACGCTCGCGCATATGCGACACTATCTCAAGTCCCAGCTTCTGAGCTTCCTCGCTCTCGCCCTGATGAGCCCCGATAAGCGCCTTAAGGCACTCCGCAAGTCCTATAAATCCCGTGGTGAGAGAGCCGTGCTTGAGTATCTCCGCAATGCTGCCGTCCTCGGACAGCTTTTCGGAGTCTATCCAAACGCCCTGCCCCATAAGAAACGGATAATTTTTGACTTTTTTTGAGCTTTGTATTTTTAAACGTGCGGTGAGTTGAGCGATAACCAAGTCCATCATCTCGTCAAGGTCATGATAGAACTTTTGAATATTGCCCTTTGCTTCTATTCCGAGGCGCGGGAGATTGATGGTGGTGAAGCTCAGATTGCCTCTGCCAGTAACTATTTCGCGGCTCGGGTCGTATGCGTTTCCGATAACGCGGGTGCGGCAGCCCATATAGGCTATCTCGGTGTTGTAGTCGCCGTCCTTGTAGTATTGGAGATTGAACGGAGCATCGATAAAGCTGAAATTCGGGAACATTCTTTTTGCGGAAACGCGGATAGCCAGCTTGAACAGGTCATAGTTCGGGTCGTTTTCATTGTAGTTTATTCCTTCCTTCACCTTGAATATCTGTATGGGGAAGATAGGAGTTTCGCCGTTGCCCAGACCTCTTTCTTCCGCGAGCAGCACGTTTCTTGTTACCATGCGCCCCTCGGGAGAGGTGTCCGTGCCGTAGTTTATGGATGAGAACGGGTTCTGAGCGCCTGCGCGGGAGTTCATGGTGTTGAGATTGTGGATAAGCGCTTCCATCGCTTGGTAGGTCGCGCGGTCGGTTTCCGCCTCTGCCAGCTTTTCGGCGCTGTCCTGGAGAGCGGAGAAGTTGTCGCCGTAGTCGCGCGCGAGAAGCTCCCATTCCTTGGCTTTATAGTCAAAATTATCCATGAGCTTCGGATAAAGTCCGTATGTTTCGCCGATCTCTTTGGCAGCGTTTTTCAGCTTTTCGGTTTCCTCCGCGAAATCTGTGCTTCCGCGCGAGAAGCATATCGCCTTGGCAAGGTTGGCGGTGTACATTCTGCGGAAAGTCTTTTTAACGCCCTCCGCCATGGCATAATCAAAATTCGGAACAGACTGCCCGCCGTGCTGGTCGTTTTGGTTGGATTGTATGGCTATACACGCGAGCGCGGCATAGCTGGCGATGTCATTTGGCTCACGCAGGAAGCCGTGCCCCGTGGAAAATCCGCCATGGAACAGCTTAAGGAGGTCAATCTGACAGCAGGTGGTAGTCAGCGTCAGAAAATCCAGGTCGTGGATATGTATATCGCCGTTTATATGAGCGTGGGAGTGGGCAGGGTCAAGGACATATATCTCGTTGAACTGCTTGGCACCCTCCGAGCCGTATTTCAGCATCGTGCCCATGGCGGTGTCACCGTCAATATTGGCGTTTTCGCGCTTGATGTCGCATTCTCCCGCCGATTTGAAAGTAAGATCCTCATATATCTTCATCAGCTTGGAGTCCATCTCGCGGGCTCTGGTACGCTCTGCCCGGTAGAGAATGTACGCCTTGGCGGTCTTGGAGTGCCCGCCCTCGATAAGCACCTTCTCCACCATGTCCTGGACCTCCTCGACCGAGGGGTTGCGTCCTATGATGGATACGGAAAGCTGCTGGCAGACCTCGTCAGCCAGCTTCATAGCCTCACCGTAGTCGTTGCCTCCGACTACCTGCGCCGCCTTGTATATCGCCGATGCTATTTTCTCAATATTAAAAGGAACCTGTCTTCCGTCCCTCTTTTTTATCATGGTAATCATTGCCATTTTGCACTTACTCCTTAACATCCCGATTTTCTCTCAAACGGCGCTGCATAAGCTCTCGCCGCCTTTTTTGTCATTTATACAACATCTTGTAGCGATGACAGTAATTATATCTATTATATAGGTTCTGGCTGATTTTGTCAAGATGTTTTTCAGAGATATATAAAAAAATGGTGGTATTTTAGTTTCCTGTACAAGATGAATGAACCTGTCAAATGCCGAAGAGCCGCATAAAATTGCGATTTTGCATGTTCCCGGAGTTTTTTTGACAGTTTTCAAATTCCACGCAGAATTTAAACTTTCAGCTTGTAGAAAAAGCCTAAATGCCACACAATGTCGGTACATGAAATTTTAAAACGCGCACATTTGCCGTTTGGTAAATGTGCGCGTTTTCCGTTAGGCATAAGGAGTGAAGCTAAGCGGAACGGAGTATGCCTAACGGAAATTTTGAAATTTTTTAAAAAATCCGCCCTTGGTCAACCTTTATATACAGGCTGATACTTTAATATCTTCTTTTGGAAACTATTCCCATTTAAAGCGCTTTACAGAAATCCCCAAACAGATTATTATAACAGCCACCATAATAACAGGAGACAGAAAGTTTTCAATCGGTAACCCGAGAAATGCCGATTTCATTAGCTGAATGCCCTGTGTCAATGGAAAGAAGCTGATAATCTTCTGCATGACGGCGGGCATAACCTCAAAAGGAAGCGTCGTTCCCGAAAAGATAAGCATGGGAAAATATAGGATACAAGTGATCACACTCGCGCTTTTCATATTTTTAGCAATACCGCCAATTAACAGACCAATGCTTAATGTAGATATCATCGTTAACATCCAGCTTCCCAAGAATAAAAGACAGGAACCGTGTATATTTACTTTCCAGATCAGCGCAGCAGGGAAAAGAGTAAGCATTGATACAACGCAATACAAACAATAGATTGTAAATTCTACAATAAGTATTTTTACCGGACTGACAGGTGTAACCTGAAAACGCTTCAAAATTTTATGTTCCCGATATTCCGATACTACAAGCGGCAGCCCCATTAATCCGCCCGCACATATGGAAATGCAGCAAAGCGCACTAAAGGATTGTTCCATAAAAGTGTATGCTGCTCCTTCAGCGGCAGGTTTTGTTCCGTATATAAAGCCAAGGATAAATAATACAATCAAAGGCATGATAACGGCAAAAATAACCATATTCATGTTTCTGATATTGAGCTTTAGTTCATTTTTCAATAGTGTCAAAAATGATTTCATTCTTCCTCAGCCTCCTCCCCAGAAAGTGCAAGATAAGCATCCTCAAATTTTTCGCAGCCTACGATTTCCTTTGCCTGTTCAACAGTTCCGTTAAATACGACACTTCCTTTTTTCAGAATACAAATCTCATCACATAAGGCTTCTACTTCGTCCATGAAATGGGAGGTCAGAAAGATAGTCAGACCCTTCTTTTTTAATTCTGACAGCATTTTCCAGACGTCGCGGCGGGATTTGACGTCAAGTCCGGTAGTCAGTTCGTCAAGAAATACAAGTTGAGGGTTGGGAATTAAAGAAAGCACAATAAACAGCCGTTGCCGTTCACCGCCGGACAGACTTTTTACCGCTTTGTGAATCTTATTGCCTATTCCGAATCGTTCACAAAGTCTTTTCCAGTCCGATGGAAACTTATATAAGCAAGCGGTTTCGGCGCATAGTTCCGATACTTTGATTTGCGGCTGGTAATTCCCCTCTTGAAACTGAACGCCGACATTTTGGAATAAGCGGTGTCTGTCCCTTTTTGGATCGCAGCCCAATACCGATACTGTTCCGCTGTCAGCGTTCCTTGTGCCTAAAATACATTCAATCGTTGTGCTTTTTCCCGCACCGTTTGCGCCAAGCAGTCCGTAAACGGTGCCGCGTTTTACTGATAAACTGATTTTGTCTACCGCAAGCAGACTGCCGTAGCTTTTTGATAATTTTTCGACCTTGATTACAGTTTGCATAATATACCTCCTTTGGTTTATTGTAAATAGCCCTGAGCAAAACTCACCAAACCGCATGAGAAGAGGAACAGTGAGCAAAGTTCAAAACAGCTATCACTATAACCAAAAA
>CAJULF010000079.1 GCA_910587135.1 uncultured Oscillospiraceae bacterium
AAACCACGCGTTTCACGCGTGGTTATGATTGAAATTTAATGCGCCGACATTGCGTGGCATATGGGATTTTTCTACAAGCTTAAGCTGTTGACGCAGAAGCTCTTAGTTTATCAAAAATTATTTTTGGTATTGAAAAAAAAGAGGAAATGTGATATAATAATAAAGATAATGGGTAAATAGGCAGTTTTTGCTTTGACAAAAGGGAGAAATTATGATACAGTACGATGAAACAAGACTCGCAATGGAGGCGCTCACGCCCGAAATAGAGGAGCTTCGCGGGGCGCTTAATATGGACGGGATAAAGGTCAAGCTGGACGAGCTGGAGATGAAATCCACCGAGCCGACTTTCTGGGATGACCCTGAGAAATCGCAGGCTATATTGCAGCAGATAAGTCAATATAAGGCGGCTATATCGGGATTTGAAAGGCTTAAAAGCAACCAGGAGGACGTGCTCACAATGATAGAGCTTGCGGAAGAGAGCAATGACGAATCCATGGTTGACGAGGTGAACGCTCTTGCGCAGACAGTCAAAACTGAGCTTGAAGAGCAGCGGCTCGCTACTCTTCTGACAGGGGAGTACGACAGCAGCAGCGCCATATTGTCGTTCCACGCGGGCGCGGGCGGCACGGAGGCACAGGATTGGGTGTCCATGCTGATAAGAATGTACACCAAATGGGCTGACAGGCACGGCTTCAAAACGGAAGTGCTGGATATCCTTGACGGAGAAGCGGCGGGAATAAAAAGCGCTTCTATCCATATACAAGGCTTCAACGCCTACGGATTTCTTAAGTCGGAGCACGGCGTACACCGTCTTGTGCGCATTTCCCCATTTGACGCTTCTGGGCGCAGGCAGACCAGTTTTGCCAGTGTTGAGGTAATGCCGGAGCTGGAAAAGGACGTCACGGTGGATATCCGTC
Source organism: uncultured Oscillospiraceae bacterium (assembly GCA_910587135.1). GTDB lineage: Bacteria > Bacillota > Clostridia > Oscillospirales > Ruminococcaceae > CAG-115. The sequence goes on from CAJULF010000079.1 coordinate 918, forward strand.
CCGAGGATGTGGAGATGGAAGTGTTCAGAGCGAGCGGCGCGGGCGGTCAGCATATAAACAAGACATCTTCGGCGGTAAGGCTTATTCATAAGCCCACGGGAATAGTGGTAGCCTGCCAGACCCAGCGCAGCCAGGTGCAGAACCGCGATTTTGCCATGAAAATGCTGATGTCAAAGCTTGTTCAGATAAAAGAGCAGGAGCACCTTGACAAGATATCGGATATCAAGGGTGAGCAGCTCAAAATCGAGTGGGGCAGCCAGATACGGTCATATGTTTTTATGCCGTATACCCTTGCCAAGGATCACCGCACAAGCTTTGAAAGCGGTAATATTCAGGCTGTAATGGACGGTGATATAGACGGGTTTATCAATGCTTATCTTAAAGCGAGGAGTCTGGGTGAGATATAAGGCAACACCGTACAAAGTTTGTGCGCGGATTGCCATAATTTCGGAAAGCCGATAAGGAGGGTGATTTTATGGGAAGATTTATCGGAACATTTCTGGGAGCTTTCGCGGGAACGCTTCTTTATAATCTTGTAATAAAAAAGTACCTTAAGTGATGGGGGAAACGGGTTTAAATCAACTTTTACAAATATCAATACAATGGAGGCGTGCGAATTTCAATAAGCGTTGCGTATGCTATACGCCGACCGATTCCGCCCGAACATACTGTATGTTCGGGCGGAATTTTGAAATTCCTTATGGATTATGACGAAAAACGATATCGTAAAACTGGAAATCACCTCGCTCACAAGCGAGGGAAGCGGCGTAGGCAGATATGATGGAATGGCGGTATTCGTTCCGTTTACGGCGGTAGGGGACGCTATATCCTGCCGCATAGTTAAGGTGCTTAAAAGCTACGCGTTCGGAAAAATCGAAGAAATTATCACATCCTCTTCCGACAGAACGGAAAGCAGTTGTCCCGTGTTCGGAAAATGCGGGGGGTGCGTTTTTCGTCATATCAAATATGAAGCGGAGCTGCGGGCTAAGGAGCAAATAGTCCGTGACGCTTTCGGGCGGCTCGGGAAAAATCTATCGCCCGAATTTCTCCCGATAATCGGCAGCGAATGTGCGGAGAACTACCGCAACAAACTTCAGATGCCGCTTGCGCGGAGTGATAACGGCGCTTACTGCGGATTTTTCGCGCCGAGAAGCCATCGTGTTATCAAAGTGGAGCGCTGTCCGCTCCAGCCAGAGCTTTTCTCGGAAATAACGCGGTTTGTTGTGGAATACATAAACAAACGGCATATTTCGGTTTATAACGAGGAAAAGCACGAGGGGGTTCTGCGGCACATTTTCCTGCGTAAGGGGTATTACAGCGGCGAGATATGCCTTTGCATTGTCGCGCGGAAAAGTGTTCCCGAGCTGTCGGGGCTTGCCGCGGAGGTCACGGAGAAATTTCCGCAGATAACGGGGGTAGTGCTCAATATCAACAGCGAGAAAACCAACGTTATTCTCGGGGACAAGGAGGTAGTGCTGAAAGGGCGCGCAGAGATATCCGACACCATGTGCGGGGTAAACGTTGCAATCTCACCGAAGTCTTTTTATCAGGTGAACACTCCCGCGGCGGAGCGGCTCTATAAGCAAGCCGCCGAATTTGCGCAGCCGCGCGGCAAGGTTCTGCTTGATCTGTATTGCGGCGCGGGAACGATAGGGCTTTCCATGGCGCGGGAGGCAAAGCGCGTTATCGGCGCGGAGATAGTCCCCGAAGCGGTGGAAAATGCCAAGCGCAATGCCGCCGCAAGCGGATTTATCAACACGGAATTTATTTGCGCCGACGCGGGAGAAGCCGCCGACGCTCTTGCCAAAAGAGGCTTGAAGCCCGACGTTATTATTCTCGACCCGCCTCGCAAGGGCTGCGGAGAAGAAACCCTCGCAGCCTGCGCGAAAATGTCACCCGAAAGAATCGTTATGATATCATGCAATCCTGCTACCGCCGCCCGCGACTGCGCAAGGCTTGCTGAGCTTGGCTATAAAACGGAAAAGGCGCGGGCGTTTGATCTGTTTCCGCGTACGGGGCACGTTGAGTGCGTGGTTTCGATGTCAAGAATATCTGGATAGTTTCCGACCGCACAGGTACAACATATTGTGTTATCTCCGAATTCCGCCAATTTTTTGCCCACTTATCATTCCCACCCAAACACACAATAAATAGGCTATTTTAGCAAGGAGAATAATATGGACACAAAAGTATGGTATATTCCCGCCAAATGCAATGCTCTCGAAAAGAACGTCGGAATATACTGCAGGATAAGCTCAAATGACAAAGAGCAGCTTAATAGTCTGGTAGAGCAAATTTCCGCATTGACAAGAGCGGTAGCGAATGTAAGTCAATGGAAATTATGCGATGCTTTTATTGATATCTGCTCTGCCAAAGGTGAATCAAAGCGCAAAGAGTTCGAACGAATGCTGCAAGAATGCGAGGCCCATAATATTTCAGTAATACTGACAAAGAGCATAAGTCGTTTCGGACGGGACACTGTTGATACCCTTGAAGCATTAAAGCGCTTAAAGGTCGCTGGTACCAGGGTGATATTTGAAGATGAAAATCTGGACACTGCAGATGCCGCAAACGAGCTAATAATATCTGTGCTTGAATCTTTAAGCCAAGCCGAGAACGAAAACCGCAGTGAAAACATACGATTGGGTATGAGTTTTCGGGCTGCTACTGGCACATCAGGCTTCTACAAAAGATTAGTCTACGGCTATACTAAAGATGAACAAGGCAACATTATTATTGATAAAGAACAAGCCAACATTGTCCGTGACATATTCCGTTGGTATATAAATGGGGACAGCATTCTGGGAATAGTAAAGAAACTCGCCGAAAACAATGTCCCCTCTCCTTCAGGTAAAGAGAAGTGGAGCAAGCGTTCAGTAGAAATCCTTCTCAGCAATGAAAAGTATACTGGAGTTGTCAGACTCACAGATTCGTATACTCACGAGCATGAATATTTAATAAAGGAGCACCATCCTCCAATTATAGCTGAAGACGTGTTTATGGATGCCCAAGAGGAAAAACGCAGAAGAAGCAATATCGTAGTGGACGAAAATGGTACACACCGACGAGGGCAAAAGTATAGTTCCAAGAAGAAATAGCCTACATTTACAAAGCAGCTGAACTACTTTCGAGCAATATATTATAGGTTTATACAATGGCTTAAAACTGAGGTTTGGAAGCATTTTGCCACGCTGAGTGTTAAACAGCCTATAATTTACACGTTGAGTGCGTGGTTTCGATGTCAAGGAAAGCGGAGTAAATCGGGATATGCGGCTTAACGGTGCGGTTTGTGCGTATTGGGCAGGTTGTGCTGTTTTGGTGGAATATGGTGATTGGCGTATAGGGTAATATGTCTGCGGTGACAGCAGTTTCGCAGCGATACACGGAGTATGGGTCGGGTGTGCGGAAGTGATGCGGTAGTGGGCGGGATAGATGTCTGCTTTATATGAAAAAGTCCCCAACTGTATATAACAGTCGGGGAATCTTCGTTAACTTGAAATCAAGTATTAGAATTATTATTATAAGAACTATCTTCATATGTAACACTAATCAAAGATTTGTAATGCCATATTTAATGCTCCTGTGATTTAAGTGTTAATTCAGATACAAATTCATCTTATTATAGCAATTTAGTAATTCGCTATCGGCAGAATTAAAATTAGTTGAATATGTCTGAAGACTTCCCGAAGGACTGATTGCAAGATTGGTAAGTTCAAGGTACTTGTCATAGTAATCCTTTAATGCCTCATATGCATCTTCCCATTCTTCAGGAGGTTTTTTCATATTTTTCATCATAGAGTTGACAGTATCCTGATTACTCTTAATACTCTCAATTTTTGTTTGGAAACTGCTATCCGAGAATAAATTCCCCAATGCTTCATTAAAGTCATCGACAAAGTAGCCGTTAGGTCTTGTATAAGGATCAGTTTCAGAATCACGCTCTTCATATATAGAGTTTGACCACACCTTTTTAATCAAATTTCCACACGATTCAGCGTCTGCTGCGCCATTAAGCATAGTTAATGTGATTGTATTTAAATTATCCTCATAATCGGCGCTTAACTGAGCTAATTCCTGTTCCGCTTTCTTATCACAAGCAAATTTAATTCCAAAAACAATTCCAACAATCGCCAAAATCGCTACAACAGCTATTATTAGTATTCTTACAATTTGTTTTTTATTTATTCCGCTTTTTAACTTCACAGAAGTAATTTAAACCTGTTGAGGAACGGATTCTGCTGCGATTTCTTGCTCAATGGGGCATCCACATTTTGGACAAACTAAAACCCCATTCTCTAATTCTTCTCTGCATTCAAGGCATATTTTTTTAGGTTCTTCTGTTAGTGTTAATCCACAGTGAACGCACTTTGGTGCTTTCTCTGAAATACTCTCACCACATTGAGGGCACTGAATCATTGCCATTACTATACCTCCATAACGCATTTTTGTATTATTTTAAAGTCAATTTAAAGAAAAACGCATATTATGATACTTTCTTTTTCGTTGTAACACAAAACGACATTTATGTCAATACTTTTTCCAAAATATTTTTCACATTTTGATTACACTATATGAAAATATTCAATGTGATTCACAAATTATTTTATGCCTATCTGCTAGTAATGATGGATTAACCCCTCTTGGCAAAAAGATAGAATAATTATTTTCTATAATTTTCACAATTCAATAACAACAGCCACCCCCGACTTCAGCTCCACAGAAAACCTATCGTCCCAAACAACAATCTCCTTAAGCCAACGTCGGGCAAGGCTCTCATCAAACTCGGTAAGCTCGAAAACCTGCTGCTTGATGAACTGGTTCAGCTCGTTGATACGCTTGACCTGCTCGTCACGGACGGCGGTGTCGGTAAAGTTCTTCTGTTTCATCTCACGAAACCGGAATATCTCATCGGCGATGTCGTTGTAGTCCTCCTTGCGGGAAGCGTGGTTTATAAGCTCCTGTTGCAGTTCGGCAAGCCGCTTGTCTATCTCCAGAGCCTCGTCATCAGCATACCCGCGAAGCACCACCGCAAGGTTGTCCTGCAGCCGTTTCTGATAAGCGCTCTTACTGCCGAGCAGTTCATTGAATGCCTGCAAAACCACATTTTTCAGCACTTCCTCGTTTACCGTGCGGGCATGACAAATCACGCCTGTTGACTGCAGCCGACTAAGACACCGCCAAACAATTGAGCGGCATCCGTGATTGTTCGAGTGAACACGCCGAAACAGCTCGCCGCACTCCCCGCAGACTATCATCTGCGAAAACACATGATTACTGCTGAAGCCGTGCTTTCTTCCGTTGGGACTGACCTTTACAAGCCTGCGGCGCACAAGTTCGTCCTGCACCCGCATAAAAATCTCTTTCGGGATAATCGCCTCGTGGTCATTCTCAACATAATACTGCGGCATAATGCCGTTGCTCTTAATACGCTTTTTGGAAAGATAATCCACCGTGTAGGTCTTTTGAAGAAGCGCATCGCCCATGTACTTTTCGTTGCGGAGTATCTTCGCGACCGTGCTGGTGTGCCAGCGTGGATTTCCCGCGCCGGTGAGTATTCCGTCACGCTCCAACCCAGCGGCTATCTTGTCGGTACTGTAACCGTCAAGGTACTCACGGAAAATTCTCCGCACCACCTCTGCCTGCTCCGGGTCGATCACAAGTCTGCCGTTCTCGTCCTTGGTATAGCCGAGGAAGCGGCTGTGGTTGACCTGCACTTCCCCACGCTGATAGCGAAACTGCAAGCCGAGTTTCACATTCTGACTAAGCGACTGCGATTCCTGCTGTGCAAGCGAAGCCATTATCGTAAGCAGGACCTCGCCTTTTGCGTCCAGGGTGTTGATGTTCTCTTTCTCGAAGAATACGGGAATGTTACGTTCCTTAAGCTGACGTATGTATTTAAGACAGTCAAGCGTATTTCGTGCAAATCGGCTGATGGACTTTGTGATAATCATGTCGATTTTACCGTCCATACAGTCTGCTATCATACGGTTGAATTTCTCACGCTTTTTGGTGTTCGTGCCGGAGATACCGTCATCGGCGTAGATACCCGCAAATTCCCACTCGGGATTTCTGGTGATCTGTTCTGTATAATGCGACACCTGGGCTTCGTAGCTGGTCGCCTGCTCATCGCTGTCCGTGCTGACGCGGCAGTACGCAGCCACTCGCAGCTTTGGTTTTTCCGTTTCATTCTGCTGTGAGTTAGCCCGCTGGGGTCTTGCCGGGATTATCGTTATGTTACTCAATGTTCGTCACCTCTGTCTTTATCAATCCATACATATATTCTGCCTGCCGAACGGGATTCTCGAAATAATCCGCTGCGCTGATAAATGTGAACCGCAAAGGGACATTCACCGACCGTTCTTTTCTTACATGACCGTTTCTGCCGAGCCGTTCAGCACGGCTTTGAAGCTCCTCTGCTGCAGCATTGAACATCTCCTCGCTGATTATCGGAGGGTAAAAGTCATCTCCCAAGTAGCGGCGGTTCCGCAACATCAGTTTGATAGTGCCGTGATTTCCTGCGATACCTGCGTTTTCGGCCGCTTTTTTCAGCGAATCGCCGCTGAGGTAGTTTTCAAATAATTGCCGCACCTGCCCTGCCGCAGTTTCATCAACCACCGCTTTTCCGTTCTCAATGCGATAGCCGTAAGGAATATGCTCCACCCTACTCACCAATCCTTTCTCTGAGTGTCAGACCGCATTTCAGCGCAAAACCGATCTCATTGCGAGAAAATGCACAAATGCGGTCAACAAGTTTTGAAAACAAGTCTGCGTCAAATTCCATGAACATTCTCCCACGCTCGACCAGTTTTATCAGCCGCTCGGTTTCTTTCAGCTTTGCGCCATCTCCTGTGACTGAACTGCTGAGCGTATCAATTTCAGCACGGTATTCATCAGTCTGAGCCATTATTGCGTTCAACTCCCGACCGAAAAGCGCCCTATCAATGAAACCGTTCGCCATAAGTCGTGTAAGAGTTTCCTGCTGACCCGTGTTCTGTTCGATCAACAGCCGAAGCTGCTGTATTCGCTGAATGCTGCTGTCCGTTGACGAACTGCGTAATGTCAGCAAATACGGCTTCAAAATCAGCTTGTGACCGAAAACCAGTTTGTTCATCATTGTAACAAAAGCGAGCTTGATGTCATCGTCCCTGATGAACTTCATTGAGCAGCTTTCCTTATTATATATGTGAGTGCTGCAGCACCACGCTTCATACGTTTCACCGCCAATCCTGTGAGTTCTGTGCTTTAGCGTAGCGCCGCACTCACCGCAGACTATCTTTCCCGAAAAGCAATACCGCAGCTGATACTTGTGGCTACCCTTAGTAACGTTCTTTTCAACGGAGTGTCTGTCTATCAAAGCAGAAGCTGATTCAAAGTCAGCCTTGCTGATTATCCCCTCGTAATGATCAGCAACAAGATACTTATCCAACTGTCCGTAATTCACGCAGCGGCGAAAAGACTCATCTGTAAAGGTTTTCTGGAAAACTGCGTTTCCTGTGTAATTCTCATTTTTCAAAATTCTGAGAATACTCGATTGACACCATTGCTTTCCACGGGCAGGAGCAATTTTATCCGAATCCAGCCCTCTCGCAATGTGCATTACTCCTTTTCCCGAGAGAAATTCAGCAAAAATGCGCTTAACAATTTCCGCTTGGTTATTATTTACTTCAAGCTGTTCGCCGTTCCACCTGTAACCATACGGCGGCGGATTCATTTTGTATGTACCGCTCTGAAACCGCTGTCTTATAGACCACTTTTCGTTACCGGATATTGACACTGATTCGTTCTCTGAAAGGCTGCTGAGAACCGCAAGTACCAACTCGCTTTCCATTGAAGTGGTGTTGATATTTTCCTTTTCAAAATATATTGCTACATTTATTGCAAGCAGCTGTCGCACCATTTCAAGGCAGTCAGTGGTATTTCTTGCAAATCGGCTTATGGACTTTGTGGTGATGAAGTCGATTTGACCCGCTTCGCAATCAGAAAGCAATCGCATAAGTTCGGAGCGCTATTCCTTTTTAGTACCGCTTATTCCCTCATCATAGTATAGGCCTGCGAAATTCCAGTTTTCGTGCGCCTGAATGTAGGTTTCATAGTGCTTCTTCTGTTCAGCAAGGCTTTCAAGCTGATCGTCAGAATCTGTCGACACACGACAGTATGCCGCAACACGGAGCTTTTTCTCAGAACCCGTAGTACGTTGGTTGGCTTCAATTTTTGTTACAGTTTTCACTTTTTTCACCTCTCTTCAGTGTTGACATATTAACTCTAAACCGAGATATAATCAACGTATTTTCGGTAATATCTCGACATTCATAGGTAAAAAAGTACGGCGGTTTAGAGCGGTCAATTTGTTGAATTCGTCAATCGAAATAAGTCCGGCATTCTTCAACTGCTCTGCGACACGCTGTGCCATATAATAGTCGAAATCATTCTGAATATCTTCGTCTTTTATAGTATTGATATCAATATCCACTTTCTGTTCTGCTGTCACAATAGACACCTCCTGTTATCTGATGTATTAGCCCTGAGCAAAACTCACCAAACCTCATGAGAAGAGGAACAGTGAGCAAAG
>CAJULF010000080.1 GCA_910587135.1 uncultured Oscillospiraceae bacterium
TAACGGTCTAACTGAAACATTGTCCCCTCTGTGCAATCGCGCAGGGGGGATTTTTCATATTGAAAATTTGTCAAAGAACCTTGACAAAAAGATTTGATTGTGCTATAATAATATTGGAAATAGAAAGTGCTAGTATTTGTTTCCATCGCGAACACAAAATTGTCCCCCGAGGGTAGGATCTCGGGGGACTTTTTTAGATATGTGCTGTGCTGTTACCGGTCGTTACCGTCAAGCCACTTGCGGATGATTTCAACGATCAGACCCGCTTCGACGGAGATAAGTAGTGCTAGTAAATACTCCAACGCGATCACCTCCTTCCGTAAAACGTCCGGAGTGCCGGCTACTTTATTATACAATAAATCCGCGTGCTTGTCAATGTATACCGAAAAATCTGATTTTCTGCCGCCCCTTTTTCAAAGCGTCAATGAAGCGCTTTTTTAAGTAAACCTATTGCATTTTTATTCGTTTTATAGTATAATATAAATATATATGCTTAAAGGAAGGATCATTTTTATGAGCAAAGTAGTTAAATTCGGCGGAAGCTCTCTCGCCGACGCAAAGCAGTTTAAAAAGGTTGCTGATATTATAAAAGCTGATGAGGAAAGATGTTATGTTATTCCGTCAGCCCCCGGAAAACGCTTCGGTGACGATACAAAGGTTACGGATATGCTTTACCACTGCTATGACGAGGTCGTGGGCGGGGCGGATTTCGCGAAATCCTTTGCGCCTGTAAGAGAACGTTTCAACGGAATAATAAGCGAGCTTGGCATAGATTTGTCGCTTGAGGACGAATTTGTAAAAATAGGGCGGAATTTTGCCTCCAGCGCAGGACGGGACTATGCCGCAAGCCGCGGAGAATATCTTAACGGAATCATTCTCGCGAAATATCTCGGCTATACCTTTGTTGACGCGGCCAAGGGCATTTTCTTTGACAACAAGGGCAATTTCGACGGAGATATCACAAACGCCTGTCTTGGGGCAATTCTTGACCGGACTCCCCGTGCCGTTATCCCGGGGTTTTACGGAGCTATGCCCGACGGCAGCATAAAAACGTTTTCGCGCGGCGGAAGCGACTTTACCGGCTCGGTTGTCGCAAAGGCGGTAAAAGCGTCGCTTTATGAGAACTGGACGGACGTAAGCGGTTTTCTGGTAGCCGACCCGAGAATAGTCGCAAATCCCGAGGTAATAAGCGTTATAACCTACTCGGAGCTGCGCGAGCTGTCCTATATGGGCGCGGGTGTGCTGCATGAGGACGCTATTTTTCCCGTAAGAAGCGCGAATATCCCCATCAATATCAAGAACACCAATTCCCCTAAGGACGCGGGAACGCTGATAGTTCCCACAGGCACAGAGCCGCCATCAAAATATCTTATAACGGGTATCGCGGGCAAAAAGGACTTTTCCGTCATATCTATCGAAAAGGACAGAATGAACTCCCACAAGGGATTCATGCGCCGCCTTTTGCAGGTGCTTGAAAATCACGGAATATTCCCCGAGCATATGCCCACAGGAATAGACACCGTGAGCGTTGTGGTAAACTCCCACGAGCTGGATCACCAGCGCGAAAAGCTTGAGGAAAGGCTTGTCGAGGTGGTAAAGCCCGATCATTTCGAGATCATCGACGGACTTGCGCTGATAGCTATCGTAGGACGCGGAATGCGCTCCGCAAAGGGTACGGCAACAAGAGTTTTCGCGGCGCTCTCCCACGCGGATATAAATATCCGAATGATAGATCAGGGTTCCAGCGAGCTGAACATCATCGTCGGTATAAACGAGGGTGATTTTGAAAAGGCTATCGGGGTACTGTACGATATGTTTATGCTCAGTGAGCAGTAATTTTTGAAATGTTCCTTAAAAAATAACAGGCGGCTTTACGCGGAGGCTGCTGCCCGCTTTTTATAAGGTAACAAAATCCCCATGCGCCTCTAATGTGAAACTTGACGCTTTCAAAAACATCTGCAATCCAAAACCTCACAAAAATTAAGAGATCAAAGGCGCTGAAAGCATATGTAAACTGTACGCCCGCGTATGAGTTTTCCGCAAGCCTCCTGATTGTCAACACGGAGCGAAGCGGAGAGTTGACAGTCAGGAGAGCTAACACGAACGCTTTGCGTTCGTGCGGTGCGGAAAATTCTTTTAAATAAGGAGCTTTGTATGAGCATTGCAGACGAGATTTTTATTCGGAATTGTCGGGATATTCTTGAAAACGGAGTATCCGACGAGGAATTTGAAGTAAGACCGCACTGGGAGGACGGAACACCCGCCCACACGATAAAAAAATTCGGTATCGTGAACCGCTACGACCTGACGGAAGAATTTCCGATAATGACGCTGCGCCGTGTATACTACCGTTCCGCGATAGACGAGATCCTCTGGATCTATCAGAAAAAGTCAAACCGTGTGGCTGACCTCTCTACGCATATCTGGGATGAATGGGCGGACGAAAACGGAACAATAGGCAAGGCTTACGGATATCAGCTCGGGATAAAGCACAAGTACCCCGAAGGGGAATTCGATCAGGTCGACAAGGCGCTGTACGATCTGAAAAACAACCCCGCGTCAAGGCGTATCCTTATTAATATGTATAATCATGCCGATCTCAACGAAATGCAGCTCGCGCCATGTGCCTACTCAATGACGTTAAATGTGAGCAGGGGCAGGCTGAACGCGATTCTTAACCAGCGCTCACAGGATATGCTGATGGCGAACAACTGGAATGTGTGTATGTATGCCGCGCTGCTTATCATGTTTGCCAAAGCGAGCGGGCTTGAAGCGGGAGAGCTTGTTCATGTGATAGCGGACGCGCATATCTACGACCGCCATATCGACACGGTAAAGCGTCTGATAGAAAAGAAACCTCTGCCCGCGCCCGAAATGAGGGTGGATGATATAACGGATTTCTATAAGTTTACCCGTTACAGCTTTACCGCGGAAAATTATCAATACCATGAGTTTAACGAGGTCATACCCGTCGCTATCTGAGCGTCGCGTTCGCTGACCGAAAGGAAAGAATCAACAATGTCACAAGAAAAAAGACTGGCGCTGCTTATCGACAGCGATAACGTATCGCCCAAATATATCTCGTTTATATTACAGGAAACGCAGAAATACGGCACCGCGACCTACAAGAGGGTCTACGGAGACCTGGAGAGCGGCAGCGGAAGCGCCTGGCACTATCCTGCAATAAACAATTCGCTGCTGCCTGTGCATCAGAGCAGCTATATAGCGGGTAAAAACGCGACGGATTTTTCCATTACCATTGACGCAATGGATATCCTTTACAGCGGCACAGTCGACGGCTTTGTGCTGGTAACAAGCGACAGTGATTTCACGCGGCTCGCCATAAGGCTGAGAGAAGCGGGAATGCTGGTTGTGGGCATAGGCGAGGTCAAAACGCCGCGCGCGTTTACCTCAAGCTGCCACTATTTCAGTTATCTCGACCAGGTTTGCGCCAACGAGGGAATGGCAGATGAAAAAACTATCCGCAAGGCTACGCTGGATTTCGTGACCGCCAACAACGACGGTCATCTCGACTTGGCAAAGATATTCGCGGTGCTGACCTCGCGCTTTGGAAATATCAATTTTGACGAGATGGGATATAAGCGCTTTTCTGGATTTATCGACAGCTTCTCCGAGCTGCGCCGCAGCAATACCTTTGTCGCGCTTAAGCAGAAAAAACAGCCCAAGCCCGCAGTGAAAAGTGCAAAGCCTCCCACGATGCAGGAGCTTTCAGCCGCGGTAGGGGAATTTTTTGAGAAGCAGGGAGTTCAGACCGACAATATGATGAAGCTGGAGGGGTATCTTACTCAGACCTTCGGCAAGCTTGATTTCTCGAAATACGGCTCGGGCTCTAAAAGATTTGCTAAATTTATAGATAATCTGTCGGGATATACACGCAGCGGCACTACAGTATCGCCTGTTTCAGCGGGAACAGACAACGCGGAAGCGTTCAGAACGGAAGCCGTAACGTTTTTAAGCACCTGTCGTTTCGGAGCGAACTCCGAAGCGCTCAACACCCACCTTTCCGGCAAGCTTGGCAGGGATTATCTAAAGAACGCGGGCTTTGAGGATCTGGATTCCGCAATAATGTCAATATCGGGTATAGAACGCGGCGAGAATAATATCTTTACGCTCTCGACCGCCGAAAAGTCCCATGAAAACGTTGAAACCGTTACACTTTCCGCAATGACCGAAGCGGTTCTGCGCTACGCGCGCGATTGTATGCCCGACGGCGGAAATATCGGGCAGCTCAACAACGCGCTTATCGGTCGCTTCGGAAAGAACTACTGCACGGAGCTGGGATTTCAGGATTTCAAGAGTATGCTGGATTCCATTACCGATATAAGGGTCAGAAAAAATTACGTCTATCTCACCGACGCGAAATATGCGGAGATGGTGGACGCCATGCGCGCCGACACTGACGAAAAACAGCCCGAAAAGCCGCAGCAGACCGCGGCGGCTGAAAAGACCGTGGTTAAGCAGAGCGTAAAGATTGAAACCGAAACGGAGCAAAAGCCGGATGAGCAGGCGGCGGATAAGCAGACGGAGGAAACACCCGTAAAGAGAACCCCCAACCCGCGCGGCAGGAGAAAGCGTCTTAACCGCGAGCCCGCTTCGTCCGAAAAGACAGCGGAGCTGAAAGCGGATACTGATAAAAAGCCCGACGATGTGAAGGAAGCTCCCGCGCAGGCTAAGGAGAGCAGGGCTCCCGAAGCGGCTCAGAAGGCGGAGATAAACGCGGTGCGGCGGGATATTCTGGAATTTGCCGCAGCAAACAAAAACGGCTCTCTCGCACAGCTTGGAAACGTACTTTCGCAGAAATACGGAAAGGGCTATCTTAAGGAGCTGGGTCACAGCTCCATAAAGAAGCTGCTTTCGGGTATGCCGGGAATTGCCGTTAAGGGCAGCAATATCGGCATAAGCGAGGATTTTGCCGCGAGAACGGCTGAAATAGAGAGCTTTGTAAACGAGTTTGCAAGAGGAGAGGGCAGCCACAGTATCCGCGCTTTGGGTATAAGGCTCAGAGAGCACTTTGAGGGCTTCAGCTACGCGGATTACGGTTTTGAGAAATTCACCGATTTCATTAACGCGATAGACGGCGTAAAGGCGGACAGATATCATATCAGTCCTGTAGAAGAATAATGTTTTGGAAGTGCCTTAGGGCACTTCTGCAGCCTGTATATAAAGTTTGACCGAGAGCGGATTATTTAAAAAATTTCAAAATTTCCGCAATCACGCGCCGTTCGCTTCGCTCACTTTGCGCGATTGCGGAAACCGGTCAGAATTTGCTGAGCATATTCTAATACTTTTTGAAATTTAATGCGCCGATATTGTGCTGCAAATTGGATTTTTCTTCACGCTGAGAAGTGCCTTAGGACATTCCTGCCAATCTATAAAAATATATCCCGCATAATATTCCGGATTATTTGCCAAAAGCAACCCAATAATCAGTCAGTATAGGCGCTGAAAGCATATGTAAACTGTACGCCCACGCATGAATTTTCCGCAAGCCTCCTGACTGTCAACACGGAGCGAAGCGGAGAGTTGACAGTCAGGAGGGCTAACACGAACGCAAAGCGTTCGTGTGGTGCGGAAAATTCTTTTAAATAAGGAGGCAGCCATGTCTGTTGAAAAAGCAAAGGAACATCTTGAAAAATACGGCTTCGGGGAGCGCGTCCGCGTATTTGAGCAGTCCAGTGCCACGGTGGAGCTTGCCGCGCAGGCTCTGGGGTGCGCGCCCGCTCTCATCGCGAAATCCCTCACATTCTCGGTGAACGGAGAGCCGATAATGATAGTAACGGCGGGGGACACCAAGATAGATAACGCGAAATACAAGGCGGAGTTCGGCGCAAAGGCGAAAATGCTGTCCGCTGAAGATGTGGACCGACTTATCGGTCACTCCGTGGGCGGAGTGTGTCCGTTCGGGATAAACGAGGGAGTGCGGGTATTTCTTGACAGCTCCCTTAAACGCTTTGAAAAGGTATTTCCCGCCTGCGGAAGCGGCAACACCGCGGTCGAGCTTTCCATAGCGGAGCTTGAGCGGTGTTCGGGATATGAAAAATGGATAGACGTCTGTAAGGGGGCAGAGCTTTGAAAAAGGATGTGATCTTCAGGCTTTCCTCACCCTACCGCGACGATTTCCGCGTAATGGGATACCGTTTCGGAAAGGGTGAGAGATCCTGCTGTATTATCGGGTCGCTCCGTGGAAACGAGATACAGCAGCTGTATATGTGCGGACAGCTTGTAAATGTTCTAAAGCAGCTGGAAAGCAAAGGAGATATCGCTCACGACAGAGAAATATTGATTATACCTTCGATAAATAACTACGGCACAAATCTCAGCAAAAGCTTCTGGTGTCTGGACAATACCGATGTGAACCGCACTTTCCCGGGTAACGCGGAGGGGGAAACCACCGAACGCATAGCGGCGGGAGTTTTCTCCGAAATAAGTGCCTATCAGTACGGGGTTCAGTTTGCGAGCTTCTATATCCCCGGAGTGTTTATCCCGCATGTGCGCATGATGAAAACCAACAAAGAGAACGCGGCGCTTGCGAACCTTTTCGGGCTGCCCTATGTTATATTGAGGACACCCAATTTCCTTGACCAGGGCACACTGAACTATAACTGGCAATTGGGGAACACCTCCGCGTTTTCGGTATATACCAACGCTACCGAGAGCATAGACGAGGAGTCTGCGAAGCAAGGCGTTTCGGCAGTGCTGAGATTTCTCTCCAGAATGGGAATAATAAAGTACAAATGCCACGGCGGATTTATGGGAGCAATCGTTGACGAGGACGATATGCTAAATATAAAAAGCGGTGCGGCGGGGATATACCGCAGCATAAAGCGCTCGGGTGATGAGGTAAAGCAGGGCGAGCTTCTGGCGGAAATAATCCATCCATATGAGGGAGAGGTAATAGATCGTGTCACCGCCCCCGCGGACGGAATAATTTTCTTTACCCACACCAAGCCGCTGGTAATGGAAAACAACGTTATCTTCAAGATGATAAAACGACTGCATAAATAACACAGCCGCAATATCAACTTTTAAGGCGATACCGCACAAAGATTGTACGTCCGGATTGAATATAAGGGTTGACCTAAAGCGGAATTATTAAAATAATTTCCAAATTTACTCACTCATGCTCCGTTTCACTTCGTTTCGCTCTGCGCGGCTGCGGAAACCGATCAGAATTTGCTATGCAAATTCTGACGCTTTTTGAAATTTCATACGCCGACATTGTGTTGCGAACAAGCTTTTTCTACAAGCTGACCGTACAAATCACGAAGGGCGATCTTTGTGCGGTGCTGCCTTAACTGTAACGGGGGGATATATGACTCTTACTCTTATTATAATTCTTACCGCTGTGGTGCTGGTACTGTGCGTTTTTTCGGACAGACTTTCGGGAAAGATAGGCGTTCCGGCTTTGTTGATCTTTATCGGAGTGGGTATCTTTTTCGGAATCGACGGCGTAATACATATCCCGTTTGAGGATTACAGCTTCGCGTCAAACGTCTGTGAAACCGCGCTTATAATAATCATGTTCACGGGCGGATTTTCCGTGAAATGGAATACCGCAAAGCCGGTAATGGTAAAGGCGGGACTTCTGTCTACGCTGGGAGTTGTGATAACGGCGGGAGTTACGGCGGCTTTCTGCTATTTTGTGCTTAAATTCAATTTTGTGGAGAGTTTTCTGGTGGGAGCGGTAATAAGCTCCACAGACGCGGCTTCGGTATTCTCGGTGCTGCGCTCGAAAAAGCTGAATCTTAAAAACGGACTCGCGCCGCTGCTGGAGGCGGAAAGCGGAAGCAACGACCCCTTTTCCTATATGCTGACTATTATTGCCATATCGCTGATAAAAGGCGGCGGTACGAGCTTTATATGGCAGCTTATACTTACACAGCTTGTTTTCGGCACTGTTTTCGGCTTTCTGGTGGGATTTGCGGGAGCTTTTGTCGCGAAGCACTTCAAAGCCGCCACAGAGGGCTTTGAGTGTATTTTGTTCCTTGCCGCGGCGCTGCTTGCATACGGATTACCCGCAATGATAAACGGAAACGGATATCTCAGTGTTTATATTGCCGGAATAATTATCGGAAACGCCGATATACCGCAAAAGGGTGAGGCGGTAGTGTTCCTGAACGGAACAACGGGAATATGTCAGATTCTCGTGTTCTTCCTGCTGGGTCTGCTGTCCACGCCATCGGAATTCGGGGAAAGTATTCTGCTTGCCGTGCCCGTTTACCTTTGCCTTACACTGCTGTCTCGTCCGATAGCCGTAATGATTTTCGGAGGAAAATCCCCTATAAAGGACAGAATTTTCATCTGCCTTGCGGGACTCCGCGGAGCGTCCTCCATAGTTTTCGCGATACTTGCCATGGACGGCGGGAATTCCGCTACGGATCATAATATATTCAATATAGTATTCTGCGTATGCCTTATGTCCATGCTGGTGCAGGGTACTCTGCTTCCCTCCGCGGCGCGGCGGCTGAATCTTATCGACGACAATTCAAATGTCCTCAAAACCTTTAACGACTACAAGGAGGAGGACTCCATAACCATGATGCGCATGTTTGTTCCCGAAGGTCACCCATGGGAAAACAAGACGCTCAGCGAAGCTGTGCTGCCGACGGGTTCTTTGGCGGTGATGATAAAGCGGGACGGGGAAACCATTATACCTCGCGGAAACACGCAGATACTCGCCAACGACAGTGTGGTAATGTCTGTTCCGCCTTATGAAAGCGATAAATCCCTAAAACTGCGGGAAATAAAAATAAAGGGAAGCCATCCATGGCTTGGCTGCAAGATACGCGATCTTAAACTGCCAGACAGACTGCTTATAGTTATGATAAAGCGCGGCGATGAAAATCTTATCCCCTCGGGAACGACAGAGATCCGCGGAGGAGATATCGTTGTAATTACCGATACGGAGGAAAGCGCAAGTCCGCCGATACACTATAAAGAAAAGACAAAAAAATAACAAAAACACTGCTGTTAAGAATACTTCTTAACAGCAGCGCCAGACTGTATATAAAGGTTGACATAGGGCTAATTATTTAAAAAAATTTCAAAATTTCCGCTAATCATACTCCGCTTCACTTCGTTCCGCTCCGCATGCTTAGCGGAAACCGCGTGCGTTTGCGTTCGCAAACGCACGACTTTTTGAAATTTCATGCGCCGACATTGCGT
>CAJULF010000081.1 GCA_910587135.1 uncultured Oscillospiraceae bacterium
AGATTTTTATTCCACCGCTTCAAGCGGTGGTTTTTTGCGCTAAAGCTACAAAAAATCGCACATTTGCCAAATGGCAAATGTGCGCGGTTTCCGTTAGGCATGCGGAGTGAAGCGTAGCGTAACGGAGTATGACTAACGGAAATTTTGAAATTTTTTTAAATAATTCGCCCTTGGTCAACCCTTTCTTTGGATACAAACCGACCGCCCGAATTTCTCGGGCGGTTTGTTCTATTCCCAATTGACAAAATCGTTGTTCCAGTCGCCGAATTCCTCTTCGTTATCATTTGCCGAGGAGAAAACCCCGCTTCCCTGTGCCATAACTATATCGCCCTCGGATATCCCGTTAAGTATCTCGGTGTAGCCGCCGAGCTGTTTTCCGATAGTCACATTTAAACGAAATCGCTCGTCGCCGTCTACCATCGTCACATAATGATCAGTGCCGACGGTCTTTATCGCGGCGTCCGGCACGGCAAGCACGTTTTTCCTGCTTTCCGTAACATAAACCGTAGCCCAGCCTGCGGAAATCGCCATGGAGTTTTCTTCCCATATCTTCTCCATAACACCGTCGCCCAGATCGAACATCGCCACATTGACGCTCGTAGCGGTCGCGGGTGCAACGTCGGGAGCTTCCACCACCGTAGCATCGTAGGTTATGTTATCCAGCTTTACCTGAACCTGCTGCCCGAAGCGGAAATCAGCCGCTTCATTGCCCTCGACATAAACGAACGCTCTGTTCTCCTCCGAGATCGAACAGCACATATCGCCCGCGGTAACTATCGTACCCTCTGTAGCACGGGCAACAGAGGTCACTATCCCGTCAAACGGGGCACGAATGGTATAGGATTCCTTTTCGGCAAGCAGCATTTCCAGCCGCGACTGCTCTATCCGATACTGAAGCTCCGCCGCCGTTCCTCCCGAGAGAGAAGCGTTATAGGCGGCATTGACCGCCGTTTTCTGATTGTTTATCTCATAATCCAGGTCGGAGGAATCAAGTTGTGCGAGTATCTGTCCCTCCGTGACGATATCACCGTTGGTTATCTCAAAAAAAGTAACGGCAGCCTCCGCGGGATAGGTAAGGTAAACGGAATAGGGATAACCTACCGTAACACCAAGCGCCGTGGTTTCCGAGATATCCATATATTTCGCCTCGGCGATCTCAAAGCTGATCTCATCAGCTCCGTAGATCGGCAGCTTTATCTCGTCCCCCGCGCTCTTTCCCGCGCAGGATGTCAGAAAAAGCGCAAACGAAAGTAGCAGCGCGGCATATTTCTTTTTCATAACAACCGCCCTTTCTCCTTCCTCGGTCTATTCCGCGGCAAGCCGTCTTATGACCTCAAGGCACATTCTTCCGTTATGGTAGGGACATTTCCAAGGGTCAACCGTCGGTTTGAATTTCGCGTAATTGCCCCCGGCGTCCACCTGCGAGAACCACTCTCCGCCACCGCGTTTATCCACAATGCTTTCGCGGATATAGTTCCAGACGTTTTCGGCAATCTTGTAATACTCTTCGCCGCCATAGCCCTTCTGCCACGCGTTCAGAAAGCCCACTACGCTCTCCGCCTGAACCCACCATATCCTCCAGGTATTCACCACACCGTTGTCGCTTTCGTTCAGCAAAGAGCCGCTCGGCTCATCATATGCCACTTTCGCTATATTAGCAACGATTGCGCTGTTCATAGCCGCAAATTTCTCTGTCAGAGCCGCATCGCCGATAACCTCGCACGCACGGTCTATAAGCCATGTTGCCTCGATATCGTGCCCGTAGGAATGAACGTTGCCGATAACATCAAGCTTCCTGTCAAAGAAAACCAGCAGCTTGCTTCCCTGCTTATCGAAAATTTTATCGTAGGTCACTTCAAGCTGAAACTTCAGCCGTTCCAGAACGCGTGTGCCGCGGTCGGCGAGATACAGCTCGGTGTACGCTTCCATAAGGTGCAGCACGGTGTTCATGGTTTTATCCGCCATAAGCCCGTTTTCGGATAGCTCGTCGTTGGCAAGCTCGGTTTTCCAGTCGCGGGAGAGCTTTTCAAGATATGCCACATCGTCGGTGGAATGCTCCTCAATCAGCTCAAATACCTCATATGCAAGCTTAAGCGCTTCCTTATCGCCGCTTGCGCGGTAGTAGCTTGCCAATGCGTAGACAAAAAACGCCTGGCAGTAGGTGTGCTTGATGTCGTCCTTAACACTGCCGTCATAGTTCACCGACCAGTACACACCGCCGTATTCCTTATCCACACAGTATTTTGTCAGGAACTCATAAGCGTGGCGCGCGTTGTCCAGCAGCGCCGCGTCTTTAAGCTCCATATATGCGTTGGAGTAGAACCAGAGTATCCTCGAATGGAGAATTACCCCTTTCTCCCCTTTCTCGTCAACATTGAGATCGCTGTCCATAAATCCCTTAAAGCCGCCGTTTTCGTTATCTCTCAGCCTGTTCCAGAAAGGAATTATATGACCCGTAAGCTCATTTTTTATTTCTTTAAGCATCATGATTTCGCCACCGTTTAACCCTCGTTCTGTTCGTTTTTGCCGCAGCAGTTTTTATATTTCTTTCCGCTTCCGCAGGGACAGGGGTCATTGCGCCCCACCTTTTTCTCGGAACGGAAAGGTGTGTTTGACCCCGCATTGGGCGCGTCGGGCTTCAAAATCTGCTCACGCTGTATCGGGCGCTCCACCTTTACGGGTATCGTAAGCACAAGGCGCACTGTTTCCTCTCTGATGGCGGCAATCATCTCATCAAACATCGCAAAGCCCTCAAAGCGGTATTCTTCAACGGGATTTCTCTGCGCGTAGCTTCTGAGGTACATACCCGATTTGAGCGAATCCATAGCGTCAATATGATCCTCCCAGTGCCTGTCGACCGTCTTTAACAGGCACACGCGCTCCACCTCGCGCATTGCGGGAGAGCCCATATCCTGCTCGCGCACCTTGTAGATCATCTCGGCGCGCCCCTTGATAAAGTCCACAACGTCCTCTTTGGTTATCTCGTTTAGCTCCTCTGCGGTATAGCGCAGGTCGGTGTCCATAACGAAAAGGTTGAGGTAGTGCGCCCGCAGACCGTCCAGATTCCAGTTGTCCGCCGCCGCGTCGGAGCAGTACATACTAACCGTTTCCTCGATGTTCTGCATCATCATGTTCTGAATGTTCGCGCTGATATCCTCACCGTCGAGCACCTTGGTACGCTGCGAATAAATGGTGGTGCGCTGCTGCGACATTACGTCGTCAAAATCCAGAACGTTCTTGCGGATAGCGAAGTTGCGGCTTTCTATCTTCTTCTGCGCGGATTCTATCGTTCCCGAAAGGAAAGGCGCTTCGATAGGCATATTCTCGTCAAAATTCATGGTTTCCATGAAACGCTGTACTCTGTCGCCGCCGAACAATCTCATAAGGTCGTCCTCAAGCGAGATATAGAAGCGGCTCTCGCCCGGGTCGCCCTGACGTCCCGAACGTCCGCGGAGCTGATTGTCGATACGGCGGCTCTCATGACGCTCCGTACCGATAATGAACAGTCCGCCCGCCTCGCGCACTTCGTCCGCTTCGGGCTTTATCTTCTCCTCGTATTTCCTGTTCAGCTCCTGATATTTATTGCGCGCCTCAATGATAGCCTCGTCATCGGTATCCGCAAAGCCGGTAGCCTCCTGAATAACGCTCTCCTCGTAGCCCAGCTTCTTCATTTCGGCAATAGCCATATACTCCGCGTTACCGCCCAGCTTGATATCCGTACCGCGTCCCGCCATATTGGTCGCGATGGTAACGGCGTTCTTCTTGCCCGCCTGCGCGACGATCTCCGCCTCGCGCTCGTGGTTCTTCGCGTTGAGCACCTCGTGCTTTATCCCGCGCGCTTTAAGCAGCTTGGAGAGCTGCTCCGACTTTTCAATGGTGACCGTACCCACCAGCACGGGCTGACCTTTCTTGTGGCACTCCTCCACCTGGTCGCAGACCGCCTTCAGCTTGCCGCGCATATTCTTGTACACCTGATCCTGGTTATCCTTGCGTATAACGGGCTTGTTTGTGGGAATTTCGATAATGTCAAGGGAGTATATCTGACGAAATTCGTCTTCTTCCGTCATAGCCGTACCCGTCATGCCCGACAGCTTCTGATACAAACGGAAGAAATTCTGGAACGTTATGGTAGCAAGGGTCTTGCTCTCGCGGTTTACCTTAACGCCCTCCTTAGCCTCGATAGCCTGGTGCAGACCCTCGTTGTAGCGCCGTCCGAACATCAGACGTCCCGTGCTCTCATCGACAATGATTATTTCTCCGTCCTTGATAACATAGTCAACATCCAGTTTCATGATGCCGTTTGCACGGATAGCCTGATTTATGTGGTGCAGCAGCGTAATATTGTCGGGATCCATGAGGTTTTCCACGCCGAAATAATTCTCCGCCTTAGCCACGCCGCTTGGAAGAAGGTTACAGGTCTTGGCCTTTTCGTCTATGATATAGTCGCCCTCCAGGGTATCCTCATAGTCCTCCTTGGAATCCAGCTCCACAACCTTGTTCATGGTGAGCGTTTTGGCAAACTTGTCCGCCTTTTCGTAAAGATCGGTGGATTTCTCACCGCGTCCCGAAATAATAAGCGGGGTTCTCGCCTCGTCTATGAGAATGGAGTCCACCTCGTCCACAATGGCAAAATTGGGCGCGCGCTGAACCTTGTCCTTTTTGTACATACACATATTATCGCGCAGATAATCGAAGCCCAGTTCGTTGTTGGTAGCGTAGGTTATGTCGCAGGCGTATGCCGCGCGGCGCTGATCGTTGTCCATATCATGGATAATAAGTCCCACCGTAAGCCCGAGGAAGCGATGAACCTTTGCCATAAGCTCACTGTCGCGCTTTGCAAGATAGTCGTTTACCGTTACGATATGAACGCCGTTTCCGGTGAGCGCGTTGAGGTAGGACGGAAGGCTTGCAACAAAGGTTTTGCCCTCGCCCGTTCTCATTTCCGCGATACGCCCCTGATGGAGCACGATACCGCCTATAATTTGCACAGGATAATGGCGTATGCCGATAACTCTGTCCGAGGCTTCGCGGCACACCGCAAACGCGTCGGGCAGGATATCGTCCAGCGTTTCACCCGCCGCCAGTCTGTCCTTAAGGATACCCGTCTGCTGCTTCAGCTCAGCATCGGGCATTGCCTTGTATTTATCTTCAAGGTCAATTACCGCCTGCTTTATCGGCTCGATCCGTTTCAGTTCTCTTGACGAATAGGTTCCGAAAATTGATTTTATAATACCCATAGGATATATTTCCCTTTCTTTATTAACATTTAGGGCTGCATAAATACTCAACTTATATTATACATCAAAATCTCCGCTTTGTCAACAGTGATTTTGCTAATATTTGCATATCCCGAGCCTGTTTTTGAAATATATGATCAATCCCACATATATCAAAAATATCTTCCTGCCATGCTTTTGAATATATACATAAGTTTTTGCGGAATCGCTTGAAAAACTCGCAGAAAATCTGTAATTTTTTTTAGTAACACCGTGCAAAGCTTGTACGGTCATACTGTATATAAAGGTTGACCTGAATTGGATTATTTAAAAAATTTCAAAATTTTCGCTATACATACTCCGTGCAGCTTTGCTGCACTCCGCATGCATAGCGAAAACCGCGAGCGTTTGCAAACGCAAACGCTCGACTTTTTAAAATTTTATGCGTCCAAATTGCGCTGTCAACAGGCTACTTCTTCTTGCCCTCCAGCGACTTCACAAATTCCGTAAGCTCCTGTCCCTTTAATACACGTTCCAACAGCTCGGGGAGCTTTTGCGGGGTGCAGGCGAAGCACGGTATTCCGAAGCCCGAAAGCCTTTGCGCCATCTGCTCGTCGCAGTAAGGTTTTCCTCTGTCGGCGAGAGCCAGCAGGCACACTACCGTCACTCCCGAGGACTTCATTTCTTCCATTCTGCGGACGAACGCTGCGCGGTTTCCACCCTCCATCAAGTCCGAGATAAGGAAAAAAAGCGTTTTTTTCGGATTTTCTATAAACTGCTGACAGTATATCACCGACTTATCAATATCCGTTCCGCCGCCGAGCTGAAAACCGTACAGCAGATCGACGGGATCATCGCTTTTTTCGGTGAGATCTACGATACTCGTGTCAAAGGCGACTATGCGCGTTTTCAAAGCGCTCATGCTTGCGAGGATACAGCTTATCACCGAAGAATATATCACCGATTCCCCCATGGAACCGCTCTGGTCAATGTCCAGAATAACCGTCCACTTGTTCGCGGCGGTGGTGGAGGTACGGTCAAAGAAATAGAAATGCTCGGGAACGATAGTTTTAAGCTCGGGGGAATAGTGCTTCATATTGCGGCTGATGGTCATTTTGTAGTCCAGAGCCGCCGCCGAGGGTATCGGAGAGTGCGCACGCTTGTTTACCGCGGCTGTCACCGCGCGGCGGATATCCTGCTCCAGCAGGCGGTTTATCTCCTCCACTATCTTGCGTATAAACGCGCGTACACTGTCCTTGGAGCGCTTGGGTATCATCTCCTTAAGGGTAAGAATGGTGGATGCGAGATTGATATCCGGCTCGGTGTTTTCAAGAAGCTCAGGCTCGAATATAAGCTGCTTCAGACCGCAGCGGTTCATTGCGTCGTTCTGAATAACCTTTACAAGCTCCTTGTCAAACAGCGTACGAACATCGCCCAGCCATCGTGATATCTGCGGATTTGAAGGTCCGTGACCCGCGCCCGTGCCGCTTCCCCCATTGCCGAATCCGCCCATTTCACTTTTGTTGTATATAGCCGCCAGCGCTTTATCCATAAGGTCCTGTTCCTCGGAAAGAGCGGGCATATTCATTCCCGAAAGCCGCTTGTCGCTCTCCTGACCGAGGATAAGCCGCCAGCGCTGTAATTCCTGCGTATGTTCCATAAAATCTCCTTATATCCTTATATAAATTTTTGACAGACAAACCTTTAACTACAAATGCCTTGAGCGGCTGTCTTATGGTAACTTCGGACATTTATTCGGCAGGACTTTGCATATCCATTGAAAATCGAATTGAGAACAGTGGGTATGTTAATTTATGGGTTCTCAAGTACATTGGCGCTTTGAATGTGATTTCACCAATCGCCTTATTTAATTGGTGAATGCAGATTCAATTTCCTGGCCGAACAAATAAAATCAATACTTGGCTTTTCCCGTAACAGGGTGAGGATAGATTTCATAACTGTAGCCCAACCCCTGATAAACACCGCTGCTGCTTATGCGGAAAAACGGCTGATTGCCCATAACTACCCTGCCGTAATCCGCAAAGATGATAAGCACCCAAAGGAAAACGACCGCGGAAATAATCGCTGCGGCGGTTTTAAATATCTTCATTTATGCTCCTTTTCAAATGTGTTTTAAGAGGTGCTATAGTATGAAATTAACGATCCCATAAATACAGTGGCATATCATAAAAACAACGGCGGGTACTGCCGCAAAGAAATTTTTTCTGTTAATAGCAAACAGCACAAAAGCAAGACAGGGTGAAACAGTCAGACACACTATTACGGGCGGTCCGACAAAGCCTTTGTAATAAAATATCCACCCCGTGAAATAAATCAGAAGACAGCACACGACGGCTGCCGTAAGAAGATCAGGCTTTAAGGCGACACCGTACAAAGCCCGCGCTTCGCGCTTTGTACGCATCTTGCTTGCATATTTTTCGTCATCTTGCACAAGCTTTGCGCGGTGTTGCCTAAATTTCACCCGGTCTTTGCGCACTATAACGCATAGAGCCGCTGCAAACATAACCTGACACACTGAAGCAATCGTATCTGTTATCGGCGTTATCGATTCGGTTCTCAGAATATCGTTCGGGGCAGGGAGCGCGAACCATATAAAATTGGGTATCATTACAGTCAAAAACAACACCAGACCCCACGGCTCAAAGCCTGCCTTATAATTTTTTATACTATGCGCGTTCACTGTCAAAGCGCCTTTATCGGGAAAAACATATATCCCTTGCCAGTCTGCGGGCAGGTAAAATCATGCACGGCGCCCGCAAGTTCAATATTGTTGTCCTTAAGGTATTGTATCATTTCAGAGAAAGTGTTTTCATTTTCGCATTCAACATAAAGATATTCATAAGCGGGAACGACCCACTTCACCCAGCCATCGGGTGCTTCCGAGCCGTCCACGCACTCAGCACCCGCGAGGTACAGACCCTCTTTGAAATTCTCCCACGGCTTGAAAGAACGCGAAAAATCGGACATAGCGCCCCATATACCGCACATATTCCCGTCGCCGTCTTTTTTGACAAGATGGGATATCTCGCCGAAACGGGAGTTTGCTTCCTCCCAGAGGCGGCGGATAAAGTCCGCACCGTCTTTGGTCGAGCCTTCCATGCCTATTACCGTAAAGGATTCTTTCGAGTATTTTTCAATTTTCATTGTTACCTCCATTATTTTTGGGGTGCAGAACGAAAAGCTGATTCGGATATCCGAATTCCTCTATCAGCTTATCCTCCGCAAACCCGAATTTTTTGTAAAGCGCCCTTGGGGCGGTTCCCTTTTCGTCGTTTTCCCGAAAGGTGGCAACCGTTATGTCACGGCTTCCGTCAAGCCGCTCCAGAGCCGCCGCAAGCAGTGCGGAGGCTATCCCCTCTTTTCTGTGAGCGGGCGATACCGCAAGGCAGCAGATCATATTATGCTTTATTGAAAACAACAGAACTCCCGCTATTTCACCGTGAATTTTAACACACAGCGCCCGCTCTTCACCCATAAATTTCAGAACGGTATTTTTGTGTTCCTCCAACGCTTCCTCGGTTTCAAGCCCGGGGAAACCGGGGCTTACCTCGCGCACCAACTCTATCCACGAGCCGATATCGCCGCGCCCGCCGCATACGACCTCCATATTTCCTCCTTTGCCTTAAGGCAACACCATATGTATTTTCTATTACACATTTTTCTTGAAAACATTATCGTTACTTTCAATCCTTTTCATGGCAAGACCTAAAATGTTTTCACACCACAACTGTGTTTTTATCACGTCCGCGCAAAGCTCCGAAACTATAGCATTCCCCTCCTCAATAGCCCTTTGATAGCCATGAGCAAAACTCACCAAACCGCATAAGAAAAGTAACAGTGAGCAGAGTTCAAAACAGCTATCACTATAACCAAAAAATATATAGAAAGAGCCAACCGAAT
>CAJULF010000082.1 GCA_910587135.1 uncultured Oscillospiraceae bacterium
TGCCCCCGCCCCCCGCCAAAGGGACGAGTCCCTTTGGAATCCCAATTCCGCGCTTCGCGCGGGGATTCAAAGCACTCAAAATATTTTCAACAAAAAAGCAACACAAAAATCGAAAAGCAAAAGCGCTGAAAGCGGAAGTAAACTCAAAGCCCACGCATGAATTTCCCGAAAGCCGCCGCAGTCTGCGAAAAAAGCCCATGTGCAACCTGATGTCGGCGCATGAAATTTCAAAAAGTACAAATTTGCCGAATGGCAAATTTGTACGGTTTTCGCAGTCGCGCAGAGCGAAGCGGAGCGTGAGTGCGAAAATTTTGAAATTTTTTCAAATAATCCGCTTTAAGTCAACCTTATATACAAGCTGCCGCGGTGCGGGAAATTCTTTTAAATCAGGAGGAAGCATGGAAATAACAATAAACGACACGGTATTCGGCAAGGTGACGGAGCTTAACGTACAGCGCGAGGCACGGCGCACGGAGCTGAGATATAATACGCAGGGAGATCTGCTTATTGATCTGGTGAACAGGAAATATGAGGTGGACGTGGTTTTCGGACTGCTGAGCGAAAAGGAAATGAAAGCGCTGCGCAAGGCTGCTTCGGAGATATTCGTCACGGTCAAGCTGGACACTCCCGAGGGTGAGATAACAGAGGAGTTTCACATCAGCGACGAGCCCGCGCCGACCGTCACGCAAATAAACGGAGTGGTTATGTACAGCGGCGTTAAGCTGCATTTAAAGCAGAAATGAGGTGAAGCAAGGTGGTAGAGGTTTCGGAAAATTTCAGGGAGCTTGCGCAGAAAAACGGGCGGCATGTATATTGCAGGATAGAGGCGGGGAGCGTTACAAGTGTTCCCGAGGTGTTTCTGGACGACAGGATAATTGAGTTTGATTTTGACGACGTGGCTCACCCCGACTGGTTTACTATCGGAACGACCTGCGCAAACAGGTTTTATTTTGTGGTGAAGTACAGCGGTGAGCTGAACGTGAACGACAGAGTGCTGCCTTATATCAGCTTTGATAACAAGGAGTGGTGTCCGCTGGGGATATTTTACGTGTCAAGACGGTATGTCAGGGAGGGTTACGCGTCCATCGTGTGCTACGACAGAATGTACAGTCTGGATACGGATTACGTGAGCAATCTCCCCCTGCCGACGGATACGGTAAAAATACTGGAGGAGATATGCTCACAGACGGGGCTTGTATGCGACGACAAGGGTATAACCTTTGCGGTGGAGAATATTCCCGAATGCTCGGTGAGGGATATGATAGGGTATATAGCGTCGGTGAACCGCGCCTGCGCAAAGCTGGACAGACTTGGACGGCTGGTTTTTCGTGAATATGTTGACGGAGAATTCGTGATAGACGAGAAAAATTGCATGAGCATACACCGTAACATGGGACGTTCGGTGGTGACCTGCCTTAAGGCGGAAACGGAGGACGAGCTTCTGGTATCGGGAGACGGCGCTGAAATATCCACGCTGGAGCTGTATAATCCGATAATGACGCAGGAGCGTCTGGATTCGCTGTACGCGCTTTTCAAGCCCTATTCGTTCTACGGCGCGGAAATAGAAATGCAGGGTATGCCGTTTATCGAGTCGGGAGAGCGCGTGCAGCTCCTGGAAAACGAATTGCTTTATGACCTCATCGTCAGCGAGATAGAATATCATTATGACGGCGGGCTGACAGCGCGGCTTTACTCAAAGAACAAGAGCTACACAGACGCCGCCCCGCGCACCGACGATCTGGAAAAGCTGCTGACGGAGCTTCGTAAATCGGTCGGGACGATGTACAGCAAGCATGTCAACGATAAAATGCTCGCTATAAAAAGCGATCCCGTAATAGCGGCAGATTTTGAATTCAACACGCTGGTAAAAACATTTGTACAGGTGGACGTGAATTTCACAGTCGACACAAGCACGGCGGATTTTATGATTGTGTCGGTGTACGTAAACGGAGTAAAAGCGGAGCGCGACGCGGTTCAATATATGCCGAATACGGGACGGGAGCTTGTGCATTATTATTATCTGGCGGAGAATATCCCTGCTGGAAAAAACAGGATATATGT
Source organism: uncultured Oscillospiraceae bacterium (assembly GCA_910587135.1). Taxonomy (GTDB): domain Bacteria; phylum Bacillota; class Clostridia; order Oscillospirales; family Ruminococcaceae; genus CAG-115. Next base: position 2,062 of record CAJULF010000082.1, read on the forward strand.
AACGCTGAGCACCAAGACGGGGGACTGCTATATTCTTGAGGGGCAGCTGATCGCTACCGTTCTCGGATACGGAATTGCGGGAGGCGGCAGCGGCGACGTCCGCGACAGGCTAAGCTTTATCGATAAGATGACGCCCGTTTCCGCTTCGGCTATGGAAATGAAAGTAGCGGAGATAACGGACGAAAATGCAGAGTGCACAATTGATAGCTGACAGTCAAGGAGCTGAAAGCAGACGTCAACTGAACGCCCACGCAGGAATTTTCCGCAATCCGATTTGAAAGCGCAGCCCGCAAAGCGGGCGGAGCTTTTAAATCGAGGACAGCGAAGTTTTCGGCAAAGCCGAAAACGCAGCGGTGCGGAAAATTCTTTAAAATGACCGCTTTGGGCAAACACAGCTTAAAAGCATTGAGCAACACAAAAATTACACAGCCAAGATGCGTTGAAAGCAAACGTCAACTGAACGTCCACGCAGGAATTTTCCGCAATCCGATTTGAAAGCGCAGCCCGCAAAGCGGGCGGAGCTTTTAAATCGAGGATAGCGAAGTTTTCGGCAAAGCCGAAAACGCGGCGGTGCGGAAAATTCTTTAAAATAAGGAGGTAATATGAAAGGAAAAGCAACGCTGACGCTCAGCGACGCGGCGACGGGAAAGGTCGTGCAGCGCGTTGAGGAAAGCAATATGGTAACAGATGCGATAAGCAGGTTATTCAACCCGCCTCATGAGGCGCTTATAGATACCAACTGGCCGGGGCAGATGGCGGCAATGCTGCCTATGTGGAAAAACATCCTCGGCGGGATAATTCTGCTCGGAAACACGCTTGAGGAAAGCAAGGACAATATAATGCTACGCGAGGACTGCGTGCCCGTGGGAACAGCAGGCGACGCTTACAGCGGCGCGAACGTCATGAGAGGATCGCTGAATATCAACGAGAGCTACGAAACCGAAAACGGATATCATTTCACATGGGATTTCCCAACCGACAAGGCGAACGGGACTATCAGGAGCGTGGCGCTCACAAGCAGAGCTTTCGGAAACGCGGGCTTCGCCCCCTGCGAAACCCGAGACGGTTCGCTTACCGTTAATCCCTACGAGTTCATTGTGTCGTATTTGCTCAGCTCAGCCCCGAAATTTATGACGTTAGTGGGGAACTATTTCATAGGGAGCTTCAGACCACGCGAGCTTCTGTATGCTTCATCAAGCACCAAAAACAACAAGACCACGGTAGTGTTCAAGAGATTTCAAACACTGGACACGAACGCTCTGAAGATAAACGACAGGGTATATAGCGAGGACGGGAGCAATATTCCGGTTGAAACCACCGAGCTGGTGCTGGATTTTAAGGTTGACAATCTGAAAAATGTTTTCTGGGATCCGAAAAACCGCGATCTGTACATTTTCGCGCCCGCTTCACATTCGACGCTCAGCGGCAGCGAATACCCCTACCGCGGAACGGTGAGATACTGGAGAATAGACCCCGATACGCTGACGGTCAAGGAATTTACCTCGGTGAGATTTCCGAAATCGGGAGTGGGCGATGTGCTCAGCTGCGCGGTATACGATGGCGTTTTCTATGCGGTGACAGCTTCGGAGGGAACATATAAGGTGAACATGACCACCAACACCCTCATAGAGGTGCTGCCGCTGACGACCAACTATCCCTCGCGTTTTTATGTAAACGAAACGGGGCTGATGTACAATTTTTACGGGCTCAGAGCCCCATACGGAAGTGCGGGCACGTTTTACCGGATGGATGTGGATACGGGCTTCTCATACGACGGTCTTATTTACGGGGTGCCTGTATATGCCGACTGGATACCGCAGCCGTATTTCCTTTACGCGTACGGACAGGAGTTCAATACGGCGTTTGTTCTGCTGATGTCGAATTACCTCGCGACCATAAATAATCTGGCGCAGCCGCTCACCAAAACCAACGCGCATACTTTGAAAATATCCTATGATATCATAAATTGAACATATCACCTCGCAATTTCGGACGGTTTTGTCCCAGCTTGGTTACAGCACGGTTACAATCCGATTACAGGGCGGTTACAGTTTTGCTGAATTACTTGACAACATGGGCGGAAAATATTATAATGAAAAAAAGGGGGGAGATTTTCATGAAAAAACACATAAGAACCTTTTCACATAGCCGCTTATCGCCCGTCCTGCGGCAAAATTTTTCGCTGACCGCGTCAAAAATTCTTGATAGGCTGGCTGCGTCAAGCCGATACAACACGACTGCGAAATTTTCCTTGTCATCGGAAAATTTTTCTTCGCAATCCGGGCATTTCGGGCTATGCGGACAGGCGCTTATATCAATTATGTTCGCGATCGCAATTTTCGCAAATATCACGGTAACCGCATTTGCGGACTGCGGACCAAAGGCTTCCGTAACGGTTAATGTAAAAGGCTTTGAGAGTGCGAAAGCGTATTACGGCGAATCGGACATATACTACGCCACACTGCTTTCCAGGGAGATAACCACAGGACCGTCCTTTGCGTATATAGAGGACAAGCGCTCCGCAGAAGAAGTGTCCGAAAAGCATGAGGATAAAATATGGAGCGCGTTCCAGTGCTACCGCGACGAGGATGGATATTATTACCTCCAAAATCATTGGGAGCTGAGCGGGGATGACACGTTCTGCTGGGGTTACTATCCTCCCGATGAATTTAAAATATTGCTTTACTTCCCCGAAACAGACAGATATCAGGTCAGCGAGCCGCTTGAACGCTACGCGTTCACATCGTACTTTACCATTGATATTGCGGATAACACTCCGAAAGTATCCGCGGGCAAGGACGCCGAAGATTTTTTCGCTGAGCTTATCGCGTTTATGATAAGGGTCGTTATCACAATAGGACTGGAGCTGCTTGTCGCGCTGTGGTTCGGGTATCGCAGCAAAAAAGCGGTAAAGATCATTCTTATAACGAATACGGTCACACAGATTGCATTAAATATTGTGCTTAATATCGCCAACTTCAAGGGCGGGCTTATCACGGCGGCAATATTCTATGTGTTGGCGGAGCTTGCCGTTTTTACCGCCGAGGCGATAGTATACGCGATAAAGCTGTCAAAAGCAACCGAAAAACGCACGGGTAAGGTGCGCGCGGGACTTTACGCACTCGCCGCGAACGCGTGTTCATTCATTGTCGGGGGGGTGCTGACCGTGTTTTTGTTCAATATATCCGACTGGTTCAGATATATTTAAGTGCACCTCTAAAAACCGGTTTGAAAAGGCAAAATTGACAGAGTGCGCCGTCTGCAAGGAAAGCCGACGAAGCAAGGCTCGATGCCCTGCGCGGAGGTTTGACGACTCAGACGGCGTGCGCTGACAATTTTGGCTCAAACAAGGTTTTTAGAGATGCCCATAATTATACCCTTGACAAAAACCGCAGACTGTGGTATAATAAGGCTTACAATATTAAGCAAAGCTGTGAGAAGAAGCAGTAGGCGCTTTGGATTTTTCAGAGAAACGGCGGATGGTGCGAGCCGTTATTGAAAAAGCGCTGAACCCATCTTTGAGCGCGCCCCCGAAGCCATAGGTGTGTAGGCGGCGACGGTTTCTCCCGTTACGAGAATGTGCGGTTTCGCGGTACCTCCGCGGGCTGCCGAAAGTGCGGATTGCTCCGAATGCGGGTGGTACCGCGGACAATGCTTTTGTTCGCCCCGAGCTGTGTATACACGGCTCGGGGCGTTTTGGTGTTTTTCGGCTTACAGCGTAAAATTCCTTTAAGGCAATACCGCATAAAGATTGTGCGGCGTACATAGCCCAAAGGCGGTCTTTGTGCTGTGTTGCCTTAAACAATCGGACTCGGGTCAACAGACCCTAACAGAATTAAAAGGAGAACAGATATGAAACTCGAAAAATTAGTAGGCGACAGGTTTAAAGAGCGTCCCTCGGACTGTCAGATAGACAGCCACGCGCTGATGATAAGGGGCGGTTACATGAAGTATATGGCAAACGGAATATTCTCCAGCTATATGCCGCTCAAGCGTATCACAAGGAAGATCGAGCAGATAATCAGGGAGGAAATGGACGCTATTGACGGGCAGGAGGTATCGTTCCCTGTCGTTATGCCCGCTTCGCTGTGGCAGGAAAGCGGACGTTATGAGTCGGTAGGCGCGGAGCTGCTGCGGTTCTCGGACAGAGGCAAGCAGCCCATGCTTCTCGGCATGACCCACGAGGAAGCGTCGGTGCACCTTGTAAGGGAATATGCCAACAGCTACACAAAGTATCCGTTCATGATCTATCAGATACAGACCAAATTCCGCGACGAAGCCCGTCCCCGCGGAGGGCTGATAAGAGTGCGCGAGTTTACCATGAAGGACGCGTACTCATTTCACACCTCGCAGGAGGATCTGGAGGAGTATTACTATCGGTGTCACAAAGCATATGAGCGCATTTATGCCCGCGCGGGTATCCCCGAGGTCATCTCGGTGGCTTCCGACAGCGGAATGATGGGCGGCAGCGTATCTCATGAGTTCATGCTTCTTACCCCCGTCGGCGAGGACAGCATAGCTATCTGCCCTCACTGCGGATACCGCGCGAACATGGAAGCCGCGGAGAGCATAATAAGGAACGAGCGCGACGCGGAATCCCTGCCGCTCACCGAAGTGAGCACTCCCGACTGCCACACTATCGAGGAAGTCTGCGGGCTGCTCAAAACTGCTCCCGAAAAGTCCTGCAAGGCGGTGGTATTCCAGCGCAACACCGACGACAGCTATATCGTGCTGTTTATCCGCGGCGATCTGGACGTTAACGAAACCAAGCTCACCAACCACCTCGGCTGTGCTATCCACCCTGCGGTAATTACCGAGGACTGCGGACTTGCCGCGGGCTTTATCGGACCCGTGGGTCTTAACGCCAAAGCCACCGTGCTCTATGACAAGTCGCTTGAAAACACAAACAATCTGGTTTGCGGAGCTAACAAGGAGGGTTATCACTTTACGGGGCTGGATATCTCCCGCGATGTCGGAGAGGCGGAATACCGCGATTTTGCCAAGATCATCGAGGGCGGAATATGCCCCGAATGCGGCGACAGTTCTGTAACCATCTCCCGCGGAATAGAGGTGGGAAATATATTCCAGCTTGGCACTAAGTACACAAAATCCATGAACATGACCTACCTTGACAAGGACGGGAACGTTCAGATACCGATAATGGGCTGCTACGGAATAGGCGTGGGAAGACTTGCCGCTTCGGTGTGCGAGGCTCACCATGATGATTACGGTCCTATCTGGCCCATGGCGATAGCGCCGTGGCAGGTGCATATCTGCGCGGTGCGCTCCGACGACGAAAAGGTAAAGGCGGCGGCTGACAAGCTTTACGGGGATCTGCAGGCGGCAGGCGTTGAGGTCATATATGACGACAGGAACGTCCGCGCGGGCGTGATGTTCTCGGACGCCGATTTGCTGGGAGTTCCGCTGAGAGTGGTAGTCAGCCCCAGAAACCTTGAAGAAGGAATTTACGAGCTGTCCTCACGTGATAAGAGCATCTCCGAGAAAATCACACCCGAGAAGGCTGTGGAAAGGCTCAGGGAGCTTATAGCCGAAATGACGGCGCTTCCCAAAGAATAAACCTTTAACCCTTCGACCCTCGGCACGGAGCGAAATCCGACCGAGGGTTGCTTTTATGCATAACCGCCAAGCCGGTTGAAAAATATTTGTGCAAAATCCCGCCCTTGTAAAATCGAAACGCGGCTGATATAATATAGGCAACACCGCTGCAAAACCGCGGTATGACACGAATATACGAGGTGACATTATGAAAATGAATTTCAGACACACCATCACCGCCTGTTTTGTGGGATACATAATCCAGGCGATAATAAATAATTTCGCGCCGCTGCTGTTTTTGACCTTTCAGGCAAGCTACGGCATACCGCTGTCACGAATAACTCTGCTGATAACATTCAATTTTGTGATACAGCTCGCGGTAGACCTTGCTGCGGCAGGTCTGGCGGACAAGATAGGAACGCGTCCGCTGATGATCTCCGCGCATATATTCAGCGCTGCCGGACTGGCGCTGATGGCGTTCCTGCCGGAGATAACGGGCTCACCTTTTGCGGGTCTGCTTATCGCGGTAACGCTGTGCGCGGTGGGCGGCGGGCTTCTTGAAGTTCTTGTAAGCCCCGTGGTGGAGGCTTGCCCTACCGACAACAAGGAAAGGACTATGAGCCTGCTTCACTCCTTCTACTGCTGGGGGCAGGTCGGAGTCGTGCTGCTGTCGACTCTGTTTTTCACGTTTTTTGGTATCGAAAACTGGAGGATTCTTGCTGTCATCTGGGCAGTTGTGCCGACAGTCAACGCCGTAATATTTTCCATAGTGCCGCTAAAAACGCTGGTCGAGGACGGAGAGGGCATGAAGCTCGGACAGCTTCTGAAAAGCGGGCTGTTCCGAATACTGTTTATTATGATGCTTTGTGCGGGAGCATGCGAAATGGCGGTGAGCCAGTGGGCTTCCACACTGGCGGAATCCGCGCTTGGAGTAAGCAAGACCGTCGGCGACCTTGCAGGACCTATGATGTTCGCGGTGCTGATGGGAACGGCGCGTGCGCTGTACGGAAAATTCGCCGACAGGATAAGCATAGACAAAGCCATGCCCGCAACGGCGGTGCTGTGCGCGGCGGCGTATTTGTGCATAGCGCTTGTGCCGAGCGCGGTCACGGCGCTTATCGGGTGCGGGATATGCGGCTTTTCGGTGGGGATAATGTGGCCGGGAACGTTCAGCAAGAGCGCTTCGGCACTGCCGAGAGGCGGCACGATGATGTTCGCGCTGCTGGCTCTGGCGGGTGACCTTGGCTGCTCGGGAGGTCCTACCCTTGCGGGATTCGCCGCTGACGCAGCGGGGGGGAATCTTAAAGCGGGAGTTTTGTGCGGAGCCGTCTTCCCTGTCGTTATGCTTATTGCTTCGATTGCCGCCGCACATAAGAAAAGCTGAGAGACTATCCGCCGCGCAATGTCGCGCATCAAATTTCAATCATAACCACGCGTGAAACGCGTGGTTTGCACAGGCGCTTCAAGCG
>CAJULF010000083.1 GCA_910587135.1 uncultured Oscillospiraceae bacterium
AGTTTCATTTTCATTTGTACTTTATTTTGGGGGCTGTACCTAGGGGAGGGTTCAAATCCACTTTTGTGTCGAAAATATCTGTGGACCGCGAATCCTGTTTTTTATAAGATTTATGCCCACAATTGGCTTTGTACAGCCGTTTGTGGGCATAATATCTTTTTGGTCACAACATCATGGTGCTGCTGACCGGACTTGAACCGGTACGGTATCACTACCGAGGGATTTTAAGTCCCTTGCGTCTGCCGATTTCGCCACAGCAGCAAAGCAGGTGTTTTATGCTTGTAAGTTTTAACCCGGCAAGCAATCAACAAAATATATTTTAACATATTTACATCCGAATGTCAATCGGATTTATCTTTAATTTATTGAATTTGCACATAATATATTATTTCAGCCGGCGATCTTTGTTGCTTTATCACAAACGCAAATGCAGCTAAGCATGGTGTTGAGAGAAGAAATAAAAAACAAATCAGAAGATAATCCTCACAACAGTCAAAAACGAAGCAAAGCACATTATTCAGAACATCATATTCTTCTGACCATATGCGCATTCTCTCGGCTCTTTTGCCAAGAGAATGCGCAGGTTTTGATTATCGCCTGTGGGTTTTTCTCTGCGTTTTTACACGGTACATATCCTCGTCTGCCAGCTTTTCAACCAGTTCGCGCGATTTATCGGACAGCCTTGCTGTATGAAATCCGCTGCTGCAGCCCAGCTTGTAAGGCACTTCCTCGGTACGGTTGTAAGCCTCAAGGAAACAGTTTATTTTGTCAATGAATACTTTTGTTTCCGCTGCGGAGTATCCCGACAGAATTGCCATAAACTCGTCACCGCCCATACGGGAGCACACACTTCCCTCCGGAAGACTGCTGCGGATTGCCTCGGCAGTCTTGAGTATGGCGTTGTCACCGCCTTCATGTCCGAAATTGTCATTTATCACCTTAAGGTTATCAACGTCTGCGCAGATGATGGTTATCGGCTTATCCTCCGCCAGAGAGTTTTTCATCAGCTTATCACCGAAAATCTCCAAACCTCTGCGGTTGTACAGCCCCGTAAGCGGGTCGCGCACATAGAGCTCCTCCAGCCTTGATACCACATATTCCAGTTCATTTTTCATATAAAAGCTTCCCACATTATGACATATGGTGGAGAGCCATATGGCGAAGAAATCTCCCTTTCCATGAATACTCGACGGCTCATATGCGATATAGCCGATAAAAGTGTCTTTAAAATATATAGGCGAAAAGGCAAAAGTGACACGGCTTTCGGCTTCGAGAATTTTTTCGGGCACAAGCCACGACGACGGAAATTCCAAACCATTGGGGATATTGTGACCGTATTGCACCATAGAAAGCATTGTTTCTGATATTCCGTAATCGATGCCCTTTATCTCCTCTTCGGGGCAAAGCATGCTTTTCCTTTCCACATCTGAACATACACATATGAACATTTTCTTAAAATCAAAAAATTCAGCCGCAAAATCCGTATGTCTGTAAATTTCCGCGGAGCTTACCGCGCTGGCAAACTGAGTATTCATATCCAGAATATATGAGTTAAACTCCCTGAAATCATTAAGCTCCTTATATTTTGCAGAGTAGAAATCGGTCTTGACAGCGCTTTTTTCGCCGCAGCCGCATGATTGGTTTTTTATAAGCGCCGATTCAACGTAGGTTATCTCGGGAACAGCTTCGTTGCGCCATGCGCGCAGTAAAATATCCACCGCGGTTTTGCCCGCCTCAGCATAAGAGGGTCTGACCGTGGTAAGCGTGGGGTCATAATCCTCACAGTCCTTGATACCGTCAAAGCCCGTAACAATAACATCATCGGGAATTTTGTAGCCGTTTTCTTTAAGGTAATCCATGCAGAAGAACGCCATAGTGTCGTTGGCGCATACTATAGCTTCGGGTCGTTGCTCGGATCTCATGAATCTCTCCGTGCAGTCCTTTGCCTTTATCCAGAATTCTCCGTAGCCTATGCGCTCTTCCTCAATCGGTATGCCGTATTCCGTCAGCACCTTTTTATATGCGGCAAGCCGCTCCTCTGTCTGAAGGTTGCCCGGAAATCCTCCGATAAAGTTTATCCTGCGTTTACCATGCCGCTCTACAATATGCCGTATAACGTATTCCATTGCGACCCTGTCGCTCAAATCAACATTGATTTTCAGCCTGTGGTCGGGGTCGTTGATATTTATCATGGGTATACCGTGCTTGCCGCATTTCTCCGATACACTGTAAATCACTCTTTCATCAACAATAGAGCCGCCGAGAATGATCACTCCGTCAACCAGATCATAATTTATCAGATTAAAAATTTCCGATTCTCCCCTGACTATGCTTTCGGGAAGCGTCTTACGGGAATTTATGTCGGGCTTTTGTATCAATGAAGCAAAAATCAGAAGGTTTATGTCCAGTTCCTCACAGCGGCTGTTTATTCCGTCGATGACTCTGCTTTCATATTCCCAGTTATAGCCTGTTACACAAACAGCTATTGTCCTACGGCTCATTTTTATGCCTCCAATCAATGTCGGTTACGGTATTGTCTGTCGGAGCTGTGCCCGCGTCACTCCACTTTTATTCCACCGCTGATATTCGGGTCGTTAAGAAGATCGTCTATTTCGGGGATACCCGTCTGTATATCCGATGTTTCTCCGCCCTCGGGTTCTTTTGTTCCTGTTGTTTCTGTAGTTTCCTGCGTTCCGCTCTCCCGCGTCTCCTCGGAGCCGCCGGTTTCATCAGACTCGTTCGTTTCGTTGGGTGCGGGAGTGTCGGACGTTTCGGGGTCGCTCGGGTTAACGGGTATCACGGGGTTCTCGGGCAGATGGACCGTATCGCTGCCGTTGCCGCTGTATGTCAGCCCGCTTCGGGCAAAGTAGGCGTAAACACCGTTGGCAATGGCGTCCGCTATACCCGATTGATTTTCGGCGTTCGCCATGATCATACACTCCCGCTCGTTGGAGATAAAGCCCATCTCCACCAGAACCGATGGAAAATCCTGCTGCAATGTCACCCAGTAGTAGCTGTATTTCGCGCCGCGGTCACTGTTTGTACCGTCGGCGTATACTCTGTCGTAAAAGCTCACCAGCTCGCTGTTTACAGCGCTTGCAAGCGGCTGCGAGAAAGGTGTGAAGTAGTAAACCTCCACCCCGTGCGGTTCTTCGCTCTCTACGCTGTTGCAGTGCAGCGAGAGGTACATATCCGCGTCATAGGAGCGCGCAACGATGGGGCGCGTATCCGTGAGTATATACTCGCTCTCGGTTTTCAGCCTTACCACGGTCGCGCCCATAGCGGCGAGCTTCTCCTCAAGCTGCTTTGCTACGGCGAGATTTACCGCCTGTTCTGTAACGTGTCCCACTCCGCCGGGGTCAAGCTTGTCGGGCTTGCCCGCCATTCCGTATCCGTGCCCGGGGTCGATAACTATTATTTTGCCCGCAAGCGAGCTGGTGGGCACGTTGAAAGTAAGCATAAGATCGCCGTTTTCGTCGTAATACGCGCCGCTGCCGCTGTATATCCCCGCCTGCCGCAGCGTCAGCGCCAGCCTGAATTTAGGTATGCCGTTTTCCTCTATCGTTTCCCACTTGCCGCCGCTGAACATCGAGCAGTAATCAAAGCTCGGAAGTCCCGTAACGGAGGTTATGTTGTCAAAGGTTATGTACACCGTCGGCGCGTTGTAGCTGCTCACACCGTAGGGACCGTCAAGGTCGTTGAAGAAATCCACGGGAGCGGTCACGTTAAAGCTTGCTTTATAGTCCATATGGAGCTTTATAAAGCTCTTTCCGCCACTGTTGCCTATCTCCTTTACGACAAGGCTGTTGTATCCCAGACCCGTATCGGTGAACGTGGTAACGTCAGAAGCGGCAAAGCGCTTCCCCGAGGTGGTTATGATGTAATCACCCGAATAATTCTTGATATAATCCAGCGTTCCCGCGGGGAGCTGTGAGAACATCGGCGATGGAATAGCTCCCGTTGTCAGAGCGTCGTAAACATTGGTGTAGTTGTTGATCACACGTATATAATTCACCGTTTCGGAATCTGAAATCACAGGCGAAATAGTTCCCACTACCTCTCCTGAGCCTATGCTCGACTGATCAACGACTATCTCCGCCTCGATATGCTTGGGCGGCTCGGGCTTAGCCTCAATGGTAACGCTGCCGCCCGTCATGTATTCCTCCAAACCGCTGTAAGTGGCATAGAACGAAACATTTCCGAGATACTGCTTTTCGCCGATGATGCCTTCCGCCACCTTATAGTATCCCACAAACTGCGCATATGAGCTGTTTGTATCCAGCTCGTCGCTGCTGCCCTTTTCAGTAAGATTTATCGTCTGACCGCCTATGGATGCGGACACATTCGAACCTCTGTATGCTGTCGCCACAAGCGAAAGCTGCGTACCGCCCTCCACGATTATATCGGATGTCTGCTCAATGGAGCGCAGCACGTCCACATCGCGCTTTATCGAATATTTGTACTGCTTGCCCTTGTGCTCTATCACAAAGCTGTTCCAGCCGACCTCAAGGTCTTTTTGAATAAAGAAATTCCCCGCTTCATTGAGAGTTATTTCCTTTCCGTCAAAAAGTACGCCGAAATTCTCGTCAAAGGTTCCCATAAACTTGACCGAATTATCAAACGTAACATAGCTCAGCTCCGTCGGAGAGATCATCTCCAGATCCTCAAAAACAGTATCGGGATTGATTTGATCCGAAAAAAACTTCAGAAGAGTGTCGGTAGTCCCGAGGGGATTCGCCGAGAGCGACGAAAGTGAATTGAACGCGCTGCCGCCGATGTCGGGGTAGTCCTCCATAGTGCTTAGCTGCCGCAGAAGCTGATCCTCATACCAGCCGTTATATTGACCTATCCTTTCATTAAGGTGCAGCACATACATCTTTGTGCCGCTGCTTTGCGCAAGCTCGTACCACCATGAAACTACGCTGTCAAATTTGAGCGCGCCGTCCCCCGTGGAGCCGTAAGCCTTTATCAGCGTAAAATCCGCATATCCCTTTTCAACATACTTTTTTGTATCGCAAAAGCCGTCATACAACGCCTGAACGCTGTCCGCAGTTACCGACCCTTCCTCGTTCGAGGTATAGTTAGCCCACATATCGGAAATAAGCAGCCCGACCGAGGTAGAGTTGTTCGTTCCCCGCACGACCTCCGACAGGGTGCGGCAGATGTACTCATTGGTTTCATACAGCCAGTTTTCATAGCCTATCCCCGAGCCGCTTCCCAGATATTCCGCATATATCTCGGGCGTATCCGCTGTGTAATAATTTGACAGAATTATCCCCGAGCAGGCATATTTCATTACAAATTTGTGCGCCGCCGCCGAAAATCCGTTTTTCAGACCGCCGCCCTGCTTGTAGACACTGTCCAGCAGCAGACCCACATCTAAGTCCACATAGCAATGCAGACCCGCTGTCCGTGCTGTTTCGCAGGCAACATACAACGCGTCCTTTGCCGCAAGGTCAAGATCAAACAACGGCTCGCCGTCGCTTGCCGACCTTATAATGACCGCGTTCATCTTAAGCCCTATAAGCCTGACATAAAGCTCCGTAAGCTCTCCGCGCAGATCGCTCTCGGACATCTCCGCGTCCGCCGCGAAATCCACCCCCGGAGTTATCACCACGGCGCGCATTCCGTTCTGCAAATACACCATGCTCTCCATGCGGGTATCTTCCACGGAAGGTGCGCTCGGCGGAGCGGTAAAGTCGCTCTCGACGGGTTGTGCGCCGGCGTTTGTTGTAAATGTAAACATTCCCGCCGTTATCAGCACGGCAAGAAAACTTTTTAACAGCTTTTTCATTTTAATTTCCCCATTTTGTTTATCTTTGTTTTTTCATATTTGGATTAAAATTGCTCTGAGCGCCACGAATCCCCCGAATGAGTTGCGGAATGGTCAGCGCCCCGCTTATTCGAGCGCCCGAATTCGCCAAAACCGTTATCCCATTTCCCAACAACCTTTAACAGCCGATATTTCACCGTCAACCTGTTCTTTTACCCCCGCTTCGGGAGCGAAAACGCTCCGATAGCTGTAAAGGCATACTCCCCCATAAGAGCGAAGCTCCAGAGCGTACCTTATCTGCCTTGCAAGTATATTCTCGTCCGTTATCCACTCGGTTTTGCCCGCGCCCGCCCAAACGTCCTCCAGCCCCACCTTGGACACCGAAAGTCCTACCACAAGCGGTATGCCGCCCGCCTGAGCCATATCGTTCCACTGTGACGCGCAGGTTTCGTAGGGCTGCGCGGAATTGTTGAAACCATAATATATCTGCGGCATTACATAATCCAGATATCCCGACTGTGAACACCACTTCTTTACGTCGGCGTACATCTGATTATAGTTGTTCTCAACGCTCCCCTGGCAGCTCACGCTGAACAGCGCGCTGCCGTTGGCGGACTTTACCGCGCTGTAAATGCCGCTCACCAGCTTATCGCAGTTCGCCAGCCTGAAAGCGGATATGGTGTCAAATCCGCTTTGGGAGTATGCTGCGCTGTCAAACGATGAATCCGTGGTGGGGTAAAAATAATCGTCGATATGCAGCCCGTCCACGTCGTAGTTAGCGACAATCTCAGCCGCTCCCCGCGCGATATATTCAATCACCTCATCGTAAGCGGGATTGAGGTAGTAATACCCGTTTACCGCCACGGCGCGTTTTCCGTCGGCAAAATCATTTATCTTGTATCCGCTCAGCGACGAAAGCTCCATCTCGGAGCAGCAGCGCAGCGGATTTATCCATGCCTGAAAGGACAGCCCGCGCTTGTGCGCCTCTTCAAGCATGACCTCCAGCGGGTCGAAATCGGGAGCCTTTCCGAGTGTTCCCGAAGCATATTTTGACGGAGGAAAAAGCTCCGACCCATAATATGCGTCACCGTGGGAGCGCACATGAACATACACCGTATTCAGTCCCAAATCCGCAATATTGTCGTACGCCGCGCCGATATTCCTCCTGAACGCGCTTTCCGACTGCCCCGTCAGCATTTCCGAAAGTTCTATGTAGGATATCCATATTCCCTTTATTTCAGGGTAATTCAGCGTTTTATAGCTGTTTGTGCCCGTGTTTTCCGAGGGAATTTCCGTAGGTTCCTCAGTCGGAACAATTACGACTTTTGTTTCGGAAGTTGTTGCTTTTGTATAATCGGAGTTGCTTCCGGAAACCGCGGGCGGCTCGTCAACCGTCGGATCTGAGGAGCTTTCCGAAGAGGGTTTGGATGGTTTGTCGGTCACTGCGGAAGTTGTTGAAGCCGGTCCGGAACTGCTCTGTGTGCCGACGGAGGACGTCTGCGGTAAAAACTCCCCCTGACCCCCGCTATTTTCTTCGGGTTTGGATGGCTTGAAAATATCGGTTACAATCGGTTCGGCAGTCGTGCTTTCGGAGATGTCCGCTGTGGAATAAACCGCGGAGCTGTTTGAGCCGCCTGAAAAATCTGCGGAATCCGAAACGGAGTGCCCACCCGCGTCAATGATATTTATCTCCGACCGCTCCGCAATCCCCGAGGAACAGCCGCTGAAAACGATTACTGCGGCGCACAGCAATGCTCTGACAGTTTTTTTCATATTTTTCCCCTGAATATACCCTATAATTAAATACAGTATAACAGAAAAATCACCAAAAGTCAAGTGCTGAAAAACCTTTTTTAAAAAAACCATTGTTGTGCTACAATAGATATTGGACGAGTTAATAAAAAAATATTGAGAGATAGGCAAAAATCTGGTAAAATAGAGTTACCACACAAAATCGTACCGGAAAGAAGCCTATCCCTCATGGATATTATAACACAAAACATGCGGTTTCGTCAATCCCTAATGAAGTACGCCAAGAAATATGGTGTAGCCAAGGCATCGCGCAAGTACAACAAAGCACGGTTGTAAATATACTTTTGGCTAAAACATTGGGATGGCAGTATAGAATCGCTTGCCGAGTTGTCAGAGAAGTCGCACAGTCATCCAAACCGGCACACCGAAGAAGAGATCAAGATGATCCGCAACTACCGTTGTCGAAATCCTAAGTTTGGACTTACCGAGCTTTGGCACAGGCTAAGGAATAATGGCTACACTCGCCGCCCTGAAAGTCTTTACAGGGTAATGAAGAAGCTGGGACTACTGCCAAATAAGCCCAAGCCGCCAAAACATAAGCCGAAGCCATACGAGCAGATAACTCACCCTGGAGAGCGCGTTCGGATTGATGTTAAAGTTGTTCCTCGAAAGTGCATTACAGATTCCGAAATGAAACTCTATCAATATACAGCCATAGATGAGCTCGCGCGTATGCGCTTTCTGATATTGTACAAAGTTTTTAAAAATTCGATAGGCGACAACCAACCTAGCGAGCAAATGGAGAGGTTATTGCTCTGACAGGAGTAGAACTTGTTGTGCTCTTCACGGTGCAAACGCTCTACTTTAACATTATGACGAGGGGTGTACGGTCGGATCAGCTTGTGCTTAACCCCAAGGTGATCCAGAGTACTCTCAAAAAGCGTTGGCATGTCTTTTTAGCAGGTGAGAAGCGGTTTGTGAATTCAAAACCGTTGTCCGTCTGAATACACTCAACCGTAATACCGCGCCGCTTAAACCACTTCACAACGCGCTTGGCGAAGTTCGCTAAGGGGTATGTGCTCTGCTCTTCATAGCCATAGGAATGATTTTGTCAATATTACTTTACACAATTTTCTCAAAAAATTCGAGTTTTTTTGAATATTGGTGATGATAAGTCCGCATAGCTGAAACGATCATACAACCACGTTTAAAGCTGCGTAATAATTACGCCGTTTCACTGCCGGTGGCACACCGCCAATCGCCGAACAAATTCGCCTATTGTTCCAATAGCTCATAAAGT
>CAJULF010000084.1 GCA_910587135.1 uncultured Oscillospiraceae bacterium
TTTCAAAAACTTCATCGTCATTTTCCTTTCAAAAAAGAATTGCTGTCAATACATAACCAAAGGTTATAAACGGCACAAACGGCAAGGATTTACTTGCCGTCCTGCCGCGGAGCTTCTGTACGATTACGGAAACCCCATAAAAAACGAGCATAGCAATCTGCGCGAAAAGGAGCAGCGCGAAGCTGCCCCATAATCCGCAAACTATGCTTAATGCCGCGATCAATTTAACGTCGCCGCCGCCTATTTTCCCCGTAGCGAGCGCCACGGAGAAAAAGATAACGGAAACGATCAATCCCCATAAATTCTCCAAACGGAAATTTATTACCGCCGTCATCGCGACAATAACGCTTATCCAATTCGGAATTTCACGGGTTTTTATGTCCATGTATGAGCCTATGCCAAGTAAAATAGAAATCGCGGCAAACTGCATAACAGAGCCGATCATCAGCCCTTGAAATCGAACATACTCTTGACCTTTTCGGTCACGGTCGGCATAATGGTATCGCCGAACAAGGCATACAGACCGCCGAGCAGAAGCGCACCGATAACGACCGCGATCAGAATCTTGATACCGCTGTCCACAAAATTCTCGCCGCGCGTTGCCGCAAGCATTGTGCTGCTGCGAACCGCGAATCTGTACGTTGCTGCATTTACCGTCACGCGAACATTTCTGATCTTACGGCATACCGCTGCCTTAACTGCGTTGAACTTTGCCTTTACGGTGTTCTTGATGTTCTTGAAAAAGTTTCTCATAAAAATGTCCTCCAAAAAAATTATTATTTATGCAAAAATCCGCGAATTTCTCCGCGGGTATTACATATTAAATAGGTTTACATCGACATAGACGGAGCCGCCTCATACGACTGCTCCGTCTGCTGAAAATTTGTGTTCGAATGTTCCTGAAGCTGCGCGATCGCCTGTTTATACGCCTCCGCGACCGCGCCATTGAGCTGCTTTCTCAGCTCGGGAGTGGTGGGGAAGCACAGGTCGTGATACTCGCCGTCCTGCCCCTTATACGAGGGCATGGAGACGAAAAGTCCGTTTTTACCCTCCATAACGCGAATGTTTCTGACCGCAAAGCAGTCATCGAGATTTGCCGACGCGATTGCCTTTACATTGCCCTCTCCGGGCGTTAAGCTGTTGATCCTTACGTCAATTTTCATGTGTTTCCTCCGATCCGCAAGCATACGCTGTACCGATAATTATCAGCAAGATAACGACTAAAATAATTTCTGCCTCGTTCTCTGAATTATTGTCGATACATTCTGCGCTTGCAATGTACTGTGGTTCTTCAACGGCTGCCGTGCCTTGCGGTCGTGCCAGAAACACGACCGCGATCAGCACCAGAAGCCACATTCCGAGCTTTTCCATTATCCCTTGAAATCGAACATACTCTTGACCTTTTCGGTCACGGTGGGCATAATGGTATCGCCGAACAGCGCATACAGACCGCCGAGCAGCAGCGCGCCGATCACGACCGCGATCAGAATCTTGATGCCGCTGTCGACGAAGTTTTCGCCACGAGATGCCGCGAGCATAGCATTGCTGCGGACCGCAAGCCTGTACGCTGCCGCGCGGGTTCTCTGAATCCTGCGGCACACCGCTGTCTTAACAAAAGTTACCGCGCCGATGATCTTTGCCTTTGCTTTCTTGAAAAAGTTTCTCATAAAAAGTCCTCCAAAAATTATTTTATTTATGCAAAAACCGCGGATTTCTTCGCAGCAACAAGGACGTTGCTGCAGTTGCCCCAAAGCGGCGCAGGATGCGCCGCAACAAAGGGCAACAGGCGGTATTACATCTTCATTTCGGGCGAATTATCCTGCGATTGCTCATGCTCCTGATTAAGCTGTTCGAGCTTCTCCCTCGCCCAATCGGGAATATGCTCGTCGGCAATTTCGCCGATGAAATCATTGCGGCAGAATTCCCCGCGCTCGCCGTCCGACAGAAAGTGTCCGAACACCTTGCGCCCGCTTGCCGTAGGGGAGCAGCCGAACCCGCCCGTCGCGAAAAACAACTGATTTTCCGGCGTCCTATATTCTTCTTTCAGAGAGGTATCTCGAAGAATTAACAGTTTATTCGTGTAATCCTGCGGCTCGTCCGACCGGACGATATGCTCTCCGGAAAACAGATTTAATTCCGAGTACATTTTACGAATATCGTCCGCCGCGCCGTCCACCAGACAGCTATGCGAGTTCAGCGCAAATTCGTAGTTCCTGTGAATATCGGGAATATTGAAACGCTTCGCCCACTCGGTATTTCTGTTGTGAAATCTGCCGTCGCCTTTGCGGTTCTGAATGGTGTTTGCAATGACCCACATTGTTCGGTCATAGCCGAATTCTTTGACCGTATTTTCAATGCACTCGTTGGGCAAATTCATACCGTCAAACTTCTGTCTGATTTGTTCGTCAAGGAAATCCCGACAACGGATATTTTCGTTTCTGCTCTCGCGCCAGACGTCAAGCTCGCCGCCGTGCTTTGCTGTTTCAGCCGAAAATCTATACAGAGGTATCATCAGAGCCCTCCCGTTCGCACATTGGCATTATCCCGCGCTCGGCAAGGAAGTTATACAAGAAAATTCGCCCCGCCTGAGTCCAGCAAGTATGCATAACCGCCTTATCCTCGTCAATCGCATAAGTTTTGCTCTGCGTATATCCGAGGTTCGCATATTCCGCATATAAAACCCACGATCCGCGTATCGGATATTGAATTCCATAATCATGAAGCATACGATTAAACGCTATAGCGCTCATGCCATAATCTTTCGCGATCTGCGTTACGGGAACTGCGTTTTTGCTGTTCAGAATGCGGTCACAATAATTCGCCTTTACCGAAAGGAAAGCGTTTTCTTCTTCGAGTTTCCTGCGCTTATCCTGCTCGTCCGCAAGTGTGGTGAGCAGCTTTGCCAGCTCGCGCGGGTCACTCATGGTTTTGCGCAAGGTTTCCGCGGTGAAGTACGCGCCGTGCTTTCTCAACGAGGGAAGCACCTCTGCGGTGACCCAATGCTTGAATTTTTTCGCGCTCGGCAGCTTGCTCGAAAGTATAAGACTGTATAAGCCGCTTTCATTAATAAGCCAAGCTCCCGACTGTCTGCTGAGTTTTAACGTTTCGTTAAAACTCATATCTTCCTTATCAACATGGTCATTGAGCGCTTTTGTTGGATTTGTATATCCTAATGTTAATGCCACATCCTTGCTGACGAACCACGGTTCGCCGTCAATATTCAGCGTTCTGATCTCGCCGAATTCCTCATGCTTGAAAAGAATAATTTTGTTATCAGTCATTGTCAGCCTCCTGTACGATCACGCGTCCTTCCTCGGTATAGACCTCGAGAACGCTGTCCGCCGGAATCCCCGCTTCCGCCAGAATATTCTGCGGGATTTTCAGCTCATCGGGAGCGTCGCAGTCAATCGTTACCGTAACCCTGTCATTCGGCACGAGCGCAAGGATTTCCCGCAGTTGTGCCGACATCTTGATATTCCCGTTCTTCGTAATTCTGCTGTTAAATGTCACCATAATTCTGTTCCTCCAAATCGTAAAGTGAAATTT
This sequence comes from uncultured Oscillospiraceae bacterium, assembly GCA_910587135.1. GTDB lineage: Bacteria > Bacillota > Clostridia > Oscillospirales > Ruminococcaceae > CAG-115. Next base: position 3,547 of record CAJULF010000084.1, read on the forward strand.
GCTGATCAATATTCAGCCTTTCGTTCAAGTCGTAATTCGCGATCAATAATTCGCCGAACATACTGCCGCCGTCAAACCGCTGACGGATATTGTTCAAGCGCTCATACGAGTACATTTCGTACCCCTCATAAAGCGTCCGTATTTCGGGGCAGTCGTTGTATGAAACAAGAAATTTTCCCGAAATATTTTTCAATGCGTTTCGTAAGCGTTCATGATCGGCAGTCGTAAAGCCCACATTTTCGTAATACCCCTCGGTCGAAAAATACGGCGGATCGCAATAAAAAAAGCTCACCTCGCTGTCCTGCGCAGAGATGAGTTTCTCAAAATCCTTATTTTCAATTACGACCTTTTGCAGCCGCCGCGAAGCCTGTTCAATAAGCGGAAAGTTGCCCCACATACTGTGCGGTTTGCCGCCGAAACTGTCACAGCCGCTTGCGTATGAATATCTTATCAACTGATAGAAATTCGCTGCTCTTTGCACATCGCCGATCTCCGCTTTTTCGCTGATGATATGTTTAATGCGGTCAAAGTCCTCGCGGCAGTTCAGCACATACCGCAGTTTTTCGATCAGTTCCTCGCTGTGTTCGCGGACGCAGTAAAACAAATTTGATATATTCGAATTTGCGTCGTTGAATATTTCGTGATCGTTGCCGGGCGGCTTTGCAAACAGTATCCAACCGCCGCCACCAAAGACTTCAATATACTTCTCATAATAGAGAGGAAATCTCGGAACGATTATATCGCGGCTGCTTTTTTTACCGCCGATCCAACTTAAAAAACTATTTATTTTTGATCACCTCCGAATCGCGTTTCCCGCAAAACAGCGAGGTGACCGATCAACATTATTAAATTTGGAGTTGTGCTGTACCCGCTGTTTCACAGGCAACACAATTATTTATTACATGATTTGCTCCATATTCGGAGCGGGATTTGCAAACTCGTCGAGCGTCATTTCCTCGCCGAGGTAATTGTAATCATTCTCGTCAAGGTCGATTCCCTCATCAGCGCCGTCAATTTTTTCTTTCACAATAACCGTGCCCCAATGATTTACCATGACATGACTTTTCAGCTCGCATATTTCTCCGGTGGAATCCTCGTCGCGCAAATCATATGCGTGAAGCCCCTCGGGAAGCGTCTTGCGGTCAATTCGCAAGCAAGTAAAAAGCGCGTCATGACCGAGAATTTCGAAGCGTTCGTAAGACGCTTCGTTTGCGTTTATAGGTTTCATACATTCTCCTTTTCACAAGCCGTGGTTTCTATCTCGTGACCGTATTTTTCATCAAAGATTTTCAGCCGTTTTCCGATAGCCTCGATAACCTTAGTTGTAACCGCGTTTCCCGCTTGCTTATATAGCTGCGCGTCGGACATTCCAAGCGCCGTCACCTTGCCGAATTGCTCGTCTGTAAAGCCTTGCAAACGCCAGCATTCAATCGGCATCAATCGCCTTATCCGTCCGCAATGCACAATGCCGTGCCTGTCCGTGACGGTAATAGTGAACATCGGCTCGCCGGAATTTTTAACGCGCCGCCCGTTTTGCCATGCTTTTTCCTTAAACGGATTAATAATCGGCTGCGGTTCTTCCACCAGCACAGCGGAATGCTCGCCGCGATGATTACTCACGCCGCTGTCCTGCCGCGCCGTTATACATCGGGCATTGTCGGTTATCTGCGGATTCGGGTTCTGATCGATAAGATACAGCCCCGTTTTTCCGCCTCCGCCGCCCGAACCGGAGCATTGTGTAACAGCGTCGCCGCTTGTAAGATAGACGCGCCTACCCTGCGAGCCGCCGTTTATCAGCAGCCGGATATTTTTCTTGTACTGCGTTCCGAAAGCCAATATTTCGAGGGGACTTCGCTCTCCAAGATGTCCGACAATGAACACCCGTCGTCGGGACTGTCTGACTCGGAAGTTTTTGCTGTCAAGACAGCGCCAGCATACGCTGTACCCCAATTCGCAAAGCGTGTCAAGGATTTTTGCGAAGCAGTACCCCTTTTGAGCGCTAAGCAGTCCGGGAACGTTTTCAAAGATAAAATAGCGAGGTCGCTTGGCTTCAAGGATTCTTGCGAGCTCAAAAAAGAGAGTACCCCGCGGATCAGCGAACGATAAACGGCGGCCGGCGTTGCTGAAAGGCTGGCACGGAAAACCGCCGACGAGGAGGTCAAAATCTTTAAGGTTTTCCGTATTGATTTGCGTGATGTCGGAATAAAAATCCTCTCCTTCCGTATTATACAAGGCTTTGTAAGCGGCTGCGGCAAATTTGTCGATCTCGCAGCTTCCGATACATTCAAAGCCGCCCGCTTTCTCGAGACCGCTGCGGAAACCGCCGATTCCGGCAAAAAACTTAATTGCTATAAAATCACTCCCTACAAATTTTCGTGCTGATTTTTACATCGACATTTTCGGTTCCTGAACTTCTGTCTGCTCCGTGATCTTGTGGAACTTATCCACCTCGGGACAGACACCAAGCGCTCTGCCGTTGTCGAAATTCACATGAACCGTACCCATGTCGTCGACTGCGACTACTGTGCCTTTCGTTCCCGCAGGAACAGGTCGCGGATCATCGCCCATAGAATCAAGCTGCACTCGCGTTCCCGCCGGATAATGCTCCTTGTAAAAATCTACACGTCCTCTGCTCATCGCCATAATAACACCTCCAATCTGTGTGATTTTTTATGTTAACGAACGACCAAGGTCGCCCTGTCACATACTCAAATAATTTGTCTGCTGCGGTTCGTTCCTCAGCTTTTCATAAGCCGCCTCTATACTAAGCGCACCGCGAACATCACTTTCGGAAAGCGCGTTCTCAAATTCCTCAGCGGTAATTCTCCAAAGCCCGTCGAGCCTTGCGCAAAGCCGATTCACATCGGAAATTTTATCCTCGGGCAGCAGTCGGTCACACACGCTCTTTGCTATCTCATCGTTATCGTCGGTAGGGTAGAAGTCGAGATATATCTTCTCGCTGCAAGTAATCGGAATATCTTCGCCGATCCCGATGCTGCCCAAGTGGTCAAAAAGCTCGTTCGTGGGCGCGTCAAACTTTACGGAATTATTTCCGTTCTTAATAAAAAATCTTATCATCTTAAACTCTCCAATTTAACAGTCCAATGCCGTCCCTGAACAACATAACTCCCGCAAATATTGTCATCACGGTTGAGTTGTCAATCAGATTCACGTCGCATAATTCATGTAATGAAATGTCTACGCTGCCGTGATATACCGCTTTCGCCGCCGTAAACAGCGCATAGCTCTCAGTGGATATTCCCGTAATATCAAGGCTTTTAAAGTTCACGGAATATCCGGTCAATGCGCTCCGCGCCCGTTTCCACAAAAACTTATCCGCGGACAATAAAAAAACAGCCGCGACATATTCGTTGCGGCTGCTATATGGATTGTGGACATTTGCGGCGATAAACTCCGTAAACGTCTTTCTGTGCCAAGCGCTTTTAAATTTTGTTTTCATACCACACCTACTTACATTGACATTTCCGGCTCGTCGCTCTGCGTTTGTTCCGGAATATTTTCCGAGATTTTTTCGTTCAATTTTTCGAGAAACTCGCAGTCATCAAACTTCAAATCACCGTTGTGCCTTACGGTAAATTTCACGCACTTCTTAAGCCATTCAAATTCTTCCGTGCCGAACAGCTTATCCTTGTCAACCAATCCTGACCGCACAGCGAAGTTCTCTTTTGCCGCGTCATAATCGTCATAATAATTCCCGTTCCAAAGTGATTTTCCGTCATAGGTTCTGCCCCAAGTGACAAACTCAAAGCCGTATTCATCGCTATATTTCGCCGCCAGAACTGTTTGATTGAACTCCGCAAGACAACGGTATTTGTCATTCAGCCCATCCGCCTTTAATTCGGGAGAATTTTCGTAATCCGAACAATATTCGTAAATCCCGCGCACAAACCGACCGAGCGCGAGATATTCTTCGCGGTTTTTTTCGGTAAATACGCAGTCGCTGCAAAGCGCGTCGTTATCCGCGATTTTAACGCTTGCGCCGTCACATAAATTTACAAAAAAAACGCCGTTATTTTCGGAAAAATCGTAATTATTTTCTCGCAAAAATCGCGCGATCTCCTGTTTGAAAATGCTTTCGGGCTTTTCGCTTTTAATTTGAATACCCTCGGTTTTCAGCAGCTCGTTCAGCCCGAAAATATCCTTTGTCTTTTCGACCGCGCAAATCTTTTCCCACTGCTCGTCTGAAATATCTCGGCTTGAATCCACCTCGATCTTGCAATCAAGAATATCGTCCGCGCCGAGTCTGCAAAGCGCCTTTTTGACCGCAATATCTTCACACGGCATTTCCGCATATTCAAACAAGCCGCCGTAGCCGATCTCAACCATCACAAACGCGTCAGGATCATTGATATACGGCGGAAACGTTGTTCCGTTGAAGTTTTCCTCAAACGGAATATCCTCGTTAATAAAGAGCTTTCCGTATTCCGTGTCGATTCCTTTGCCCGATTCCAGTAGCTTTCTGCCCTCATCAATAAGCCACTCGCTGTTGTTACATTCGGATTCGGAGAGTCCTCCGCGGATGTTGAGCATATGGATCAGTCCGATGCGCTCGATATCGTCCGTGCTCTCTATCAACGTAAAACGCGCGAGGTTGTCCGTAAGGTTGATAATGTTTTTCAAACCATATCCGATTCCCGTTTCCTCACATGACAGTGCGGCAAGGAACTGTTTCCTTTCCAACTTGTCCAGCCCGTCAAGCCGCTTGCCGAGATAGTTGAGCGCGTCAAGATTTACATCGCAGTCCGCAAGCACGGATAACTCCGAAGGCACAATTTCAATAACCGTAGCCATCGGTGCGAGATGTTCCGGATTCATTCCGATCTCGCCGAGCTTTTTCGACAGCTCCGTTTCTGAACACGGGAATCGTATTTCTGTGCAGTACGGGCTGTTCTGAATTGTTGCTTTGATCATGTATACCTCCACTTTTCGACAGGGTGTTATCTCATTCCCATATCCATATCTTCGCCGGGTTCATCGACCGAGGTTATATTGACGTACTCGCCGATGATACCGAGCGCTTCCTCATAGCTGCCGCTGCCGAAAACCTTTTCCGTCATTTCGGACGCTTCCGCCGACATACCGTTTCTTTTCAGAGTTTTCGCCGCGATTCCGACAAGATTGAAGATG
>CAJULF010000085.1 GCA_910587135.1 uncultured Oscillospiraceae bacterium
AATTTTATCATCTTTTTGACTCGTTAGGAGTCAACTTTTTTCAGGGCGAGACACACATCAAATATAACCAACGACCCTTAAAAATACAAAAATCTGAACTTCGATTTTCAATTTACTCAACTAATTAGTACACCATCAGTACTACGGGCATGAAATTGAGATGTACACAGTAGAACGGGGAGAAAAGAGAGACAAGCGACAATAATACAACGACTTACGAGAGAGCGACAAAATTTCGGCGCGAAATTCAAATGTACATTTGCTTGAATTTCGTGTTAATTCTGACGGCTGTTGCTTGAACTCGATTTGAATTGCGCTTGTATTTACAGGCAAAACGGGGCGATTTACGCCCTTTTTTTGTGCCTAACGGCTTGCAGTACCGATATGCGGGCGATTTGCGCTATATAAGGCGGAAACGGCGCGCTGTCGGATCAAATGCTTAAACGCCGTTTAATAGGGATTTGAAAAGAGCCGGATTCCCTAAAATGTACATTTGAATTTTAGACGGAAATATCAAAAAAACGCTTTGGACGCCCGTTTGGACACCCATTTGGATAGCTTTTTTTTTGTGATATATACCCCCATAGACGTAACAGCGAGAACAAAAAACGGTATAATTCAAAGATAAACACCCCCAAAATGCACATTTGGATAGGGGTTTTGTTTGGTGTATATGGTTGTATTACAGTGTGTTGTTAATATTTTGGCTCGACAAAATATATTCCTACCCGACGGCAGCGACAGAGGTGGCACCCCCGGCATCCGTTGAATGAGCGTCCTTTTTTAATGTATTATTCTCTGCTTTTAGCATTTCGTTCTCTGCTTCTAACCGCCCTATTTGTTTGGCTTGTTCTTCAATTTTGGCATCTTTTTCTTTTATCATAATCAATAGCCGATCGTCGAGTGCAGGTTCGGGTGATAGCGAAATTCCTTGTTCCGTTTTTGAGTTTAGATACATATCTCCCCTGCCCGTCATTAGCCAATTTGCGTTTATATCTACATACATTTTTGAGATAGAAACCAATATTTCAGTAGTAACAACCGGGTATTTTCCTGTTCTCGTATCTTTATTGAATAGTCTATTCAATGTTTGCTGAGGGATACCAATAGTTTCCGCAAATTTCTTTACGCTCCTATTTGTATATATTTCAATGAGTTGCAAAACTCTCTTATTTATTTCGGGTATTTCCATATAAAAATATATACTGAAATGTTTGTTTATTACTGAAATGTATGTATCTTTGCGTTGTGGTTCCAATGTAACCACGCAACAAAGATACTCAAAATAACAAAGAATAGGCAATTATGACAAGGCAAATCCTTTTACCCGCCTCGGTTCTGCGGGAAATGCGGGAAACTTTCAAAGTCGGACGCAATGTTTTACGCCGTGCCCTCAACTACGAACGCAATAGCGATCGGGCAAAATCTCTCCGCGCTGCTGCGCTGGAACGCGGCGGTTTGATTTATACCGGGAAACACGCCCCGAAAGGCTATTGTCCGAATGTGGAAACGCGCCACGACCACGTGCGAGGTGTGATGTACCAAAACTTTGGTGATCGGGTGGAATTGCAGGTAAGCCGAGAGACCAACGCCGCAACGATCATCATAGACCACGAACCCGTTGCGACATTCAACGATATGACGATCGGCACGTGGGGCGATGTGCTTTACTCTCTACAAAAAATTTATAATCAATTAAACGCATAAGGCTATGACAAACAAGGAACAAGAAATAAAAGCTCTTACCGAGCTGGTGGAAATGGGCGGCTATTTTTCCGACCTTTTCAAGGACGATTTGGAAACTATGATCGGAAACATTAAAAACGACTTTCCGATTGAGTTAGGCGCAAAATTCAATCTCACGGAGGAGCAGCGGCAGCGGTCAGAGCGGGAGTTAAAGAAAAAACACCGCGACGAAATTATCGACTTGTGCGACACCCTTTTGTGCATCAATGCCGAAACCGGAAACGAACGAGCATACGAGCGGGCTGTCGATAAATTGGGGCTCAATTTCGTCATTGCCCGCAAACGTCAAATCGGGCTCGAGCTTACCAATAAAGAAATCGACTATTTGGTTGGTTTGCTTAACCTGCCACAATAATCCCAAAGCAAAAATCCCGAATGGCATTCTCCGAGGTTCGAGACCTCGGCGGGAGCAAGAAAAAAATTGAGACATGGAAATATATAACGGAGAATTATGTGCAACATACGGCGACCTTGCAGGAATTTTAACTGTAAGCGCAATACAGCACCGTGTGCAGCGTGATGCTTCCGTACAAGCACGCAAGGCTTGTCCCGGAAAACCCGCTCTCTTTTTCCTCCATAAATTACCACTCAAAAGCCAAACGGAGGTTTACCGTCGCTATCCGGATTTGAAAGCGCAAGCGGAAAGCAAACCGTTTGTCGAGAGCATCGAACCGGACGGCGCGGCGTTGGATTTCTACCAACGTCACCAGTTCGGCGATGGGAAATATTTGCCGACGGACAAGCAGACTGAATACGCCAACAATGCGGCAGTCCTAAACGCTTTCCGGCTGGTGCTGGAGCGATCGGATAGCCAGCACCGGAAACAGAGTAAGCGGTGCATCAGTAAGGCGGAATTTTGGCGTAAGGCAGCGCAGGCGTTACCGCGTATCGCGGACACGTTCCCGCACACCCTGCCGGAGAACCCGCGCCGCCTGCAAGAGAAATTCAACCAGTACGTGCGCGAGGGTTACGGGGCGTTGATAACGGGCAAATACGGAACCCGCAACGCTGCCAAGATCGACGACGATACCAAAGAAAGCCTCCTTATCCGGCTTATTTCCGACGCCCGTAACCTCGACAACGCGCAGATCGCGCGGATTTACAACGTGGTTGCAGAAACGCAGGGCTGGAAAACGATTACCGGGGCAGCGGTCGGCGTATGGCGCGAGAAACACGACCTCGTGACAGCGGGAGGACGTCTCGGTGCAACCCGTTTCCGTAACCAAAAGAGCATGCAGGTAAAGCGCACACGCCCCGAATTACCACTCCTGTATTGCACGATCGACGGTTGGGTTGCCGAATTACTTTATCAGAAAGTAAATGAACGCAACGGCACTATAACGTACACAAATCGCCTTACGATCGTGCTCGTGCTCGACCCCTGCATCAACTACCCGATCGGGTATGCGATCGGCGAACGGGAAACCCCCGAACTTATCAAAGCAGCCCTCCGGAATGCAGCGAACCACACCGCCGAACTTTTCGGTCGCCGTTATCGCTTCAACCAGTTGCAGAGCGATAATTACGGGCGCGGGAACCTTGCCCCGGTCTATCAAATCATGGGCGAAAAATACACTCCCGCCCGGGCGCACAATGCCAAATCGAAAGTGATCGAGCCGTTCTTCAACCAATTCAATAGGAAATATTGCCAGCTCTGTAAAAACTGGAGCGGGTTCGGCATCACCTCGAACAAAGATTTGCAGCCTAATAGCGAGTTTTTGAACAAACACCGTCACGATTTCCCGACCGAGGAGGGATGCCGCCAGCAGCTTACGGCTTTTATTGAACGGGAGCGCGCCGAAAAGCGTGCCGAGTACGTGAGATTGTTTGACAAGCTACCCGATGAGCGACGCTTGCCGCTTTCCGATGAACAATACCTCCTCACGTTTGGAGCCGATACGGGGTACCGCAACGCGCTCGAGGGTGTGGGTTTGCGTCCGACGATCGGCGGCATAAAACGGGACTACGATTGTTTCGATCCCAAGTTCCGGGAGTACGCGCATGTTCGTTGGGCGGTGAAATATGACCCGGACAACCTCGACCATGTGCTCGCGGTGAACGAGGACGGCTCCCTGCGCTTCATGCTCGAGCGGAAACACGTGCAGCCTATGGCTCTCGCCGACCGCCGCGAGGGGGATGCAGAGCAGCTCGCGCGGGTGCAGGAGTTCAACAAGCAACTCGAGAACGACATAACGGAGCGTCTCGCCCTCGCCAACAACAAAGTCGAGCAGCTATTCAACGACAATCCACAGCTCGACGTCGCAACCCGCTTGCTGTTGTGTGACAGCCGGGGGCAAAACAAGAACCACAAGCAGACGCGCCGCCTGCAAGCCCATGAGATCGAGGATATAGAGGCGATCGAGATTGCAACGGTGCACCGCCCGGCTTTGCAAATTGAGGACGAGGAAACTTTCAACTTGTACTAATAATCAGAAATAGAGATAATATGAAAACGATCGAGAAAGAACAAATCAGAACCAAGCTCGCGGAGTTCTGCGAGATCAAAGGCGGACAGAACAAAGCCGCGAACTCCATGCGCGGCGTCAGCTCGGCGACTATTTCCCAAGTTCTCAATAACAACTGGGATTTAATCAGCGAGGAAATGTGGCGCGCGATCGCCTCGCAAATCGGTTATGATCCGCGTGCGTGGGTTGTTGTGGAGACGCGCGGCTACAAACGCATGTACGGACTTTTGCAGGACGCGCAGGACAATTCCCTCGTGTTCGCCGTCACGGGTGATGCCGGATGCGGTAAGAGTGAGGCGATCAAGAGCTATGCCGCCAGCAACCGGAACGTGTATAACCTCTCGTGCTCCGAGTATTGGAACCGCAAGCACTTTATGGCGGAACTCCTGCAATGTATGGGTATTGATCCGACGGGCTGCACCGTTCCGGAAATGATGTCGGACATTATTCTCGCCCTCAAAAAGAAAGAAACACCGCTCGTGGTACTCGACGAAGCCGACAAGTTGAGCGACCAAGTGCTCTACTTTTTCATCAGCCTGTACAACAAGCTCGAGGATCGTGTCGGGATCATCCTGTGCGCGACGGACTACCTCGAGAAACGCATCAAAAAGGGCGTGCGCACCAACCGGAAAGGCTACAAAGAGATTTACAGCCGCGTCGGGCGCAAGTTCATTCCGATACAGGTCGTAAACAGCGAGGACGTTGCCGCCGTGTGCATCGCAAACGGAGTGACCGATTCGGATGTCATAAATGAGATTATCGACGACTGCGAGAGCGATTTGCGTCGGGTAAAACGCAAAGTCCACGCGGTTAAACAACGTTCAACCTCCAAATAAACGGTGCTCAAATGGCAAAAGCGATAAGCAATAAAAACATGATGAATGCCAAGTTCAAGGTTGCCGATTTCACGGGCAAATGGCTTGCATCGTTCGGCAAACCCGAACTCCGGGGAGCATGGATAATCTACGGAGAGAGCGGCGGTGGTAAAACGCATCTTGCTTTGAAACTGCTTAAATATCTGTCCGGGTTTGTGAAGCGGGCGGCTTACGACACGTTGGAGCAAGGTTTATCGCAGTCGTTTTTTAACGCATGGCAAAACGCCGAAATGCACGAGGCAGGTACCCGGGTTGTGGTGCTGGTAAAAGAGCCGATCAAAGAGTTGCAGGAACGCCTCCGGAAACGCAAAAGTCCTGACGTAATCGTAATTGATTCGATTACGGCGTTGATTGGGTTTACGCGGGCTGTGTTTATGGAATTGATAAATGAGTTCCCCGACAAGTTGTTCATTTTCATAGCACACGAAGAAAACAACAAGCCCTATCCGGCTATTGCGCAGCACGTGCGCAAGCTCTCGGAGGTGAAAATCCGGGTCGAGGGATACAAAGGATTCGTAACGACCCGATTCAAGGGCGAAAAAGGCGAGGGAGGTGCCGACTTCGTGATATGGGAACATGGCGCAAATGAGTATTGGATTGATAAACTTTAATGATACACAATTATGCACACAATGGATAAAATCCACAACGGGGTACTCCGCAAGTTCCACACCCTTTGCTCGCGTTTGGGACTGACGGAAGCGGAAAAACGGGCGATCGTCGAGAGCTTCGGTGTCGAGAGTAGTGCCGACATAGACACGCACGCCCTTATCGACGTTTGTGCCTCGCTTTCCAAGCAGTTGGAGGGCGACAAGGGCGACCAAATGGATAAACTACGCAAGCGTGCTATGGCTGCGATCGGCGGCTACCTGCGCAGAATTGACCGGGAGGGAAACGCCGAAATAATCAAGGGAATTGCCTGCCGTTCCACCGGGTACCAGTCTTTCAACAAGATACCCGCCGAGCGTCTGCGGAACCTGTACAATACATTCCGCAACAAACAAAAGGACATGGATGCGGCGGAACGTATCGCAATGGAGCTCTTGGCTCAAAGCTACACGGCGGGGAAAACCTCCCCGGCGATATTGAATTAACGGATTTATTCACTTTCAAAAACAAAAAATTATGAGTTCAAACAACAATTCTTCGGGTGCAGGTATCGGCTTTTTGGGCTTGCTCACAATCGCCTTTATCGTGCTGAAACTGACAACGTACATCGCGTGGTCGTGGTGGTGGGTTCTCGCTCCTATGTGGATGCCTCTTGCCCTTGTGCTGCTTATTGTGGTAATCGTCGGACTGTGCAAGTTGTGGATTTACTGCAAATGGAGGGCGAGACGATGAAATGGTACATCAGCGGCAAAATTTCGGGCTTGCCGACCGACCAAGTAACCGCCAAGTTCCAGCAGGCGGAGCAGCAAATTAGGGCGTTCGGGCACGAACCTGTAAACCCGATCAACAACGGGCTCGGCTCGGAGGCGAGCTGGAATGAGCACCTCGTCGCGGACGTTGCCCTGTTGCTCGAATGCGATGCGATCTATCTGCTCAAAGACTGGGGCGACAGCCGGGGATCGCGCATCGAGGCGAATATCGCCGAGGAGTGCGGCTTGCAGATCGTCCACCAGCCGGAATATGCGACCTATGAGAGCCGCATGTGAGCAGCTCGCCGGAGCCCTGTTGCGGTTTACCGAGGCAATGCGATCCTGTAATTCCGCTTTACGGTGGTATTCGGCTGTTATGCCAAAACAAAGGCACAAGCCGCTACGAGGCAACAGAACCCGAAAAACAAAGAAATTAACCCGCTTGCAACGCAGGCGAAAAAGACAAATTAAACCACTTAAAAACAAAAAATTATGAACAATCAGAAATCAATCATCGGCTGCGGATATATTCCGCGCAAAGTGCAGGCAGTATGCCTCAAAACTGACGCCAACGCCCAACTCGGCGAGGTGGAGTACAAGATCATCAAAGACCCTTACGAGCGGGTATTCGAGCATCGGGAACTTTTCGCAATGATGCCGACCCGCCAAAAACGCATGACGGTAAACGTGCTCGATGCAAACACGGGTTTAACGTATGCCGTCGAGTACGAACCCGCGAATCTCGTCTGCTCTACGTCGGAACCCAAAACCAGCCAACCCGGAAAGCCTGTCGATTTCATAACCGGTGCCGTGAAGATTGCCGAGGAGCTCAAAGTAATGTTCGACCCTGCGGGGGGGGGAATTTCGAACAAATGCGGTGTTGCATTCTTTGCGGTTTCGGACGACGGAAACGATGAAACATTGACGAGTGTCGGGTTTGTCGGTGGTCGAGGCGATCGGGTGTCGGAGGCTATCGCTTCGGCGTGTTCCAAGAATCCCCAAATCCTCGAAGTCGTGAAACACGCCTCGGTCAAGGCTCTGTTCCGCCAGATATTCGACGGCGACAACAAAAAGAAATAACCAACTTTCATTTTTATAACAATGGCAAAAACAAGAGTTAAAAAGGTCGTGGTTTCGGGAGTTACACGCGACCAAATGGAGGAGGCTTTCGGCGCATTCGCCTTTGCCGACGCCAAATTGCAGGGTATCAACGCGGCAATGGACGCGGAGATTACCAAGATCAGAGAGCGCAATGCCGAGGAGATCGCCAAGTTCCAGCAGCAAAAGGACGACGCCCTCGAGGTGATGCAGACGTTCGCCACCGAGAACCGGGACGAGCTTTTCTCCAAAAAGAAAAGCATGGAGACGGCGCACGGCGTCCTCGGGTTCCGCACCGGGACACCGAAGCTCAAAACCCGCAAGGGCTTCACGTGGGCGGCGGTGCTGGAGCTGCTCAAAGAGTTCAATCCGGCGTATGTCCGCACCAGCGAGGAAGTCGCCAAAGATAAGCTCCTCGCCGATCGTGAGAGTGAGGACATGCCCGAATTGATGCAAAAAGTCGGCATCAAGGTCGAGCAGGACGAAACGTTTTTTGTTGAACCTAAAAAAGAAGAATAAGGCTGAATGTCAGAGAAAGTGCGCAATTATGACAAAGAGAGTATCGAGGTGTGCCGCAACTGCAAGGGCACCGGGGTAGCTTACACGGTACCGGAGTTTCACCCCTACGGGAAAGAAGATGATCCGCAACCGTATGAATGTCCCGTTTGTCAAGGCAGCGGACGGGTAAAAAAGAAGCTGAACATCGAGATCACGATCGAACCTTACCCCGGCAAGTCCGGGGTATAAAAAAGAAGCCCGCCAACCGGAAACCGACTAACGAGCGAAGCGTGGGGACGCTTTGCAAAGATAGTAAGTTTTCGGCACATGGCAAAGGGAGTTCGTTATAAAAGCACGTTAAAACGCATCCGGGAGGTTTGCGCGATAACGAGGGAGCACTACGAGGCTGGCAACCAGTCCAAGTGTTACCGGGCTGTATGGCGAAATTTCATCGAGCCGAAATACGGTATTTGTTACCGCACTTTCTTGAACTACATAAACGAGCCATTACCGAAAGAACCCGAAAACAAACAACTTACTTTATTTCAATGATTCGGTAAAATTTGAGGTTGTTCAGCCTTGGCTAAGCCGCTAAC
>CAJULF010000086.1 GCA_910587135.1 uncultured Oscillospiraceae bacterium
GCTTTGACTCTGTTATTTTGGGCAGCGGATTTTAACTCCATTGTGCGGTGTTGCCCTAAATCAAAGCCCCCAAATTTCTGCTCTTTGAAGAACATATACTTGTTAGTCATTTTTTACCTCCACTTTAAGCACAAATTCTTGTGTAATCCTTGTTGTCGGCTTTTTCCTGTCTGTGATCTCCTTGATCTGTTGTTCCAACTCCAGATCGAGCTTCATTTCCTCAAGGAATTGCCCCTCTTGTTTCTTCATAAGCTCCCGCCTCAACAGATTGACTTTCTTCTCAAAAGCCAGCCGCGCGAATCTGTCGCCCGTGATATTGTCGCGCTCACTTTCGTCGTTCTTCACCTGTTTTTCAAGTTCGTCTATCTCACGCGAAACGGCGTTTTTTCTCGATCTAACGCCGAGCTTTATCTTGTCGATCTCGTCCGACAGCGCGGAGGACAGCTTTTCCGAACACTCGGCGGCTATCCTGTCACGCGGAACAAGTTTATCCAACTTATGATGCCCGCCGCTTTTGAGCCAATGTGCGCACTTGTGTTCGCTTTCCTCACATGATTTGACGGGCAGCTTCAATATAATTTGGCACTGCTCGTTTGTAAGCACATCTCCCGACGCGGTCTGACCGCAAAGAATGGGATATTCTTTTTCAAATCCGTCATTAGTCGAGACAGTCACGGTATACAGCGCGATCTCGCAAGGCTCGATATTCGCGTTAACTACAATACTGCCGCTGTCGGCGCACTCAATCTCGTGAAGTATCCCCCGCCCGATAACGGAAGCGGGAGTTATTCTCCCGTGGCGCGGCTTGAAATCCTTTGACATACCGTAGGACTTCTGACTGTAATACGGCTTGTTTCGGCTGCCCGTCCAATAGTAGAAAAGAATGGGCAGGTCATCGTAATTCGTCGCGGTAACTGTCTTGTTCACTTCGTCGATCTCAAAACGGCAGTCCTTGTAAGTATCGTTATAACGCTCAAAGAACCACTTCACGACTTCCCAGAGCGACGTGTTTATTTCTTCCAATCTTTCGCCGATATATTTCGGCGAGAGGTTGACCTTATCGGCGATCTCCTTTGAAAACGTCGTGAACAGAATGTCCTCGGCTGCCGATACAAGGCGCTTGTTCTCGTCTTTGTTTTGGGTGAGCCTTTGAGAATAATCCGTTTCGATCTGGTCTCTCGAACGGATATTCTCCGATATGCTTTCAAACGCGGAAACAAGATCGCCGTTGAACCCGCCGATCACATCATCTGTGATACCGAACACGCCGCTTGCTACAGACATTCGCTTGTTGACAAGCTCCAGCTTGCGCACGTCCGCGAAATTATTCTTGTTGATGAACGTCAAAGACAGCACATCGTTTTCCTGCCCCAGTCTATGACAGCGGTCGATGCGCTGCTCCATTTTCAGCGTATTGTAGGGCAGATCGTAGTGAATAACGAACGACGCGTTTTCCAGATTAAAGCCCTTTGCGCCGTTGTCGGTGGAGATCAAAACCTCGCCGTTCAGCTTGAAATCGCGGATAACATTATAGTCCGCGCTGCCGTTGTAAACATACGTTTTGTATCTCTCGGACAGCAAATCGGCAAGCATTTTCTGCGTTTCCACACTCTCGGTGAAGATAACCGCCCTTTTATTCGCACCCGATCTTTTCATCAAAGAAAACCCGCTTTTCAATGCCGAGAGCAGTAATTTTGCCTTTGTATCTCGCTTTATGTTCTCGGCGGTTTGGCGTATTTCCCGCCATTCCTCAAGTTCCTCGTCTGCGTCGGGTAATGTCTCCAAGCGTTTGATTATTCTGCCCGCTGTCTGCAATATCGCGGCGGTGGACGAGCTTTGCAGCGACAGCAATCTAAGCGCAAGATCGTATTTATCCATTTCGGGAAACGCGGCTTTATTCGGCTTGTTTATGTACTTGTAAAGCAGATCATACAAGTTGTTTTCTTGCGGTGACGGCTCATACTCGTTCGTAAGCAGAACGCGCTCCGTTACCTTTGCGTAACCCTTTGCCTGTGAACGGAGCGTTCGGAAACAATATCCGCTTACCCGCTCGGCGAGTTCGGGATAATTTTCAGGCTTTCTGAGATAACGCGACAGGAATTCCCGCTCGTCCGGAAGTACGGTCTCATCAATGAACCAGATCAAGCCGTACAAGTCCATGATATTCTTTTCGATAGGCGTGCCGGTAAGAAGAAGTTTAAATGAGTTACCCGCGATCCGTTTTAACGTCCGCGCTTGCTTGTTTTCGGGACGGTAAACAGAGGAAAGAGCGTTCGCTTCCTCAAATACGGTCAGCTCCCAGTTGACCTCGCCCGCCGCCTGCTCGTTATTGGCAACAAAATCATAAGTTGAGATAACAATTCCGTTCTGAAGAAAAGCGTTAGGGTTGTCCTCCGACACGTTTGCTTTCCAATCCTCACGGTCTGCCAATACCACATACGGAATGGTGTAGTGCAAGTCGATAAGCTCCGTCCATTGCCGAAGCAAGTCTGCGTTTGGAGTAAGGAGCAGAATACGCCCGCACCCCTCCAGCCATTTTTGCGTAATAACGAGCATCGCCTCGTGGCTTTTGCCCATACCCGCTTCGTCGCAAAGAACCGCGCCTTTCCGATACGGAGAACGCAAGGCGAAAGCCGATGCCGCAATCTGAAACGGATATATCTTGATGTCAGAGGACGCGAACGCCGAGGAAAGCAAGTCTTCATCGGACAGGCTGTCTAACATTCTCGCGGTATAGTAAGCCCGGAATGATGTTTGCGGCATATTACGTCTCCCTCTTTATCGTGCTTGTGCTAACCGTCTATAAAATTACCCAATATATAGTATACCACATTCCTCGACATTTTTCAATAGTTTTTTAATTATTTATTCAAAAACTAGGATCACGAAATTTTTCGATATGTATTCTTTGTTTACAGCAGCTCAAATTTTGACTTGATTTTTGTTTTCGTTAATGGGCACCTCTAAAAACCCTACTTGGCAAAAATTAAAATCGCATAGGTAAGCCATTTGTGAAGTGCGGATTTTACAAAAATCGAGGTTTTTAGAGGTGCCCTAATGTTATAAATTGCAATAGCATCGCTGTCAATTTGATCTGCACCTTCCGTGCCGTCCCTAGGTTGACCACATAACTGACCATAGACAGCTCCAGAGCACACGGAAGCAACGGATATAAGACCGCCAAAGAGGATTTTCCGTAGAGCAGAAACGGCTATAAAAAGCCATTTGCGGCAGAGAGGACTATTTCAGCTCTCTTCGGGAGCATAAACGCGCAGGAGCATATCGTATAACCCAATTCCGCGAACGCCCTTTGACACTACACTGTTACGGCTCTTTTGACAAGATAAAAACTGCCGCAAAACGCTTTATGACCACATATTTGACCACTTACACGAAATACCCCTTAAAATGGTAATTTTAAGAGGCATTTTCATTCTGCTGTATTCTTTGTTTAATACGGCTCAATTTTTGAACATGATTGGCGACGATTCTCCATTGCTTTCAGTCGCTTTTTCTCTGCCTTAATTTCAGTCTTGACCTTTGCAATCATCACCGCTAACCTTTCTTCGCATTCCTCTCGGGTTTTTGCATAGATATTATGTGCTTCTCGTTTTCCATAAGCGTTGGTTGGTGTGTATCTTCCCTCATACAGGCGGTCGTTTATCATCGTCACACAGCCTGTTCCGGATTTGCGACATTTTGGCTTATACGGCTCGAAATCGGGAGGCGTGGTATCTACCCTTGACTGCACTTCAACTCTTTGAATTTTGGCTTCTGTGCCGCTTATTTTGCGGTCTATTTTTACCGCTGCCTGCTGCCTCATAGTGTCGGTGACATGACTGTAGATATCGATTGTCGTTTCCGAAGAAATATGCCCGAGCATAGTCGAGAGTGATTTAATATCCATGCCGTTTTCAAGCGCCATGGTCGCGAATGTGTGTCTGAGGTCGTGAAATCTTACCTTTGTACAACCCGCTCGACCCAATATCAGTTGTAGTCTTTTGCGTACCGCAGGTGGGTTTCTTGGTTTGGTGTTGTCGAGGGGCGATGGAAATATCCATTCCGAATCAATATTTTTTCTATATTCTGACAGTATTTTTAGCAACGAGGGAGACAATATTGCTGTTCGTATTGAGCTTTTTGTTTTGGGTTCGGATATAATTGGTTCTCCGTGAATTACATTCACCTGTCGTTCTATTAGTAGTTCACCGGTTTTGAAGTTTAGGTCGCTCCATTTCAAGGCAAGTATTTCTCCGCGTCGCATTCCCGTTGCAAGCTCCAGCAGAAACAATTCGTAATAATCTTCCTCTTTTGCTCGGTTAAGAAAACGAATAATCTCGTCCTGTGTAAGCACTTTCATTTCTCTTGACTTCTTGGGCGGCAGCTTACAGCCGATAGCAGGGTTTGTTTTTATCAACCCTTCTTGTACTGCCCTTTCAAGAGCCGAACGACAGTTCGCGTGTATGGCTCGAATTACTCTGTCGGATAATCCAGCGCCATATGTTTCAACTCTTATTTTCCGACCACCGGATTTTTCCCTTGCATAGAATTGCTGCAGATCCGATTGTGTTAATTGATTTAATGGAATGTTGCCGATTTCGGGAATGATATGCTGATATATTCTGTTCTCATATTCCAACTGAGTTGTTATGCGAATTGTGTGCTTACAGTATGTTTGATACCAGAAGTCTATCCACTCGCCAAATGGCATTTCCGAATTTATCTTCTCGGCAGGCTTTCCATAATGTTCCTTGAGTTTTTCAAGCTTGGCAGCACATTCTGCTTTTGTTTTAGCGGTAACGTTTTTGGTTACGGGTAATCCCTTATCATCGTAGCCGACCACTACCCGTCCTTCCCAGCGTCCATCTTTTCTGAGTCGGAGTGTTCCCTCGCCTTGTTTTCTCCGTTTAGCCATTCTCAACGCCTCCTATAATTTCATCCATAAAATTACCCACGATCCTCGCCGCATTCTTTTGCATATCGGTGGTAACGTGGGTATATGTATCTAAAGTAAAGCTTGCATTTGCATGACCAAGAATTCCTGACAAAGTTTTCGCGTCAACACCACCCGAGACAGCATGGGTAGCGAATGTGTGGCGCAGATCGTGAAAGCGTATTGATGGGAGACCGGCTTGCTTTAATATTGTTTTTAATCTCCCATATGCACATTGCGGGTTCATTGGTTTTTCTATGTCGCGTAGGTCAGGGAATATCCATTCGCTATGTGAATTTACCTTTCGTTGCCGGAGAAGATCAGCAGTGCTTGGCGGCAGTAGAATTTCTCGCGAACCCGTTTCGGTTTTGGCTTCTCCGATAAGCATAACTCCGTTTATGGTTTTTCCAATGCTGCGCTTTATTTTTAATGTACCGCGGTTCTCGTCAAAATCCTCCCACCTTAACCCGCATATCTCCCCCTTGCGAAGTCCTGTGGTAATTTCGGTGTAGAAAAAATCATGCCATTTTTCATCTTGTCTTATCTGATTCATGAATTTGTCTAACTGCTCGTCATTCAGAATCTGCTTTGGAGCGTAATTGTTTTTTGGAAGAGTAGTTCCGTTTGTAGGATTACTCACAAGCAGCCGCTGTTTTACCGCCATGTCAAGCGCTTCATGTAGCATCAAGTGTACTTTTCTGGCCATGCTATCGGCGAGTTCTGTTCCATGCTTTTTGTCGGATTTTACTCGACCGTTTTTCTTGATAGTATTATAGAACTTCTGTATTTCCTGTGTTGTTAAGGCTGACAGCGGACAATTTCCCAAGTGGGGATTGATCTGGTTTTTTATCATTGCGGTGTAGCTAAACAGTGTGTTGGGGCGAACATAGCAAGTTATATATTCATTTATCCATTTTTCGAGCCATTCGTTTAAAAGCATATTGCATTCTTCGCTGAGATCAGCATCGCGATATGTTTCAATTATGTCGTGCAGTTTTTGAGTTAGCTCTGCCTGTGTTTTTGCAAGCACATATCGATAGATGGGATTTCCGTTATTTTTATGTCCAACTACGATTCTGCCCTCCCATCGCCCGTCCTCGCGCTTGCGAACCATACCGTCGCCTGACGGCCTGCGTTTTGCCATAACAGCACCTCCCTTGTAACCACACATCATACCACAAAAAATCCGAAAAGTCCAGCGGTTTCTTGCCTTTATTTTTGGCATGACTTTTTATGCTGTCGAGTACTGTAATTCCATTACTGCTATACTATTTTCCCCTTTCCTGAGAGACCGCCTTTTGACAAGCATCTTTTTTCTTCAAAATGCCCCCAACGGTCGGCTCTGCCGTCCGATGTGATCTGTGAGGGGACGGCTTGCCGACCCCTCGCTTTGTCCTGCTTTCAAATAATATCTGCCATTTTTGCACTCAAATACCGCCAAACGGCTCGCCTGTTAGACATCAGCCAAAGCATCTCACCCCGCTTTTTTCGATGACAACAACGGCTAAGCCACACATAGAGCTTAGCCGTTTTCACTTTCATATCGCTATTAAGGTATCAATAAAACACCCAAATTACTCGGGTTTCCTTTTTCTGTTTTTCAAGAAAATTGATCCGACAACAGTCACAAGAGAGCAATAAAACATGATTTTCCAAGGCGCCCTTGTCTCACCTGTTTTCGGATTCACTTCCTTTGAAGCACTGTCATTGGAGCTATCGGAAGGCGGAGTTTTATCGCTGTTATCCGGTGGGATGGGATCACGAGTTTCGCTGTTGTCCGGATGGTTATCGCCATTGACCGGCTTTTCATCAATTACAATAAGATAATCCGAAGCGTGTGTAAATGTCAATTCTGCTATGCCGTCAGATGATATTTCACTTTCACAAATATATTCCAGATCATCGTTATAATAATACAGCACCGCATAAAGTCCTGCATTATCCTTGCCAAGATTAATCGATAGAACCGCTGTAAAACCAAATTCTCCGCTATGTGAAAGGCTTATTTGAATAAAGCGCTGCTCTTTTGTGACATTGTTTATTATTTCCAGAGGAATGTTTTCGGTATCGGCATTTACCGAAAAGTCGATATCAGATATTGTCCCAGCAGTAATACTTTTTCCGTTTACGCTCCATAAAATGCCGTTGCCAATTTCGAAAACAATTGTTATATCTTTGCCCTTGATAACGGCAAAGACATCTTTGGGAACAGTGGTAGTGCCGTTCATATCAACGGTTATGGCGCTGCCTTCATCAGAGTTTTCGACCTCCGTTTTTATTGCGTCCCAGCCATTCTTGCCGTAATCATCTTTTAAGAAAGGCATATCATAATCGGGAAATATCGGGATATCGGGTTTATTGGGAATATCGGGTTCATTCGGTTCATTCGGTTCATTCGGCTCGCTTGGAATATTGGGTATTCCCGGACGTACGGGCGGATTCGGACGATCGGGTTCGCCGCTTTCGAGAGCCGGAATTGTTTCTGTTTTCATAACAAATCCGCAGACTGTACATGAGAATACACGCTCTCCGCATGAATTGTATGTCGGTTTGATCGTAACAAATCCGCCGTCGGAAATATGTTTGCCGAAATTATGTCTTTCGCCGCATTCGCAGTTCTGCCAGTGCCCCGACACGTCGCTTTTCCATTCAACTTCAACATTATGTCCGAGAGGGGCAAGCGTTTCCTCGCTTATCAGATATCCGCAGACGGTACAGCGGTATTCCTTTTTGCCCTCCGAATCATAATTCGGCTCAAGCGTTACGGTTCCGTTATCGGGAGTATGAAGAATTCCCATAATCAATCCGCATTTACATTTTTGATAATGATATTTTTCATAGTTATAATTGGGGTTATCGGTGATAAAATCACCCTCGGGCGCGTGAGCTTCATAGCTGTCAGGCTTTATTTTTCCGCAGTCCGAGCATTTCAGACAATGCCGCTCTCCCGTATCGTCGGGCGTAATAACATAATCGTGTTCTATTGTTTCGGTCTTTGTAGCTCCGCATACGGTACAGGTATAGGTTTTCACGTCATCTTCTTCCACGCCGTCGTCCCACTCGTGCAAAAATCCCATTTCCATTCCGCATTTGCATTCTTGATAATGATATTCCTGATAATTGTAGCCGGGTTTATCT
>CAJULF010000087.1 GCA_910587135.1 uncultured Oscillospiraceae bacterium
CCAAAAAACTCGTTTTTTTTGAGAAAATTGTGTAAAGTAATATTGACAAAATCAAAAGGCCTATCAAGGCTTTATGGTGCTCCAGCAGGGATTGCTCGTGGTCGTATGAAACGGAACTGCCACACGCAGAATTCAATATCTATGAGGATGACGAGCTGTACTGTATCGGAATGGTGGTTGATCTGAACAATCCCGAACATGAGTATCGGGATTTCATTGAACAGGAGCTTGCGGACGGCATATGCATGGAGGATATCAAACTGGCGGTCAGCGTTATTAAGGCGCTTAAGAAAAGGGGGCGGGAGAATGGCTGAATACATAGAGCGCGAAAAGGTTTACAAAATGCTGAATGCTTTGGGCGGCTGCGGCGCAGAGCCCGAAAGCTGGGCGGACGGCTGGGATAAGGCTTTTGATGAGGCAATAAGGGAATTGGATAATATCCCCGCCGCCGACGTTAGACCGGAGAGGCACGGGCGGTGGATTGAAGACGAGAAGTATGGTATTGTTATTTGTTCAGAATGCGGAGAAGAACACGCATGGGAAGATTACCGTGCTTCTTATTGCGAAGATTGCGGCGCTAAGATGGACGGGAAGGACGGTGAGAGCGATGGATAGGCTGACATTTTTGGACAACGGAAGTCCCGCGTTTAATCTAAGAGACTGCGTTTGCAAGAACGAGATTGCGCGCAAACTGTACGCTTATGAGGACACGGGGCTTACTCCCGAGGAAATAACCGCTATGAAAGCTGACAACGAGCGCCTACACAGGCTTCTTGACAAAGCCGAAGAGATTGTGCAGTCCGCTGTAAGTGCTCCAAAAAGTGATGATTGTGTGCATTGCAGGGATTGTGCTTACCTCAATGTAAACAACGGAGAAATCCGATGCGGATACCCCTTTACGATTACTAATGGACTTGATGATTGGTGCCATCGTGCGAAGAAACGAAAGGAGCGTGAGGATAATGCTTGAAACAATTACCCTCATAGTAGCTATATCCGGTGCAGTGGTAAATATCATATCTCTGCTTCTGGCGGTTAAAATTTTTTTTGCTGCGAATAAACTGTTAGATGTTCAAGCAGAGCGCTTCGAGAACCTGACAAAGCTCTGTGTGGAGCTTGTGAGTGAAGCAATTTCAAGAGTGGCAGGTAAGAAAGAGAGGTAACGGAAATGGACGAGCTTAGAGGCCTTTGGCGCGGGAAGCGCATTGACAACGGAGAGTGGATTCACGGAGTGCCTTTACAGCATTGTGATGGGGATTGGCAACTGATAAGCGGCAAAGTAGGGGCTATGGCAATACAGACAGTTGTTGCAGATACCCTCAGCGAGTGTACGGGGGTACGCGATGATAACGGCAGGCTCATTTTCGAGGGGGATATTGTTGAGCACAATGGCGAACGTTATGTGATCAAGTATCTTGAAAAATATATGAGATTTTCGCCTGTTAAGCCCGGCACCGTATTTGCCGTTTTTGATTACACGCAGTCTGAAATCATCGGCAATATCCACGACAATCCCGAACTGCTGAATGACAGACATAAGGAGACCGGCAATGACCAAGAAAGAGCGGCAAGATAAAGCCTGGCAGCTGCGCTATAAGAAGTCGATAGCGGAGGGCTTTAACATCAACGATATCAGCGACGAATTGTACGAGATACAAAGCGCGTGTGATGATGTGAGATATTTTTTTGAGGGCAGTGAGGCGGAGCTTATAGCCGCGCTGGACGGTGATGAGGAAGAGGCGTTTGAAGTGCGGATGCTGTTTAGCGAGATATCGGCGGAGGCAAACGAGCTTTTCGATATCATCAACAGCGGAGATATTACGGATTGCTTTGACGATTTCTTTGCCGCTGTTGCGCATGGCAGTATAAAACGTTTGGGATATGACGCATATCAAGAGGATTACTACCAAATGACAAGCATAGAGCAGCAGTGGGGCTCTGAGGAAGCTGAAAAACGTATTATGAGCAAAACCAAGTCGGATCTTGTCGCGGCTGCCCGCCAATGCTTCGGAGTGGCGGCGGCAATTCTGAATATCCGATATAAATACGATTATCTCAAAGCCTCGCTTGATATTCTCAAGAGCGAAAACGCATCCTACCTGCAGGCGATAAAGGGTATAGAGGACGCATACAATGCGGCTGACGAAGACGGTTGGAACGAGTGTCACGAGCCGACCCGAAACTTCGACAGACTGGCGGAGGCACTGCCCGAGAGGGCTTGGCTGGAGTGATAGGAGGTGAGATCATGGGTAAAAGAAAACTGACAGGCAGCGAAAGGGAGCTTCACAAGAAAGCAACGGCGATCCGCAAGCGCTTCAGCTCCATGAATGACGCGGAGCTTGTAGAGATGTTTGCGGATATGCCGAAAGCAGCCGATTTACAGCAGGAAACAGCCTCGGATATAATATCGGAATTTATAGAGAGGCTTTCCGCTGAATCAATCTGGGGCATAGGCAAAATCACTATAAAGAAAATCAAGACGTTTGCAGAGGAAAAGGAATACATATAAGGGGGAATTTTCGGTATGATCCGCGAGTATCTGAACAACTATTATCTGATGGAGCAACTCATAAAAGAATGCGATGAGGAACTGGAGGTCATCGAGGCAAAGCTGTACACATCTCCGGCTTTTGATACGAGCGGCATACCGAAAAATCCCTCTCCGCGAAACCGCATTGAGGACACATATATTGATATTATTCAACGCAAGGAAATTCTCACGGCTCAACGTGAGGAGTATATGTCCATCAAGCAAAAAGTGGAGCGGTATATAGATGGTATCTCTGACTTGCTGACGCGCAGGATCTTTGAGAAACACATCCTGCAAAAGAAAACATTCAAGGTCATTGCAGATGAACTGGGCGGCAATAACACCGAATCCAGCGTCAACAAGGCGTATAACCGATATATCAGGGACAATCCCGAGTGACCTCTCAATACGACAATTATCCCCGCTCTGTTAAAGGGCGGGGATAATTTATACCGGTTCTCCGAAAACACGCTTCATTGAACTTTCGGTAGTGATCCACTGTTTTCCGAATTTTTGAATGTCAACACCGTTGATAAGTTTGCCGGACGCGGCGGCTTTACGCAGCGTGCTGTCGTCCAATCCCCATTTTTTTGCGGCGTCTGAAAATGACATCAGACCGTCAAAGGGACTTAAATAGTTGACCGAGCCTTCCCACAGTTCACATTCCGAGACGTCAAGCTCGTCGTTCCAAGCTACTGCGTATCCTCCGCAGTCAACGTGTACAAGATTGAAAATATCGGGATTTCGCAGCGCTTTATAATCCGGGAACTGTTCGAAAAGCTGCTTCACATCATAATCCTTGACTTTTCCGTTCTCAAAGATCACAATTAAATGTAAATCCTCGGCGGGATATACTTCCTTGACCTTTATAGAATTTGCCATAAAATCACCTCCATGAGCAAAAGCCCCTTACTTAAGGGGCGGGAGCTTTTGCAGCGTCTTAGTGTTCCACATTTCCATGATTTCCTTCTGATGAAGCTTCCACCAGTCCTTGATCATATCCTGTGCCCTTTGCGGCAGATCGCCTTCCATCATTTCGCCTGTTTCGATGGAGATTTCGGCGTTGTACTCGCCGTATACCGCATGAAAGTGAGGGGGATTGTGTTCTCTGGTAAAGAAAATCTTGATAACAATTCCGTAGAATCTTGTTATTTCCGGCATTGTTTGCACTTCCTTTCTGTAATTATATTATATCACGATATCGTGAATTTGTCAAGGGCATTTTTAATTTTTTTTAAATTTGTCCTGAATGTCCCACATGTCCCGAAGCATATGTGATATAATTAAAATGTATTCTAATCAATTGCAGGCACTCCTTATTTACCGCGCTCTCGCCCGAACGCGGAATTTTAAGGAGGATTTTTATGTCAAAAAATCAAAAGCCGGCGGAGCTGCAGGGTTATGAGATGCCGCCCGTCAGAGATTTCCTGACCGAAACACAGCGCGACGGAACAACGCTGTGCGCGACGGACGTCTATTCGGAAACCTATTCATGGTTAAAGGCAAGGGGGTGTGAAAATACAGTAAGCAGACAGCTTATCGAGCAGTACGCAATGTCGGTGAGCCGCTGGGTACACTGTGAGCAGATTATTTCCAAATACGGCTATATTGCCAAGCACCCTACAACGGGAGCGGCAATGACCTCTCCCTATGTTACTATGTCGCAGGCGTACATGAAGCAGATCATCTCGATCCGCGCCGAGATAAACAGGTTAGTCGAGGACAGCCGCCCCAAGCTGATTGAGGGAGTAGTGCGGGAGGTGGTCTACGGTGAGTGAGATACAGTATTACCTTGTCGATATCGGGGAGCTTACCCCGTATGCCCGAAACGCGCGGACGCATTCCGACGAGCAGATAGCACAAATTGCTGCGTCGATCAAGGAATTTGGATTTCTGGTGCCGGTGGTCATTTCAGGAGATAACACTATACTTTGCGGACACGGCAGGTTTTATGCCGCTCAAAGGTTAGGGTTAAAGAAAGTTCCGTGCATAAAGGAAGAGTACCTTACCGAGACGCAGCGCCGCGCATACATAATAGCTGACAACAAGTTGTCGCTGAATGCGGGCTGGGACGATAACCTTCTGGCGGTTGAGATCGCCGACCTGCAGGGAGAAAACTTTGATTTGTCGCTGACCGGTTTTGATGAAAAGGAGATCGCCGATTTGTTCAGCAGCGGCGAAAAGTCTAACGTGCACGAGGATAACTACGATTTAACAGAGGCTTTGGAGAAAGCCGCTTTTGTTGTGCGCGGAGATATCTGGACAGTTGGCAGACACAGGCTGATGTGCGGGGACGCGACAAGCCCCGAGGACGTTTCGGAACTGATGGACGGCAAAAAGGCAAACCTCATAGTGACTGATCCGCCCTATGGGGTCTCGTTTACATCATCAAGCGGATTGAAGATACAGAACGACTCAATAAAGGGAGAGGAATTCTACGAGTTCTTGAAAAAGTCCTTTGACAATATGGCGGCACATCTTGAAACCGGCGGAGCGGCATACGTCTTTCACGCGGACACCGAGGGCTTATGCTTCCGCAGGGCGTTCGTCGACGCGGGATTTCACCTTGCGGGCGTTTGTATATGGGTAAAGAATTCGCTTGTGCTGGGACGCTCCGATTACCAGTGGCAGCACGAGCCGGTGTTGTACGGCTTTTTGCAGAATGGAAAACACCGCTGGTACAGCGACCGCAAGCAAACTACCATCTGGAATTTTGACAAACCGAAGCGCAACGAAAATCACCCAACAAGCAAGCCGCTCGATTTGCTTGCATACCCGATATGCAACAGCTCGCAGGAAAACGCAATAGTGCTTGACACCTTTGGTGGGAGCGGCTCAACGCTGATGAGCTGCGAACAGACAAACCGGATATGTCATACAATGGAGCTTGATCCGAAGTATGCTTCGGTTATCCTGCGCAGGTACGTTGAGTACAAGCAGAGCTCCGATGATGTGTATGTAATGCGCGGAGGGGAGAAAATACCCTACTCCGACCTTGTGAAAGAGGTGGAGCATGGAGAATAGACTCACATTAGGCTCCCTTTTTGATGGGAGCGGGGGCTTTCCTCTCGGCGGTCTGCTCGCAGGTATCGTGCCGCTCTGGAGCAGTGAAATAGAGCCTTTCCCTATTAGGGTAACAGAAAAGCGGCTTCCTTTCGTGGAGCATTACGGCGATATCAACAAGCTGAACGGCGCTGAGCTGCCGCCGGTGGATATTATCACATTCGGCTCGCCTTGTCAGGATATGTCGATAGCCGGAAAGCGGAGCGGCATATGCGGAGAACGTTCAAGCCTGTTTTTTGAGGCAATAAGAATAATAAAGGAAATGAGGTGTGCGACAAATGGCAGATACCCCCGATACTGCGTGTGGGAAAACGTCCTCGGCGCGTTTTCATCAAATAAAGGAGAAGACTTCCGGCAAGTCCTACGGGAGATGTGTAGGGTCAGATACACAGAGGCTGATGTCCCTAAGCCTGAAAAGCGAGGTTCATCTTCCGTCTGGGCAAAAGCCGGGGAAATCGTGGGCGATGGGTTCTCCGTTGCATGGCGAGTCCTCGACGCTCGATATTGGGGAGTGCCCCAAAGAAGAAAACGAATCTTTCTTGTCGCAGATTATAATTCCGAACGTGCCGGAGAAATACTGTTTAAGTCGGAAGGCGTGTCTGCATATTCTGCGGACGGCTTCCGCGCGTGGCAAAGAGCTGCCGCCGATATTGAAAGCGGCTCTCGAGTCGCAGGCGCAGCGGGATTCTGTATTGAGGGATCGGCAGGAGCACGGGGAATAGGCTATGAGGACGAAATATGTCCCACTCTTAGGGCGGGAGCAGTTCCCGCCTTGATGTTTGAGAACCACGGCCAGGATGCCCGTGTTAAAGGACCGTTGGACACCGCCCCCACTGTAAGCGCTAAATACGGTACAGGCGGCAATAATCAGCCGTTGGTGCTGAATTGTTTTGATGTGCGGTTTACCACCGAGGGAACGAAAAACGCGCGGGCGAACGTCTACGAAACGGATACTTCACGCACCATTGATTGCAGCGGAAACACGCCGGACAGGAATCAAGGCGGGCTTACAGTCGTTTATGGTATCGACCGTGCAGCATTCAACCAGGGAAAGAACGCGCTGTATAATTTCGCGGTAGAGCCCGAAACAGAGCCGACGATAGTTGCAAAGGGCCCCGGAGCGGTCGCGATTCCGACATATTCTATGAGCCGTGAGTCGTTTTTTACCCGAGTATCCGAGGAGTGCGCATATACCCTTACGGCAACCGATTATATGTCTCCGCCAATCATAAATAACGAGGGCATTGATTATATCGTGCGGCGTCTCTGCCCAACCGAATGCGCCCGTTTACAGGGATTTCCCGACTGGTGGTGCGCTGATTTGGAAACGGACGCTCCAACGTTAGGCGAAATAGAGCGATGGCGTGAAATTTTCACCGAATATGGAGCGGCAATCGGCAAAAATATCAAGCGAAAAACCGACAAGCAGATAATAAAGTGGCTGAAGAATCCTCACAGCGACTCGGCGGAATATAAGCTCTGGGGGAACGGTGTGGCGCTCCCCTGCGTTTACTTTGTGCTGGCGGGTATAGTATGGCATAATTCACACAATCAGCCGCGGGAATGTTTGTACAATAATTGTATTGATATTCCGCCTTGAACGAGTTAATATGTAAAAAACCAAAGGAGGATATTATCATGGAAATCAAGTATAATGCGGTCGGAGCGGCACGAAAGCCGCTTGTGAGCGCAGTCGGAGAAATTCTGAACGTTAAGCCGAAATATCTCGGTGCGCCGTCGATGGCGTATCAGATAGACCGGATCAAGGTCACCAAAGAGGGAACGCTGATATTTGACAATGAACCCGATACCAAAGAAGTGAATAACCTATTGGAGCGGCTTGCGGAGCGCGGATTTTGCCTTGTAAGCGCTTCTGGAGCGGAAGTCGGGGAAGTTACCGCAGAGCAGACAAACGAGCCACAGGGCGCAAATATCGGGCTTACGGTGGAAATCCCGCTTGAAAGCGTTTCGGTTGATAACCTTACAAATTTGCTTTCGGCAATGGGCCGTCTAATAAAGAAGGCGCTGGGAATTTCCGAATTGCCGTTCGAGATTAAGGAGAACAGTGTTTCATTCGCTTGGTTTGACAGGCAGCTTGAGGGAGACGAGGTCAAAGCATATACACATCTCATCAGTGCCCTATGCGAAATGTCGGTAAAGCTGAAGCGTATAAGCGGTAACGAAAAGCCGGCCGACAATGAAAAATACGCTTTCAGGTGTTTTCTCCTGCGCTTGGGCTTTATCGGCAAGCAGTACAAGGCTGAGCGAAAAATCCTGCTTAGAAACCTTGAGGGTTCGGCAGCGTTCAAGTCGGTCAAGCCCTGATAATATACACAATGTTTTAATCAGATGATTGTGTACTAATGGTATTGATATATCCTCCGAAAAGAGTTAATGATTTTGTCAATATTACTTTACACAATTTTCTCAAAAAAAACGAGTTTTTTG
>CAJULF010000088.1 GCA_910587135.1 uncultured Oscillospiraceae bacterium
CAAAAAACTCGTTTTTTTTGAGAAAATTGTGTAAAGTAATATTGACAAAATCATATTTCCTTTTCGGAAAAGCTGCCAAAATACGATAGCGGTATTTGCCCTCAAAGGATGGCATAAATCTTATTTTGTATGTACACCCTCCGTCGTAAAAGCCCTCAACCGTTTTCACCTTGTTATCACCGGAAAAAACGCCCCTTATTTCATAATCAACAAAAGGATTTCCGTCAGCCTTGCTCCCAAAAGCAAGCTCCCAAGTATCCCGGCGTTCCATAATAAAACCTCCATAATTTATTTGACTGCGTTTGCCGCAGTATATTCTTTAAATTATATTAAAAAACCGTTGTTTTTCAATAGCGTCATAAATTTTTTTAACCAAAAAAGGAATGCGGCGCTTCTGCGCCTGATGGTGTTTCCCATACAGGTTAAACGGAGCGACCGCGCATTAAAATCCAAAACCGCGCGAGGCCCGTCAGATGGCGCGGCTTTGCGCGGTTTATACTGATTTATGATTAGATTGCGTTGGATTTATCGGTTTATCGGAGCATTTTATTGTCTATCCTGAAAAAATCCACGTCGACATAACCGCCCGACTGCTTTGTCGAAAAATTGAATATCGCGTAGCGGTATCCCATAAAATGCAGTCCGTAATAATTCATCTGCAGCGTGCTTCCAATTTCCGTCCAGTTTTCGCCGTCAAGGCTATAATAGAAATACGCCTTGTCCGCCGCGTTTTTGTAATCGCAGTCGACCTGTAGATACACCTCGTTTTCCGAAATCTCGACCCTTTCGGTCTCAAACTCCTTTTCAACGCTGTCGTTATCGTCATACCAAACCGTTATAACATATCTTTTTCCGTCCTCGATTTTTACGGCGACATAGCCGTATTTTTCCGCGAAGGCGGCAAGCCCCGAAACATCGCCCTCCTTCATGCCCGTGGTATCAAGCTTGATATAAGCGCCGCATTCCGGACCGAAGGTGCGCTGTGTAAGGGTATTTCTTGCCTCGGCAACGGTATCGCAGACGGAGCCCGTTCTGAGCCTCAGATAGCCTTCCCTTTCGGTAAGCGACCATAAGCGGTTGTCGGGATTATGATTCCATTGCCACTCCAAGACGAGATTGGAGTCGTTGTAGTCGTTCTCTCCGGCTTCCCCGGGATTATCGGCGAAGCTGTGATAGGGTCTTACTATTCGTGAATTTATAAATTCGTCGCTTGTGACAATGCCCTTTTTCTCGTATCCAACGATTGGGATTGCGGCGGTTTGGGGCACCTTTCCGTCAACACCGGCAACCGGCCATCCGTCCTCCCATGTCATGGTCGTTAAAACAGGGGTTCTGCCCACCGCGCCGTGATCCTGAAACACGAAACAATACCAGTTTCCGTCTTTGTCGTCAACGATTCCTCCCTGAGCAACGCCGTCGTTTCTGAAACCAATGTTATCGTCAAGTATCACCTTCATTTCCCACTCGCCGTCAAGCGTCTCGCTTCTGTAGCAAAGCTGTGTTCTTCTGCCATGAGGAGGCCATGTGATGATAAAAATATAGTAGTAGCCGTTGATTTTATAGGCGTGCGCGCCTTCGGCAAGGCAGCCCTTGACAAGCCCCGCGTCATCAATGAGTCTTCTTTTGGTCTCGTACTTGACAGCGCTTAAATCTTTTTCCAGTTCAACGCACCATATCTGTCCGCCCCCGTAGATGACATAAACTCTGCCGTCGTCATCGAACAAAAGGCTCATATCGTGGAAGCCCTCGTCAAACTCAAACCTGTCCCATTTCCCGTTTTCGATATCGTTTGTATGATAGATATATGTTTTGCCGGTGGCATAGGAGAGAAATCCCGCGTAATAAACCCCGTCGTTATATCGGAGGGTCGCCGCCCACTGACCCTTGCCGTAATTGTTTTCCCCGTTTCTTAAAGCAAGATTGTCTTTGTCGTCCAGCGTATTATAAACATAATTTACTATCTCCCAGTTTACAAGGTCGTAGGATCTCATTACCGGACACCCGGGGGACAGGTGCATGGTCGTGGAAACCATGTAAAACGCATCGCCGACGCGAATTATATCAATATCGGGCACATCGGCGAAAATAACGGGATTTGTGTAATTTCCTTCGCCGTCATCGGTTGAAGCTATCGTGGATTTTACAATATCCGTGTCGATCATTTCGCTTTCTCCTTCGAACACTTCGGTAAGATCCTGAGCCGGCTCCGACATATCGACGGTCGAAGCCGCGCTGCATGAGGTCAGCGACAGAGCCGCCAGCAGCGCCGTCAGGCAAATAAATCTTTTCATCATTGACCTCATCTTTCTTTTTATAAAGCAGTGTCATCATTCGTTAAAATCAAGTCCGCTTACGGTGACGTTATAGGTTATTGACGTAAAAGGAACCTCTTCGCCGTCGATTTTAAGTGCCAGCCGATAGCTTATCCACTCAATTTCGGTTTCCATCGCGAAAATGCCGCACTCCTCCGTGCCGTAAATAAGAGCGCCTACTTCGGAACCGCACCAGCCGTTTTCAAGACCGTTTTCCGACGAGCTTGCCGGGTCGAGCTCCGCGTTTACGGGAATTTCAACCTGACCGTTCTCGGTTTCCAGCGTAAGCGATTTTACAAATACCTTATATTCCGCGTCAACATCGGTATTTATGAAGCCGAGGTTGAGCACGGCGCTTTCCTTGTCAAATGAAGATGATTTTATGGAATAATCCCCGTTCTTTGGAATGTCAAACATAGCGGAAGGGCTCGGTCCGGGCTCGGACTGCCCCGAAAACACCAACGTCTTGTAAGGTATATCGGTGGAGGCAATGTTCTCCTCTTGACGAAGCTGCTCGTCCCCCTTAGAAAATCTCCACGATTTAAGCTCTATATAGGGGTCGGAAAACACGAAATAAATATCATGATTTCTTCCGTCAAACGGCGCGAAGCTGTCGGAGCGTATTTTTGTGTAGTCGGAGCAATCAAATTCGATAAAAGCGGCTGCTTCCGAGGAAATGTCGTCAAGGCGCACCTCTATCCTTCCCTTGCCTTTGACCTCGGCGATAAACTCGGATGCCCCGTAGCCGAAGTCCGCCCCTCTTACATATATCCACGCGCCATCGGCGGTGCTTTTTGCAGCGGGATTTGTCGTCTTATCATATCCGATATCCGCGCAGGTGAACATTAACGCGCCGCTGTTGTCGGCATACGGATCGATTAGCTTTATCTGCGCTACGCCCTTTTTGCTCGCCGCGGTTATGGGAATTTCTCCCGTCGCAGCATCTATGGGGAGATAATCCACCATCATACTGCGGAAGCCCGCCGTTCCTCCCATAAGCTCCTCCAGAAGAAGAGTGTGGTGAATGATATAGTTGGTATCCTTATATTCAAGGAAATGGGTGTGATTGTTCGCCCAGCGCAGTCCGGAAACTCCGCCGGAATTTTCACCCGCGTTGTAGAAATAAGCGCCCCTGTATTCCCAACTGTCCGCGTCGAGAGGGGTCTTTGTGGTCATATACGCCATGCTGCAGGCAGGCGGAACGTCGATGCCCTCATACTCCTCCCAGCCGATCTTGTGATCCTGCCAGTCGGTGCAGTATGTATAGTAATATACCCCGTCGATATAGTTCAGCTCGCTCGCCTCAAAAAAATAGGGAGCGTCAATGGAAACAAATTCGCTGTCAAAGGACAGCATATCCTCTCCCAGCCTTGCGATTTTCGGAATCTTGGTATGCATAGTGCTGCCTTCCGACGGCGTGCCGCCGCCGAAGCTGAGCCAACCCACGCCGTTTTCGTCAATGCACACGCCCGGGTCAAAGGGCGCGGGACAGTTCTCCAGTCCGGGCATATTCTGATAAACCAGCGGAGCGCCGAGCGGATCGGTCCACGGTCCCACGGGGTCGGTGGAGGTTATCACGCCCACGCCCGCGCCGCTGTTTGAGAAGTAAAGATAAAAATGCGTAAGTCCATCGTCCTCAACGCGGGAGACTATCGACGGCGCCCACGAGTTGTATATCCACGGAGCGATCTCTCCGACCTCTATCCTGCCGTGATATATCCAGTTTACCATATCGTCGGTGGAAAATACAACAAGCGATTTGATATGGGCGTAGTCGTTCTTGGTGCCCTCCTCCGACTGTTGATGATCGTTCGTGCCGTAAACGTAAAGCCTTCCGTCATATTCCACCGCAGTGGGGTCGGCGCAGAATATGTTCGGCGAGATGGGATTTGCGTTCATCTCGTTCTTATAAACGTTACCGCTTACGCCGTCAATAATTATGCCGCTGTTCAGACTGTTCATAATATCCTCCTCTGATACCGCGCCGCTTTCGATTGTCTCTGCTCCCGAAGTGTTGAAAACATCGGAAGAACCGGCAACATCGGGCTCGGAAATACCGCTGCTTATCCCATTGTTGTCGGAGCAGCCCGACGTTATAAACAGGGCGGCAGCGCATAAAACAGCCGCTGATTTCTTTGTGATTTTCATTAGTATAACCTCCGTTTTGTTTGAGTTTTGTGTCAAAAACCGCTTGTTAAGTTTATTATACCAATAAAAAACGCAAAGTCAACAGCCGATATCGGTTTTGTCCACCTTTTAATCATAATATGCACCTTTTCGGTTGACACAGCCGTGTAAAAAAGATATAATATATTTAAAGGTACACGAAAGGATGAGGGATATGTCAAGAAAAAAGCTTGCCGTGATAACCGCGAGAGCCGACGACCGCGCCCAGAAAGATATCATATGCGGCATAGCCGAGGCGGCTTTTGCCGCGGATACGGATGTGGCGGTGTTTTCAAATATTTACAATCATTGGATAAAGGACGAATTTCTCAATTTTGAAAATATCATATATGATTTTTTTGACCCGAGCGAGTTTGACGGAGTTATTGTCACGGCGGAGGCGTTTATGGACATTTCCATGCTTTCGTCTGTGTTTGAAAGAGTAAGGGAGACCGATATTCCCGCCGTTGTAATCGGTGGGGAGATCGACGGCTTCCGGAGCATTTACACAGACGACGAAAACGATATGGAGCGGCTCTGTGAGCATCTGATATCAGTTCACAAATTTACGGATATAGATATTCTGACGGGTCCCGAGAATAATATTTTTTCTCACCGAAGACTGGCGGGCTGTAAAAGGGCTTT
Source organism: uncultured Oscillospiraceae bacterium (assembly GCA_910587135.1). Classification (GTDB taxonomy): domain Bacteria; phylum Bacillota; class Clostridia; order Oscillospirales; family Ruminococcaceae; genus CAG-115. The sequence goes on from CAJULF010000088.1 coordinate 5,124, forward strand.
TGAAAAGCACGGGATACCATTTGACGAAAACAAGGTATTTTTCGGCTCGTTCTGGTATGATTCGGGAGAGCAGCTGGCAAAACGCTATCTCATGAACGAGCTTCCCATGCCGCAGGCGGTGATATGCGCCAACGACTGTATGGCATACGCGCTGTGTGATGCGCTTTCGGCGGCGGGAGTGCTTATTCCCGAAACGGTCACCGTTACGGGCTACGACTGCATCGGCGAAAGAATATATCATTACCCCATTTTGACCACTTATCTCGGCGACAGACGAAACGTCGGAATTAGAGCGGCGAATTATCTGCTTTCCTCCGAATATTCCCTCGGGGTCACAGACAGATTTATCTCCGGCAGCACCTGCGCGTGCGGAAACGATCCATCACAGCTTCGCGGCGAAATGGCTATTGAGCGCATCGACCGGCAGCAAACGGTAGTCAGCAGCGTTGCTCAGTTTTCAAGCGAACTCGCGTTATGCAGAACGCTTTCGGAATATATAACGGTACTGGGTAATTATTTTTACTTGCTCCACAGAGCGAGAAAGCTTTTTATATGTCTGGATACGGAATGGAACAGCGTGGAATACCAGGGCAACGATTTCCTGTGCTTTGTGACGGATTATGAGAAAAGCCCTGTCTCTCCGTTGATAACGCCGAAAGACAAGCTGTTGTCCTCGGTTATTGAAGACCGTGAAAGACCAATGATATTTTATTTCAGTCCGCTGCATTTTCAGAAAAGGCTGTTCGGCAGCACAGTCATGGCGTATGAGACTCCCGACGGATACGATTTCAGCTTTCGCGATTGGAACAAAACAATCGCAAACGCGCTGGAAATAATACGCATGAAAAACGATATCCATTATCTTACTCAATGCCGACGAACGTCGTTGCTTTACGACGCACTGACCGGTTTTTGCAAAATGCGTGAATTTCAACGCTGTGCGGCGGAAACGGCGGCAGATAAAAGCGGTCTGCTGGCCGTGAAAATCGGATTTCCGCGCGAATACGAACGCGTGTACGGCGATGATCTGCAAAGCGACATCATCGCCGCGGCGGCGCGAACGATCAAGCAGGCTTGTACGGAACTTGAGATATATGGTCGGACCGATGACGACGTTCTCGTCATATTGAGCGGCGAAAAGAAGAGCGCCATTTTTGAAAAAATAAAAGTAACGCTGCATCATGATTTGTGCGGAAGGTATGGCGAAAATCAGGTGATCATATCCTTCGCGGAACGCGCGGGCAGTTCAACGGACGATATAGAAGCCGTTTGCCGCGCGGCGGAGGATGTCTCCTCTGAGGCTGTAAAACTGCTGCATCTAAGAGAAAAGTTCGCGCAATATAAAAGTCTGCTTGAGCTGCGCAGCGGAATTATTGCAGACCCTCGGCACGCTCCCGATATTGACGCGGCAAGCCGAAGGCTGTGCGTAAGCGTGGGATATTTCGGAACGATATACAAAAAATGCTTCGGTACAAGTTACGTTCAGGACTGCATAAATGAAAAAATCATGCTTGCCCGATATTTGCTCTGCACAACCGTTATGAGTATTTACGCGGTAGCTATGCAGTGCGGCTATACGGACGAGAAATATTTTGCCCGTCAGTTCCGTCAGAATGTGGGGTGCTCGCCGATACAGTATCGGAAATGGCTTTGCCAAATCGATGCTGATATTGTATATAATATGACTTGACGGAGTCTTAATTTTGAACTGTGTAAATGCCACAGAATGACAATGCGGTTATTGGAGAAAATATTGTCGAACTTGTAAAACACAATTTAAAAATCACACCCACTTGAGGATTTCGGATCTTTTATTTCAAAAACACTGACACTATTTGCGATATATCATTGTCAAAGAAGCATAAACAAAGAACTGATTCAGTTCATGTATTTTGACTTTAAACGCAATAAAACTATTGGAATTTCAATCTGTTTTAATATCGGATACCGAATTGGTGACATTGTAGATTAAAAATGGGTGATATTTCACTTTTGGAAAAACCATTATCGAATATCGTTCTGTTTAATGCATAGATAAAATAGAAAGCGTGAAATAATTTTCGTTTCTTCCTTCTCTATTAAAAGATACTTTGCATATCATATATCATGTAGTATTCTTTGTTTACAGCGTCCCAATTTTTGAGTTTATTTTGGGAATTCCTGTGTTAAAATAACATCAGGAATAATTTGTTGTATTTTTCCGCATTATGATCTAAGAGCCTGTTTAGTATCTTCCGAAGCACCGTCTTTACCCGTCTTTCCGCGCCGTACTTAGGCAATTTTTCTTGAGGTACATACAGTACATCTGCGAAAAATTGCCATCGTCCAACGCGAAAATCCAGGCAAATCCGGCACTTCTCCGGATACTAAACAGGCTCTAAGGCAACACCGCACAATGGAGTTAAAATCCGCTGCCCAAAATAACAGAGTCA
>CAJULF010000089.1 GCA_910587135.1 uncultured Oscillospiraceae bacterium
ATTTTGAAATTTTTTTAAATAATTAGCCTTAGGTCAACCTTTATATACAGTCTGATGACGGGATGCTCCATCCCGTCATATCCGTCAAAATAATAAAACGCTTATCTTTGACTCATATTTTCAGTTGTTTTTAATTATTTAGTGATGGTAATGCCTTTATTTACCCAATCACCGCACCTGCCATGCGCAATATATACGTCTGTCTTCACGGAGGCAGGATATCGTTACCGCTGAAATATTTCTCGAGTTCCTTCAGAAAAAGCTTGGCAATAGGTGAGAAAAGCTGATATTTTTTCCATATAAAATACATATTCGTTTCAAGTGGCGGATTAAGCGGACGAAAGCATAATCCACTGCTCTCGCTTGTGTCGATAAGTCCGTCGAACGTAAGCATATACCCTGACCCCTCGCGCACGAAAACCGAGCCGTTATAGCACAGATTAACGGTTCTGGTGAAGTTCAGCTCATCGGCTTTTTCACCGCACCAGCGCGGGATATCCACACGCATTGCCTGAGCGGAGCATATCAGCGGCAGACCAAAAAGATCGTCGGGGCGCACTGCGCTTTTTTCGGCAAGCGGACTGTCACGGCGCATAATAACGCCCCACACGTCCGCACCGGGGATCTCGATGTAGTTGTACTTCGACAGATCGGGCGGTTCGACGATAAATGCAAAGTCGAGAATTCCTCTGTCAAGCTTTTCCGCGACCTGTTCAGTATTTCCGCTTGACAAATGATAGCGCAGCAGCGGATATTTTTCCTTGAATTGTTTTATAACCCGCGCTAAATACTTTATTTGTCGCGATTCCGCGCAGCCTATATAAATATCGCCGCCGTTCATCTCGTCGAGAGAGCCGAATTCGGCGGCAGTTTTATCAACCATATCGAGAATGTCCTCTGTCCTGCGGCGAAGTAACATTCCCGCCTCAGTCAGCTTCAAGCCGCTTCTCGTCCGCGTAAACAGCTTTTTTCCGAGTTCCTCCTCAAGTGCCTTTATCTCCTTTGAAAGTGACGGCTGCGAAATATGCAGAGACCTGGCAGCCCTTGTCATATTTTCCTCGCGGGCGATCTCCAAAAAGTAGCGCAATACCCGAATTTCCATTTTAACACCCCCATTATATTATAACGCCTTTAATTATTCTTGTCAAGAATAATTCATAATAAAAAATAGATATTTGACATAAACCACCGAATGGTTTATAATAATATCGGAAACTTCGGGGAGGCGGTGAGATGGCGGAATTTTCGGATACGCGCGGCATCGTGCTGCAAAACCTTATCGACGCGGGCTGTAACAGCGCCCTTACGGAGGAATGCGCCCAACTGATACTTGACGGAAATACGCAGTCCGTGCTGAATATTCTCGGAAAGCACAGAAAATATCTGCTTGACGAGGTTCATACCAACCAAAAACGAATTGACTGTCTCGATTACCTGATATATAAAATCGGGAAGTCGGAGCTGTAAGAAAGGAAGAATTTATTATGGAAAACGCAAAAATGAACCTGACAAATGAGTGGGACAAAACGTTCCCTAAAAGCGACAAGGTTAATCATAGCAAGGTAACGTTCCGCAATCGCTACGGAATTACGCTCGCGGCAGATATGTACTCGCCGAAAAACGCGGAGGGTAGACTCGCGGCTATCGCGGTGTGCGGATCGTTCGGCGCGGTCAAGGAGCAGTCAGCGGGACTGTACGCGCAGACAATGGCGGAACGCGGTTTTCTCACGATAGCTTTTGACCCGTCGTTTACCGGAGAGAGTGGCGGCGAGCCTCGTTATATGGCCTCTCCCGACATTAACACCGAGGATTTCTCGGCGGCTGTGGATTTCCTTTCCGTTCAAGAGAACGTTGACCCCGAGAAGATCGGAATCATCGGAATATGCGGCTGGGGCGGTCTGGCAATGAACGCGGCGGCAATCGACACGCGAATCAAAGCGACCGTCGCTTCCACAATGTACGACATGAGCCGCGTCAACGCAAACGGATACTTTGACGCGGAAAATAGTGAACAGGCGCGTTATGAAAAGCGCAAGACGCTGAATGCTCAGCGCACCATCGAATACAAAAGCGGTGTTTACGAGCTTGGAGGTGGAGTTGTCGATCCGCTCCCCGACGACGCGCCGTTCTTTGTCAAGGATTACTACGATTATTACAAGACAAAACGCGGTTATCACTCTCGCTCTCTCAACTCCAACGGCGGTTGGAACAAAACGGGCTGCATGTCTTTTATGAATATGCCTTTGCTGAGTTATACAAATGAAATACGCAATGCGGTGCTTGTAATTCACGGCGAAAAAGCGCATTCCTGCTATTTCGGAAAGGAAGCATTTGCTGATATGATGAACGGCAATCCCAAACCCGAAAATAAGGAGCTGATGATCATTCCGGACGCAGTCCACACCGATCTTTACGACAGAACGGACATTATTCCTTTTGACAAGCTCCGGAAATTTTTCTGTGACAATCTGAAGTGACGGAGGTACCATGAACATCCTTGTTTTGAACGGCAGTCCTCGTTCAAACGGCAACACAAAGAAAATGGTTGAGGCTTTCCGCGAAGGCGCGGAATCAGCGGGGCATACGGTGAATGTGGTAGATGTATGCCATAAAAGGATAGCGGGTTGCCTGGCGTGTGAATACTGCCACACCAATGGAAACGGCGAGTGCATTCAAAAGGACGATATGTCAGAAATATACTCTCTGCTAAAGGATGCGGAAATGCTCGTTATCGCTTCGCCTATATATTATCACGGAATAACGGGGCAGCTTAAGTGCACAATCGACAGATTCTATTCCGCTGCCTATCCGAGAAAGCCCGAAAAGCTGAAAAAGATCGCGATGTTTTTAAGCTCGGGCGACGCGGATATGTACGATGGCGCAATGTTTTCGTATCGCGGAGATTTCCTCGGTTATCTTGGGCTTGAGGATATGGGAATGTTTACGGCTCACGGTGGAGTAAACGGTTCTGCCGCAAAGCTGAAGGAGCTTGGCGATTTCGGGAGAGCGTTGAAATAATGGAGTAAGCGCTGTTCGTTCAACATCTATCGGATAGTGTGAATGAGATAACTTTGTTTTTCGGCAATGAATTAAATTGATATCAAGAGGAGGACTTAATTATGTTAGGTAATTTTTCTTACTGCAACCCCACAAAGCTGTATTTCGGGGAGGATTCGCCTCAATATTTAAACGGGGAGTTACAGAAATACGGAGCGAAGGTTATGCTGATTTACGGCGGCGGTTCAATCAAAAAGAACGGCATTTACGATCAAGTAATGAGTATTCTAACCGCAAACAAAAAGACCGTGTTCGAGGACTCGGGGGTTATGCCGAATCCCACGGTGGAAAAGCTTTATGAGGGCTGCAAAATCGCAAGGCATAACGCAGTAGATCTGATACTTGCGGTCGGCGTAGGTTCGGTCTGCGATTATGCGAAGGCTGTTTCCGTTTCTGCCTATTGTGAAGAAGATCCTTGGGATAAGTATTATTTGCAAATGGATGATGTTGATAATAAAATCATTCCCGTGGGCTGTGTTCTGACAATGGTTGGAACAGGCTCCGAGATGAACGGCGGCGCGGTTATTACCAACCATGAGCAGAAGCTCAAGATCGGACACGTTTTCGGAGAAACTGTTTTTCCGAAATTCTCGATACTCAACCCGAAATTCACCTACACTCTGCCTCAATACCAAATGGTCGCGGGAATTTACGATATAATGAATCATATAACCGAGCAGTATTTTTCAGGTGAGGACGACAATACCTCCGATTACATTATGGAGGGACTTTTAAGGTCGCTTATTCATTCCTCAAGAATTGCCGTTCATAATCCAACGGGTTATGAAGCGCGAAGCAATATTATGTGGATAGCGACATGGGCGCTGAATACTCTGGTCGCAAAGGGAAAATCTACCGATTGGATGGTGCATATGATCGGGCAGTCGGTCGGAGCGTTTACCGACGCGACACACGGTATGACACTTTCGGCGGTTTCCATGGCGTACTATCGTTATATTTGTCCATACGGACTTGCGAAATTCAGGAGATTTGCCATAAATGTTTGGGATGTCGATCCTAACGCCAAAAACGACGAGCAGGTCGCTTTTGAAGGACTTGATCGAATGGCAGCGTATATGAAGGAGATCGGACTTGTAATGAGTCTTAAGGAACTTGGAGTTACCGAGGAAATGATTGACGGGATCGCGGAAAATTCTTTAGTTATGGACGGCGGTTATAAACTACTGAACAAAGACGAGATTGCGGATATTCTTAAAAAGAGTATGTGATTTTTAATGTAGCTATTCTTTGTTTTATGCGGCTCAATTTTTGAACATATTGGGTTCATTCAAAAATTGAGCTGCCGTAAACAAAGAATACGGCAGAATGAAAATACCCCTTGAAGTCACCGTTTCAAGGGGTATTTCGTGTAAGTGGTCAAATATGTGGTCATCAAGCGGTTGGCGGCTGTTTCAGACATGATAAAATCACTGTAACATTGTAGTGTCAAGAGGTGTTTGCGGAATCGGGGTTCGGGATATGCTCCTGCTCGCTTATGATCCCAAAGAGAGATGAAATTGTCCTCTCCGCTGCTAATGGCTTTTTATAGCCGTTTCCGCTTCACAGCAAATCCTCTCCGGCGGTCTTGTATCCGTTGTTTCCGTGTGCTCCGAACCTGTCTATGGTCAGATATGGGGTCGTTATTGAGACGGGCAGCAGAGGAAACGGAAGTAGGGGTTTATGCTATTATAGCATAAACAAGACCAGAAATCAAGTCAAAATTTGAGCCGCATATAACAAAGAATAGACGCAGCAGATATGAACAGGATAAACCTGTCACTATACAGGTTGGAATTCCGAAGCGGGAAATACGCGAAGCAGCCAAGCGGTTTGGCATATATGCTGAATAAAAGCTCTCGGATATATGTTACTATTTTTTACTGTTCGGAAGAACGAGCCGCAGCTTGAACCATTCATCGGTAATATCATAATCGAGAACGGCATTGTTTTTCCGGGCAAAGGCGGAAATGCTCCTTGTGCCTATTCCGTGACCGCTCTCCTTTGAAACGGGAAGTCCGTCCTCATCAAAAGATACCGTTCCCTCATAGTTGTTGGCGATCTCCACGATGTACTGCTTGTTTTCGGTGGTTCTGATACGCAGCTTTTTTTGTTTACCAACGACCTTCGCGCAGGCGTTCACGGCGTTATCGAGGGCGTTTGCGACTGCGGCGGTGAAGTCTATAATGTCAATATCGATATTTTCGGGCATTGAGAAATGCACCTCCGTCACTATTCCCTTGCTTTCCGCGCATTCGATGTAATACGCTAAAATTGCATTTGCGGTGGAGTTTGAGCAATAGGAAACCTTTTTGGCATCGTCAAGCTTCTGACCTATCGAGCCGAGGTACTCCAGCGCGCCCGAAATATCTCCCGCCGTAAGCATATCTGATACAACGATATAATCATACCGCATATTATGTCTTAATATTTTGATCTGCTCCTCGGTCGAATTTATGGCTTCGAGCTGCTTTTGAAATGATTCGCTCTGAGACAAAAGTATACCGTTTGTGTATTCGGAAAGCTGCAAATTATACTGACTTGAAAGGCTGTGAAAAATTATCACATAGACCAGCAGCATTACCGCCGTGACAGCGTAAATGTATAACGTTGCCACCGGCGATCTCGTATAATGCTCGGGATAAGTTCCTATCAGAAAAAGCAGGATCGTAAAGCCTATCGGCACAAAGGTGAGCGTCCGCCAGCTTTTGTCGGGAAGATAATCCAACAGCATAAATTTCCTTCTCAAAAGCTTATATTCGGCGAAAATACACAAGGCATAGCTGCCGAGCCTTATCAGCAGATCCACTATTTTTCCTCCGCTTAAAACAGTAACGGCGATAGTTTGTGAAACGGCAAGCATCACGGATATGCTCAGCTGCATGGTATAATTGAATATCGCCTGCCATGGCGAAAAGTTAGATATAAAATAAAGGATAAGCATGGCGGGAACGGACAGCGCGGGAATGCAGAGCCGCAACGTAACAACTAAACCGAAAATCTTCATTGCGGTAAACGTGTAAAAGCATACCCACAGCAGGTACGATGCAAGGAGAATAACGATTGTTTTTACTTTGCATTGTATTTTCATGCATGAGGACATCATGGCAAGCGTTCCGACCACAACGACAAATGCTTTTACCATATAATAAGCGATATCGTTTTCAAAGGTTATCAATGTACCCGCCTCCGTTCAGCTCGTGGTCTATATATTTTTTCCTTGCCTCGGCATATTTTCTCGTAACCGGCAGAACCGCTCCGTCGGACATGACAAAGCCCACGGCGTTTACGGTTCTGATATGTTCCATGTTGACAAGATAGCTGGCGGAACTCTTTATAAAAGAACCGTTTTCGATATACTCCGATATCATACTGTCAAATGTTCCGCGGAAGTAAATGCTTTCAAGGGTATCACCTCCCGCAAGACGATATATCATGCGGTGGTTGTAGTATTCGATGTAAATAATATCCTCAGTGCAGACCGAGGTCGTTCCCTCGGCGCACTTTATAACAAAACGCCGTTTCGGCTTTCTTATACGTGAAAAGCAGTCCGCAAGCTCCGCTGTGAATTTTTCCTTTTCAACGGGCTTTATAAGGTAGGAAAACGCTTTTACCGAATAGGACTCCAAAGCGTAGTCCTTTGACGTGGTAAGGAAAATTATATACGCCCCGGGATTTTTCCGCCTGAGGGATTGTCCAAGCTCAATGCCGTTTATATCGGGCATGATTATGTCCAGTATGTAAATATCGGAGTCGGTTTCCTCTTGCTCGAGAAGCTCTCTGCCCGAGGAAAAGGCACTGATTTTTGCGGGTATGTTATTTGACCCGACATAGTCGTTTACCATATCGCATATTTTTTCAAGCTCGGCGCTGTTGTCATCGCAGACGGAAATATGGTACATCGGCAAATCCCCCGTAAAAAAGCGGTTATTTATTATATTATACTACATTTATCGGCATATTGCAAGCAGGGCTTATGTCAAATAAGTGATTTTTCCGTCAAATAAGTGATTCGTGTTGAAAACTTGACATGGATTTGCTAAAATACTGAAGTAAGCAAAAGTAAAGCAAGGAGGGCGGCAGATATACCAAAACGCGCTAATATATACCGGTTTGTAGGATAAGCTTATAATTATGACGCAATGCAGGCGCATTATATTCCAAATATGCATATTGGGTGAACGGCAGATGCAGCACGGTTTTTGCTATGTATGCCAAGTTTTGCGCAATGTGGAGGTTTTGCTCTATGGTAATTTGTTGTATTTTTTTGCAAAAATTCCAGAACAAAGCGCAGCGTAGTATGAACAGCGGAAATTTTGAGATATTTCAAATAATCCGTTTTTGGTCAACCTTT
>CAJULF010000090.1 GCA_910587135.1 uncultured Oscillospiraceae bacterium
AATTATGCGACGTGAATCTGATTGACAACTCAACCGTGATGACAATATTTGCGGGTGTTATGCTGTTCAGGGACGGCATTGGACTGCTGAATTGGAGGGTTTAAGATGATAAGATTTGTTATTGAAAACGGAAAGGACCGGCTAAGATTTGATATGCCCACCTGCGAGTTGATAGATCATCTGGGCAGTATCGGAATTTGTAAGGATATTCCGATAGGCGGCACGGAGAATGTCTCTGTGGATTATTATCCGACCGAGGATGATGATAAGATCGCAAAGATCGTCTGTGAAAGGCTGCTGCCCGACGATAAAATTTCCGACGTGAATCGGCTTTGCGCAAGGCTTGACGGGCAATGGCAGATTACCGACGAGGAATTTGAAAACACACTTTCGGAAACCGATGTTCGCGGTGCGTTGAATATCGACGCGGCTTACGAGAAACTGCGCGAGGATTTGACGCAGACAAACGATTTAAGTATGTGACGGCGTGAGCCTTAACATAAAAATCTATACGGATTGGAGGTGTTATTATGGCGATGAGCAAAGGACGTGTCGAATTTTACAAGGAGCATTATCCTGTGGGAACGCGTGTGCAGCTTGATTCGATGGGCGACGATCCGCGACCTGTTCCTACGGGAACGAAAGGCACAGTAGTCGCAGTCGACGACATGGGTACGGTTCATGTGAATTTCGACAACGGCAGAGCGCTTGGTGTCTGTCCCGAGGTGGATAAGTTCCACAAGATCACGGAGCAGACAGAAGTTCAGGAACCGAAAATGTCGATGTAAATATCGACGAGATAATTTGTAGGGAGTGATTTTATCGCAATTAAGTTTTTTGACGCGTTTGCGGGGATCGGCGGATTTCGCAGCGGTCTCGAGCAAGCCGGAGGCTTTGAGTGTGTCGGGTACTGTGAAATAGACAAGTACGCTGCGGCGGCTTACAAAGCCATTTATGACACGGAGGGAGAGATTTATTATAGCGACGTTACAAGAATTGACACAGCAGAAATGCCCGATTTCGACCTGTTCGTCGGCGGGTTCCCTTGCCAGAGTTTTTCATGTTGTGGCTTCGGACGAGGCTTTGACGATCCCCGCGGAGCTCTGTTTTTTGAACTTGCCCGAATTATCAAAGATAAGCAGCCTGCGGCTTTCTTCCTGGAAAATGTTCCCGCGCTCATTGGGCATAACTCGGGGGAAACTTTCCGAACGATCCTTTACACGCTTTCAGAATTGGGGTATTGCGTGGAATGGATGGTTCATAACTCTGCCCGTTTTGGAGTCCCTCAATCAAGGCGGCGGACTTACATTGTCGGACATCGCCGTCCGGAACGCGCCGGCAAAATATTCCCTGTCGAATGCGGCGATTGCGAAAGCCCTGTCGAGATTATAGGCGGTCCGCAAGGCTCAAGAGTCTACTCAGCCGAGGGAACTGCCATAACGCAGTGTGCGGGAGGCGGCAGCGGTGGAGCAAAAACGGGATTATACTTTTTCGATATGAATCCGGATTTCGATTTTACCGAAAACGCGCGCTGTCTGCTCGCCCGATACGATTCCGGCGTGAGCAACCATAAGGGCGTAAATTCGGGAATATTTATCGAGGGAGATTTCCCGGGTGCGGTAAGGTTTATCGACAAAAACGGGGTGCTGCGAATCGGTATTCTACGCAAACTTATGCCGCTTGAGAGCTGGAGATTACAGGGCTTTGATGACGCTCAATTCGACAAGGCTGCGGCGCTCGGACTGAGCGACGGACAGCTCTACAAAATGGCGGGAAACGCCGTTTCCGTACCCGTTATCAAGGCGATAGGCGAAAAAATCCGCGATGTAATTTTTGACGGAGGGAGTGAGATAATTGCCGAACCATATCATGAACCGCCTGCGCTTGGAGGGGGATCAGAACAGAATTGACGAGCTTCTGAAAAGCGTTAAGGGAAAAGACAGCGTGCTTGACTTCAACAAAATAATCCCGATGCCGGAATCGCTGAATATCGAAGCGGGAAGCCGCACGGAGAGAGGACTGAAAGCGTACAAGGATTTCATATACGTTTACACGTTCGCCGGAACCGAGCAGAAAGACCTGCTGAATATCCCGAAAGAGAAAGAGGAAATTTTCCTCCGCACACGGCAGGATATCAGGCGCGATGAATGGGAGCTCGGTAAAACGGCTTTTCAAAACGAGCAGAAATACGGCGCGGCGACTTGGTACGAATGGGCGCGGAGTAGCTGGGGAACAAAGTGGTCGGCGTATAACGCGGAAATCGGAGAGGATAACACGATCATGTTCAACACGGCTTGGTCGCGCGCGATGCCCGTGATCCAAAAGCTCTCCGAGAATTTCCCCGATCTATATTTCGAATACTGCTGGGCTGACGAGGACTTTGGTGTGAACGTGGGAATGGCAGAATTTGAAAACGGCGAGATCACCTTCGACGAGTTTTATAACGCACATTCCCGCGACGCGTATGAGCTTGCCGCGGAATTGTGGAATCTCGATCTTGCGGAGGAAGGCTATGTTTTTAATGAGGAATCGCAGTCGTATGATTACCGTCCCGACGAACCGGACGAAAGCCCGATCATGAGCTGAAAGGAAAACACATGAAATCTATAAACGCTAACGAAGCGGATTACGAACGTTTTGAACTTCTTGGTCATGACGCGCTTTTTACTTGCTTGCGGATAGACCGGAAATCGCTCCCCGAGGGGCTTCACGCATATGACTTGCGTGATGAAGATTCAACGGGAGAAATATGCGAGCTGAAAAGTCATGTCATGGTAAATCATTGGGGAACGGTCATTTTGAAAGAAAAAATTGACGGCGCTGATGAGGGAATTGTCCTTGAAGATAAGGACTACAACTACCTCGGCGAGGAAATGACGCTTGATGAATTCGCAAATCCCGCTCCGAAAATGGAGCAAACCATGTAATAAATAATTGTGTTGGCCTGTGAAACAGCAGGTGCAGCACGACTCCAAATTGAATAATGTTGATCGGTCACCTCGCTGTTTTGCGGGAAACGCAATTTGGAGGTGATCAAAATGAATAGTTTTTTAAGTTGGATCGGCGGTAAAAAAAGCAGCCGTGACATAATAATTCCAAGATTTCCTCTCTATTATGAGAAGTATATCGAGGTTTTCGGTGGCGGCGGTTGGATACTATTTGCAAAGCCGCCCGGGAACGATCACGAAATATTCAACGACGCGAATTCGAATATATCAAATTTGTTTTATTGCGTTCGCGAACACAGCGAGGAGTTGATCGAGAAGCTGCGGTATGTGCTTAATTGCCGTGAAGATTTCGATAGGGTCAAGCATATCATCAGCGAAAAAGCGGAGATTGGCGATGTGCAAAGAGCAGCGAATTTCTATCAGTTGATAAGATATTCATACGCAAGCGGCTGTGACAGTTTCGGCGGCAAACCGCACAGTATGTGGGGCAACTTTCCGCTTATTGAACAGGCTTCGCGGCGGCTGCAAAAGGTCGTAATTGAAAATAAGGATTTTGAGAAACTCATCTCTGCGCAGGACAGCGAGGTGAGCTTTTTTTATTGCGATCCGCCGTATTTTTCGACCGAGGGGTATTACGAAAATGTGGGCTTTACGACTGCCGATCATGAACGCTTACGAAACGCATTGAAAAATATTTCGGGAAAATTTCTTGTTTCATACAACGACTGCCCCGAAATACGGACGCTTTATGAGGGGTACGAAATGTACTCGTATGAGCGCTTGAACAATATCCGTCAGCGGTTTGACGGCGGCAGTATGTTCGGCGAATTATTGATCGCGAATTACGACTTGAACGAAAGGCTGAATATTGATCAGCAAATTTCACTTTACGATTTGGAGGAACAGAATTATGGTGACATTTAACAGCAGAATTACGAAGAACGGAAATATCAAGATGTCGGCGCAGCTCCGCGATGTACTCGCGCTCGTGCCGAACGACAAGGTCACGGTAACGATTGACTGCGATAATCCCGACGAGCTGAAGATTCCGAGAGAATTTCTTGACGAGGCGGGGATTCCCGAGGACGCGGTGCTTGAGGTTTATGTTGAGGACGGAAGCATTATTGTTCAGGAGGCTATTGATGATGAAGAATGAAATTATCCTTTTTAAACACGACGAATTCGGAGAAATCGGCGTAATTTTTGAGGATGGAAATCCTTTATTTCCCGCAACGGAATGCGCGAAAATTCTTGGGTACAAGAACCCGAACGCCGCTATTATAAGGCATTGCCCCCACTGCGTGAAACGTGAGGTAGGGGTCAGAACAGGGGTAAAATCAGATGGTGATGTGGCATACCAAACGGTACAGAAAACATTTATTTCTGAGGGTGATTTGTACCGCCTTATCATGCGCTCCAAGTTGCCGGAAGCAGTTGAATTTGAATCGTGGGTATGTGATAGAATTTTACCGTCCCTGAGAAAGCACGGAGCGTACTTCACCGCAGAAACTTTGCACAAGACGATGAGCGACCCGCGCGAGCTGGCGAAGCTCCTCACAACGCTTGCGGACGAGCAGGATAAGCGCAGGAAACTCGAAGAAGAAAACGCTTTCCTTTCGGTAAAGGCGAATTATTGTGACCGCATTCTGAACAGCAAAAACGCAGTTCCCGTAACGCAGATCGCGAAAGATTATGGCATGAGCGCTATAGCGTTTAATCGTATGCTTCATGATTATGGAATTCAATATCCGATACGCGGATCGTGGGTTTTATATGCGGAATATGCGAACCTCGGATATACGCAGAGCAAAACTTATGCGATTGACGAGGATAAGGCGGTTATGCATACTTGCTGGACTCAGGCGGGGCGAATTTTCTTGTATAACTTCCTTGCCGAGCGCGGGATAATGCCAATGTGTGAACGGGAGGAATACGATGATACCTCTGTATAGATATTCGGCTGAAACGGCGAAACATAACAGCGAGCTTAACGCTTGGCGTGAGAGCAGAAACGAAAATATCCGCTGTCGGGATTTTCTTGACGAGCAAATCGCAAAACGCTTTGACGGTATGTCTATGCCCGATGAGTGCGTCGAAAATACGGTCAAAGAATTCGGCTACGACCGCACGATGTGGGTCATTGCCAACACCATTCAGAACCGCAAAGGCGACGGCAGATTTCACAACAGAAATACCGAATGGGCAAAGTGTTTCAATATTCCCGATATTCACAGGAACTACGAATTTGCGCTGAACTCGCATAGCTGTCTGGTGGACGGCGCGGCGGACGATATCCGAAAAATGTATGCGGAATTAAATCTGTTTTCGGGAGAGCATATTGTTCAATCGGATGAGCCGCAGGATTACACAAACAAGCTGTTAATTCTTCGCGATACTTCTCTGAAAGAAGAATATCGGACGCCGGAAAATCAGTTGTTTTTCGCATCATGTGGATTCGGTTGCTCCCCTACTGCAAGCGGTCGCAAGGTGTTCGGACATTTTCTGTCAGACGGCGAAAAAGCGGAATTCTGCCGTCAGGATTTCATCGGCATTGCAGACATCAAGCATATTCCCGATTGGGCGAGGGAGAAGCTCGAACAGCTTAATCAGGAGCATGAGCAATCGCAGGATAATTCGCCCGAAATGAAGATGTAATACCGCCTGTTGCCCTTTGTTGCGGCGCATCCTGCGCCGCTTTGGGGCAACTGCAGCAACGTCCTTGTTGCTGCGAAGAAATCCGCGGTTTTTGCATAAATAAAATAATTTTTGGAGGACTTTTTATGAGAAACTTTTTCAAGAAAGCAAAGGCAAAGATCATCGGCGCGGTAACTTTTGTTAAGACAGCGGTGTGCCGCAGGATTCAGAGAACCCGCGCGGCAGCGTACAGGCTTGCGGTCCGCAGCAATGCTATGCTCGCGGCATCTCGTGGCGAAAACTTCGTCGACAGCGGCATCAAGATTCTGATCGCGGTCGTGATCGGCGCGCTGCTGCTCGGCGGTCTGTATGCGCTGTTCGGCGATACCATTATGCCCACCGTGACCGAAAAGGTCAAGAGTATGTTCGATTTCAAGGGATAATGGAAAAGCTCGGAATGTGGCTTCTGGTGCTGATCGCGGTCGTGTTTCTGGCACGACCGCAAGGCACGGCAGCCGTTGAAGAACCACAGTACATTGCAAGCGCAGAATGTATCGACAATAATTCAGAGAACGAGGCAGAAATTATTTTAGTCGTTATCTTGCTGATAATTATCGGTACAGCGTATGCTTGCGGATCGGAGGAAACACATGAAAATTGACGTAAGGATCAACAGCCTGACCCCCGGGGAGGGCAATGTAAAGGCAATCGCGTCGGCAAATCTCGACGACTGCTTTGCGGTCAGAAACATTCGCGTTATGGAGGGTAAAAACGGACTTTACGTCTCCATGCCCTCGTATAAGGGAACGGACGGCGAGTTTCACGATATCTGTTTCCCTACGACCGCTGAACTGAGAAAGCAGCTCAACGGTGCGGTCGCGGAAGCGTATAAGCAGGCTATTGTGCAGATTCAGGAGCAGTCGAACGCAAATTTTTCGCAGTCGGAGCAGACTTATGAGGCGGCTCCGACGATGTCGATGTAAACCTATTTAATATGTAAAATCCGCGGAGAAATTCGCGGATTTTTTGCATAAATAATAATTATTTTTATGAGGACATTCTTATGAGAAACTTTTTCAAGAACATCAAGAACACTGTAAAGGCAAAGTTCAGCAGCGTAAAGGCGGCGGTATGCCGTAAGATCAGAAATGTTCGCGCGTCGGTAAACGCAGCGGCATACAGACTCGCGGTACGCAGCAGCACAATGCTTGCAACAAACCGCGCTGAAAATTTCGTCGACAGTGGAATCAAGATTCTGATCGCGGTCGTTATCGGCGCGCTGCTGCTCGGCGGTCTGTATGCGCTGTTCGGCGATACCATTATGCCGACCGTAACGCAGAAGGTACAGGATATGTTCAATTTCAAGAGCTGATGATCGGCTCTGTTATGCAGTTTGCCGCGATTTCCATTTTACTTGGAATAGGCACTTTTTTGGACATAAAAACCCGAGAAATTCCGAATTGGATAAGCGTTATTGTCGCGAT
Source organism: uncultured Oscillospiraceae bacterium (assembly GCA_910587135.1). Taxonomy (GTDB): domain Bacteria; phylum Bacillota; class Clostridia; order Oscillospirales; family Ruminococcaceae; genus CAG-115. Next base: position 7,067 of record CAJULF010000090.1, read on the forward strand.
GACAGCGGTAATAAATTTCCGTTTGGATAATTTGTGGGGCTTGATCGTCGCCGTTATATTTTTCTCCGTAGCGCTCGCTACGGGGAAAATAGGTGGCGGTGATGTTAAGCTGATCGCGGCTTTGAGCGTAGTCTGCGGACTTTGGGGCAGCTTCGCGCTGCTTCTTTTCGCGCAGATCGCTATGCTCGTTTTTTATGGAGTTTCCGTAATTGTGCAGAAGCTCCGCGGCAGAACGGCAGACAAAGCTCTGCCGTTTGTGCCGTTTATAACCTTTGGATATGTATTGACAGCAATTCTTTTTTGAAAGGAAAATGACGATGAAGTTTTTGAAA
>CAJULF010000091.1 GCA_910587135.1 uncultured Oscillospiraceae bacterium
TAATACCATCTGCTCTCTGTCCAAAGATACCATTAAAAGTATTACCGGGAGAAGGTGGATTTTGTCTATTGGGTGATTAGATATTAGTATAATTATAATTGCGAGAGAATAAAAAAGTGCCGCGTTCGACAAAACGCGGTTTTTCTCTGCGCAAAAATCGGTTTTGCAATCGAATGCAAAAAGGCTGCGCTGTGTACCTGTCTGATTGACAGGTACAGAACGCAGCTTTGCTGTATGCCGATTGGCGCATATGGACACAGAGTTTACAATTGATCGGTCTGGTTAACCTGTGCGCCTTTCGGTTTATTAAGATGGAGGGAGTGCAAGTGTTTGAGTGTTAAGAGAAACGGAAAAGCAGCGTGAAAAAAAGCTCGACGGCTGTATCGCTAAGGTGCTGGCAGGCATGAAGCCACCCGAAGACCTGACCGTTTCGCAGTGGGCGGACAGAAACCGCCGTCTGACCTCTGAGTCATCTTCCGAAGTCGGGAAGTGGAGGACATCGCGAACTCCCTATATGATGGATATCCTCGACAGCTTCACCGACCCGAAGGTACAGCACATTGTGGTTGTAGCCGCCTCGCAGGTCGGGAAGTCGGAGGCTATCAACAACATGATAGGCTACTGTATAGACCAGGACCCCGGACCGATATTGTTCGTACAGCCTACGGTAACGGACGCGAAAGAGTATTCACAGATGCGTATCGCGCCGATGATAAGGGAGACCGCCTGTCTGCGCAGAAAGGTATCCGACCCCAAAAGCCGCGACTCCGGGAACACGATACTCCAGAAGTCCTTTCCTGGCGGTGTGCTGACTTTGACAGGCTCGACCGAGGCGCACGCGCTGGCTTCAAAGCCTATCCGTTATCTTTTTGGTGATGAGCGCGATCGCTGGGCGTTATCGGCGGGAAGTGAGGGCGATCCTTGGGAGCTTGCCACCGCCCGACAAATTACATTCTACAACTCAAAAGCGGTCGAGGTTTCTACACCGACTATCAAAAACGCAAGCGCGATTGAAAAGTCTTTCAAGAAGGGTACTATGGAGCGATGGAATACACAATGCCCACATTGCGGGGAGTATAGCGAGATAACCTTCAGCAATATTCGCTATGACGCTGAAAAAACCGAGGTGAATGATGACGGCGAAAAGGTATACAATATCACTTCAATTCGCTATATCTGTCCGAAATGCGGCTGTATATCCTCTGAGCATGAAATGAAATCCCAGCCAGCCAAATGGGCGGCTGACAGTCCCGATGCATACGAGATGCACCGTACGCGCTCTTTTTGGCTGACCGCATGGGCTTCACCGTGGGCGACATGGGAGTCAATCATACTGAAATATCTTCAAGCGCTTGGAGATACCAAGAAGCTGCAGGTAGTGTACAACACACAATTTGGCTGGCTCTGGGAATACAGAGGGGAGTTAGAAAGCGAGGACTCCGTTATGGCACGCCGCGAGGAATACCGCGCGGAACTGCCCGATGGTGTCCTCGCTCTGACCTGCGGCGTTGATACACAGAACGATCGTCTGGAGTATGAGATAGTGGGGCATGGGCATTTTGGTGAAACATGGGGCATAAAAAAGGGAATTATAATGGGTCGACCAGATTCCGATGAAGTGTGGAACGCTCTTGACGACGCAATAGAGCATGTTTACCGCTTTGAGAGCGGCATAGGCTTAAGGGTATCCCTTACCTTTGTCGATGAGGGCGGACATTATACACAGGAAGTAAGGCAGCACTGCCGGGAGCGGTTCGCAAAGAGAGTGTTTGCCATCAAGGGACGCGGAACAGACGATGTTCCTTATACAAGTCCGCCGAAAAAGCAAAAAATAGTTGTTAACGGCAGAGCTTTGGGAATGTGCTGGGTGTATGAAATAGGAGTAAATGCGGGCAAACAGCTCATCATGGACAACATGAAGGTCAAAACCGCGGGACCGAAGTATTGTCATTTCCCCAAGCGCGATGATTACGGCAAGGACTACTTTAAGGGGCTATTGTCCGAGCGTATCGTGTATAAAAAGGAATTAAAGCACCCGTGGCAGTGGGAGAAGATACCCGGACATGAGCGCAATGAGGCTCTTGACTGCCGGAACTACGCGATGGCGGCAATTAAGGCGCTGTCGCCCGATTTTGACGCGCTGGAACGCAGGCTCAAGGGAACGGCTCCCACACAGGCAGCTCCCGCTGTGCGGTCGGCGCAGCCAAAACAGCCCAAGCCGCGCAGACGTGCGCAGGACAAATTTTATAATGAGTGGTGATGTAAATGATAAGCAAAAATGAAGCACAGGCGTTGTATGAGTATTATGATAAGCTGATAACCAAGCTGACAGAAGCGAAGCTGGCGCTTGTTAAAGGCGGCGTCAAGTCATACACGGTTGACGACAGATCTCTGACGAGGTTCGATATCGATAAGCTTTCCAAAGAAATTGACGAAGCTGTCAATAAACGTGCCGAGTACAAGGCAATTATGAACGGAAAGAAGCCTCGGAGAGCTGTCGGCGTTATTCCGAGGGACTTTTAGGAGGGTATTGTGGAAAAGCGAATGACTGTAAAGGTAGTAAAATCGCCGCAGGCAAAGGGCTACGGTGACGCGGGCGCAAGTCATACAAAGCGAGCGTTAAAGGGCTTTACGGCGGTGAGCGGCGCTCCGTCCGAGGATATTGATGCAAATAACATGACTCTGCGGCAGCGCGGGCGAATGCTGTATATGGCATCTCCCGTCGCAGCGGCGGCGATAAACACCAACCGCACCAAGATAATAGGTTCGGGACTTCGCATGAAGTGTGCCGTCAACAACGAGATACTTGGTTTGCCAGAAGATGAGGTTGCCCGCTGGCAGAGGAACACCGAAGCCGAGTGGAAAATGTGGGCGGAGCGGCGCAGCAACTGTGACGCGCTGGGAGTAAACAATTTTTATGAGCTTGAGCAGCTCGCCGTTAAATCATGGCTGATGAGCGGCGATGCATTTGTGCTGTTGAAACGCGCGGAAAGCACTCCTCTTAATCCCTATACACTGCGGCTTCATATTATCGAGGCTGACAGGGTCAGTACTCCGTTTTGCGAAAGGACAGCAAAGCTTAATCAAACAGAAGGAAAAACCGCGGACGGCAATAAAATATATGATGGGGTGGAGATAAACGGAAGTGGTCGGGTAGTTGCCTATCATGTGTGCAACGTCTATCCCTATCAGGCTACCGCCGATAAATGGAAGTGGCAGCGGATCGAGGTTGAGGGACAGAAAACGGGACTACCCAATATTCTGCAACTTATGGACGCAGAACGTCCCGATCAATATCGTGGTGTAACATATCTCGCTCCGGTTATAGAATTGCTTCTCCAATTAAGAAGGTACATTGAAAGCTCCCAAGTGGCGGCTTTGGTGCAGTCATATCTTACGGCATGGATAACAACGGCGTCGGATCCGACGGACTTTCCGCTGAACGAGGTAGGCGCGGGAGACGTTGACGGAATACCCTCCGATCAGCCCGACAGCGTAAGCGATAGCGAATATGAGTATGAGATGGGTCCGGGACAAATAAACCACCTTAAAAAGGGCGAAAATATTGAGCTCAGTAATCCGAATATTCCCACCGCCAGCTTTGAATCGTTTGTTAACTCAATAATCAAAATGGCGGGAGCGGCAATGGAAGTGCCCTACGAAGTTCTTATAAAATCATTTAACAAATCTTACAGTGCGGCAAAGGGCGCTCTTGAAGAAGCTTGGGAAATGATCAAGATGCGACGCTCTTGGTTTGTAAATGATTTTTGTCAGCCTGTTTATGAGGTGTGGCTTGCGGAGGCTGTCGCTACCGGACGAATCAAGGCTCCCGGATTCTGGGACAATCCTCTTATACGAGCGGCATGGTGCGGCGCGAGATGGGACGGTCCTGCCCAGACACATCTTGATCCCGTCAAGGAAGCTAAGGCGAACGAGTTGGTAGTATAGCACGGTTGGAAAACCAACGAACAGGTCACAAGAGAGTATTACGGAAGCGACTGGAGTGAAAATGCCGCTGTTATTTCTCAGGAGCAGCAGCGCCTTAGCTCGGTTACTCCGGACAATCAGATATAGGAGGAAATTATGCCGGATATTAAAAGAAAATGCTACGCGCTGTCTTATGGAGAAAGCAAGGAGAGCGCTGAGATAACGATGTATGGCGATATCGTGGAAACCAAGCCCGTTGACTGGTGGACGGGAGAGGAATGCGCGGGTGATTTTATCGTACAGTCGGAATTTCTTGACGACCTGAACGCGGCGGCAGACTGCAAGAAGCTGACCATACGCATGAACAGTCTGGGCGGTGATGCGGGAGTATCCATTTTGATACATAATCGGCTGCGGGAGCTTGCGGAAAAAGGTACTGAGCTTAACTGTATCGTAGACGGAGCGGCAATGTCGGGCGGTTCGCTTATAATGTGCGCCTGCGATAACATCACGGTCAATCCCTCCAGCCTTATTATGATACACAAGTGCTGGACGACGCTTTTCGGTGCGTACAATGCCGATGAGCTCAGGCAGATCGCCAAGAGCAACGACGCGTATGATAAGGCACAGGCGAGTATTTACAGCCGTAAAACGGGGCTGTCGGAAACGGTGATAGCACACATGATGTCGGACACAACGTATATGACGGGCAAAGAAGCTGTTGATAAGGGCTTTGCGGACTCGCTTACCGTGAACGCCGAGCCCCTTTCAATTGCGGTGAGCGCGGACAGGCGTTCTCTTGTGATTTGCGGGCGGACTGTTCATCTTCCTAAGGGAATGACAGCTCCCGAGGGTATGCCTACGGTAACTTCCCCGGCAGGGGTTGCAGATACATATAAAGGAGGAAATGATTTAATGGCAAAAAATCTTGAGGAACTCCGCAAGGAGAACAGCGAGCTTGCCGCTTCCATTGAGCGGGAGATAAGAGCTGAATGCAAGGCGGAACAGGAAACGGCTGTGAAAGAGGCTGCAAAAGCTGAACGCGACAGGCTGGCCGAAATAGACAGCGTTGCGGCACAGTTTGACGACACGACTGTACATGAAGCGAAATACGGCGATAATCCTTGCTCAGCGCAGGTGATGTGCTTCCGAGCAGCACAGAAAGCGTCAGAAAAAGGCGCTTCGGTTTTCGCGGGCATGAAAGCGGACTATGCAAGCTCCGGCGTTGCGCAGGTGTCGGCGGTACCGCAGGAGCTTGAAGCGGGCAGCGCGGACAAAACTCCCGCGGAAATGCTCGCTGAGGCTCGGCAGACTGTACAAGGGCTGTTCGGAAAGGGGGAAAAGTAAACATGGCTGATCTTTCACGGAAAATCGGTGAGATGGAATACGACGCGCTTATCATCGGAAATATCCCTCACAAGCAGGTGGGAAGCGGAACGATCCGCGCAGTAGAAGCCGAGACGACATTCAAGCGCGGCACTATTCTCGCCAAGAGCTCAGCGGACAACAAGCTGGTAATACTCGGTACGGAGCCCGCGGAGGGTGAAACGCTTACCCCCGACTGTATTCTGTGCGATGATATCATCGTGGAGTCCGACACGACCACGGCAGTATATACAGCTGGCTGTTTCAACAGCAACAAAGTCATAACTGCCGAGGGATACACAATAACCGCAGAGGACACGGACGCGCTGCGCAAGTATGATATCGTTCTTCAGTGCGCGTCAACAATGTAAGGAGGGTAAAAACAATAATGCCTAATGAGATTAACTTTTTTGACACCTACACCATGATTGCGATCACAGAGGAAATAGTTCCCACCGCGACATTTTTCAGGGACAGATATTTTCCTACCGAATCCTCGGATATCTTCGCAAGCGATAAGGTTCTGACCGAATACCGCAAGGGCGACAGGAAGATGGCGGCTTTCGTAGCTCCCCGTAAGGGCGCTATACCTATGGAGCGCATGGGTTATGAGATACATGAGTACGAGCCCGCTATGATCGGCGTTTCCCGCCCGCTTACGCTTGACGACCTTAAGCGCCGCGGCTTTGGTGAGGCAATGTACATAAACAGTACTCCGGCGCAGAGAGCGGCACGGCTGCAGCTTGACGATTTCACCGATATGAACAGAAGGATCGAGCGCCGTGAGGAATGGATGTCCGCTCAGACCATGATCAATAATGCCTGCACTATGCAGGAGTATATTGACGCCGAAACGAAGGGCGAGACACGTGATGTATATTTTTATGACGGCACATCGGATCACGCCTATACTGTGGCGAATATGTGGAACTCTTCAAACGGGAACTTTAACGGTGATGTTAAGGCAATGTGCAAGCTTCTTTCAAGCAGGGGACTTCCTGCGGCAGACCTTGTTCTTGGCAGCGACGCGGCGGAGGTCGTTCTTCGTGATGACGAGGTGCGTGATCTGCTTGACAGAAACCTCGCAATCTCATATGGGGATATCAACCAGACTATTGAATACAATGGCGTTGTAAGAATGGGAACATTGAATTTCGGAGGATTTAAGCTGACACTCTTTGATGTCTCCGAAAGCTACGAGGACGATAACGGTGTTGATACGCCCTATTTTCCTCCTACTTCTGCAATGGTCACTGCACCAAAGTGCGGTCATATGATGTACGGGCAGATATCTCAAATACCCTACGGTTCGACCGAATATGAAACGATAGCGGCTCCCCGCGTGCCCAAGCTGGTGGTCGATCAGGAGAATGATTCCAGATCGACCATGCTCAGAACGCGTCCGCTCGCAGCGCCCAAGAACTACTGCCCGTATATTTACGCGGCGAACGTTGTGGGATAAGAGAAAGGAGAACATAGTGAAGACTATAAGAATTATTTCGGGCGCGTATGGCTTGGACAACGATGGCTTCATAAAAGCAAAAACAAAGAACGATCCGCCTTTTGCAGTTGACTGCAAAGAGGCGGATCGCCTTGTAGTGCTGGGTATTGCGGAGATCGTCGAAAAGGCGGCTGACGCGCCCGTGAAGGCGGGGGCAGACCACAAGTCCGATAGTTTATCGGTTGACGATACGAGCGGCGCAGAAAGCGAACAGGGCAGCGACAGAGGGAGTAGTACGGAGGATGAACTCGATAGGGATATTGACATTCCCGAATACAATCCCGATATGAACGTGAATGAGCTTCGTGCTATCGCAAAGACCGTTGGCATCAGTTTCAAGGTCGGTACAACTAAGGAAGAGATAAGAGAAGAGCAAAACATCCCTAAAGAAGCTAAAGGGCAAAGAAAATTAAATGT
>CAJULF010000092.1 GCA_910587135.1 uncultured Oscillospiraceae bacterium
GCCTGTGCAAACCACGCGTTTCACGCGTGGTTATGATTGAAATTTCATGCGCCGATATTGCGTTGTCAATAGATTTTTTCTACAAGCTGAGGCGCAGCCATTTGGGCTGCGCCTCGGTTTTACTTTTTAATGGTATATTTAAGAGTGATTATCTTTGCCCTGACGCCGTTCACGAATACAGCTGCCTTAACGGTAGTGTCCTTTGTAATTGTCAGCGGCTTGGTGTATTTTGCAGAGCTTGCGGTTGGAGTTTTGCCGTTGGTCGTATAGCGGATAACGCCGTTTTCCAGATTGGTCGTAAGCTCAACCTTTACACTGTTCTTGTAGCTCCCCGCGGGATTGCTCGCGGTGGGACGCGAACCGTTGTAATCCTTGAGCATTATGGTAAGAACGGGGTGACCGCTGTTTATCTTTGAGCTGATGGTCCATGTTTTGCCGAAATCGAAGCCCACATATGTATCGGCTTTCTTAAAAGTGCTCTTGGAAACGTTCACATCAGCGGTTTCCGTGCAGTTTGCGGGCATACTGTGCGTAAATTTCGAGGTGGACGTCGCGCAGTTCTCCAGCTTGCCCATTACATAACAAGCGATACCGCCCCAACCTTTTTCGCTTTCAGCAATTTTTCCGAGATTATAGCAGGATATAAGCTCCACACCTGCTCTGTTGCATATTCCCGCGGTAGTGGTTTTGGCAGTGATATTGCCGTAGTTTACGCAGTTTTTGAGAGTGTCTGTGTGCTCGGATACGATTATTCCGTAAGCGCCGTACTTGGTTGACTCTACGCTTGCCATATTTACGCAGTTTGTAAGGGTATTATTGCCCTTTGTCGTTCCCGTGTCGTATCCCACAAGACCGCCCGCATGCCCTTGGCTCTTAATGAAACCGGTAACATAGCAGTTTTCGATTACGGAGTTCTTGCAGCCGTTCGTCAGCGCGCCTACGCTTTTCTTCGTATCTATCTTGACGTTTGTAATGCCAAGATTTCTGACTGTCGCATCGGTCAGCGAGTAAAACAGCCCGAACTGTTCGCTTGTGAGGTTTTTCACGCTGAAGCCGTTGCCGTCCAGCGTACCCGAAAATCTTATCGCTTCATCCCACTTGCCGTAGCTTTTCATATCGATATCTTTGGTGAGATAAAATTTTCCGTCGGAATTTTTCATCTTCAGCAGGTCGGTCGCACTTGAAATTTTTGTGTATCCGTCCCACTTGGATGCGGCAGACGCGGTAACAGACAGCCCCGCCAAAGCCGTCATCATTACCGCCAGCGTCATTAAAGCCGAAATTAGCCTAATGGCTCTTTTTGAAATGCTCATCAAATTTTCTCCTTTTTTGCAATTTCCCGTTCGGGAGCCTTGCCGATTTTATTCATCGGTTTAAACCGATATATAAATTATATAAGATTTTCATGTTTTTTTCAAGCCGAAAAGCCCACTTTTGATGCATTTTGGCTATATGCAATAAACCGCAAGCCGATTTTTGTGCAAATCACAAGCAGAAAGCGGAAGAATCCGCCTTTTGCTCAGACTGTAGAGAAGGCCTATTTGCCACGCAATCTCGACGCATGAAATTTCAAAAAGTGTCAGAATTTGCGCAGCAGATTCTGACCGGTTACCGCAATCGCGCAGAGTGAGCGAAGCGAACGGTGCATGCTTGCGGTAATTTTGAAATTTTTTAAATTTCCGCTTAAGGTCAACCTTTATATATAATGTGAGCGGAAGGCGCTTCGCCTTCCACTTCACAAAATATTTACCGATAACTCATCAAATATAGGTTATGAATAATCCGCTATATCGATCCATGTGAGGAGAAGCTCCCGTTCCTCGGGCTTCTTGAATTTAAGCTGTGCAGCGGCTACAATGGGAAGCCAGTCCTGAACATAGTTGATAGCCGTTCCCGTCTTTGCGCAGTACATTTTAAGATACTTTTCTGCGTACTCGGTGCGGTGGTTCAGGCAGAAGTTAAGGTATGTCTTTGCCACGTCCGCGGAGGCGTTGCCCTGCTTTGCCTTGAACCAGTCAACGATAAACATTCCCTTTTCGTTGACGATAATGTTTTCGGGCGCGAAATCCCCATGGCAGAGTTTGGTGTGCTTCGGCATGGCTTCCAGACGGGTCAGCAGCTCATACTTTTTAACGTCATCTACCATGTCCAGACTTTCGATGGAGCGCTTGAGGTAATCCTTCAGCTTGCTTATTTTCGCGGAGCGCAGTCCGTGGATCTCGGTCTGGAGATCAACCATCTGCTCCAGATAATCGTCCGCGTGCTTCTGATCCTCGTCCATTATTTCCCGCAGAGTCCTGCCCTTTACAAGCTCGTATACTATTACCCACTTACCGTCTGTCTTGGTGATCTCCTCAAATGCGGGGATATGGCGGCAGCCCGTTTCCTCGACCCGTGTATGCGTCAGCGCCTCATACAGAAAAACACTTTTGGGTACGTTGGGGTCTTTAAAAACCTTTGCGCATTTTCCGCCGCACTCAAAGACCTGAACCTTTTCGCCGTCGGATATCATATTTTTCAGTTCCATAATAACTATGTCCTTTCATGAATATATTTTTGAGGTAAGAGGGAGAATTGTCCCAAGCTCTCACTTCTTATTTCTTACATCTTAGATTATAACACTATATTGTCTGATTGTCCAGTGGTTTTTATAAAATTTAAACAAACTGTTGTGAAATTATTGATAACTTTTGTGCGTTTTCACAATAAAATGACACTTTATTAACAAAATATAACCATTTTTTGTAAACAACAACTTAATTTCGGCTCTCTGCGGTTAATTTTTGATAATCTTTGCAATGGATAAAACCGATTTAATCAGCATTTAAAAAAGCCTGTGTGCCGCGCAATGTCGGCGCATGAAATTTCAAAAAGTGCCATAATTTGCTTAGAAAATTATGGCGGGTTTTCGCAAACGCACGGAGTTAGCGCAGCAAACAGCGCGTGCTTGCGGAAATTTCGGAATTTTTTAAATAATCCGCTCTTTATCAACCTTTATATAAAGACTGTTTAATATTCCTTTTTCAAGAAATAAGTATATATTCTTGACAAACCATGGGTTAATGTTGAAAACTACTGTTTATGTTGAATATTTTATTGAAAACTTTTTGTTTAAAATGCACAAGTTGAGGTAAGGTTGTTTGAGTGTTATTCTGTAAAAAAACAGAAAATCATTTTATTTGTTGTTAAAATTGAAAAATTGTGTTGACGGAAAAGAATATTTTGGCTATACTATTAGCAGGAAGTCAGAAGAGCGCTGATTAGATCCCGTATTAGACTGTTAAAATGTAAGTTCTCTCGAAGCTGGTTTCACATACGCATAGGCGCACACTGATTCCCTGCTAAGGCAGAAGACAAGAGCAAGGAAGTATGTTATCGGCTACGAAAATACTAAGGTTTCTCGTATCCACAGGCAAAACATTATGTTTAATGGAGGTTTTCAATTATGTGCATGAAAGACATCGAAGTGAAAAATCAGGTAGGTTTACACGCAAGACCCGCTACCTTCTTTATTCAGAAGGCTAACGAGTACAAGTCCTCTATCTGGGTTGAGAAGGAAGAGCGCAGGGTAAACGCCAAGTCACTTCTCGGTATTCTCTCCCTCGGTATCGTAGGCGGAGCGAACATAAGAATTATCGCTGACGGCTCCGACGAGCAGCTGGCTGTTGACGGTCTTGTCAAGCTGGTTGAGGGCGGATTTGCCGAGTAATTTGATTGAATGTAATGAATTTAACCGCATGTTGCGGGCTTAGGGGCAGAATCCGGCTTGAAGTCGGTGATTCTGCCTTTTCTTTATATAATGCCGTGCTCGGATGCAAACGGCATGATTTTCGGAGGCGTCATGAAAAAAATATTTGTTTTTTCGGTAGTTTTGGGAGCGCTGTTACTATGCGGCTGCTCCGCGAAGCCCGAGGGCTATGACAGCGTAAAAAAGGCGAAGGAGCTTTTTGAGGAGCTTGACAGCGCAAGGGTCATTATGGAGGATATTAGCGCAGGTGCGCGTCTGATGGAGTTTTCGTTTTACATCAATGAGAACAACGAGATGATATTCAGTTATCTCGGCATTAGCGCGGACGGCGAGGAGCGCTGTTACAGCAACGGCGCGGAGTTTTACTATAAGACCGCAGACTCCGAGGAGTGGGAGGTGATAGGACCGGCGGATGAAAACTACTATTATAATATATACACACGCGAGTACCGTTATCCTTACGCGCGCGGAAGCATTTTTTTCCTTGACGGAACGTCGGTGGAAACCGCGAGCGTAATTGAAGAGCGAGACCAAACGGTGATAGTTTACTCCTACGACCCCGATAAGCTCAATTCCTATGCTGTGGGTCTGCTTGACAATGTAAGCAGCTTTTCGGAGCTTACCGCTTCTTATGTTATTGATGAAAACGGATATATTACCGAATTTACCGAACAGGGAACTGTTACGGATGCAAACGGGAAAAAAAGCAGCGTTGATCTTCGCATAATTGTTGACAATATGAATGAAATATATGAAATTGAGGCTCCCGTTGATAAAACGGATAAAGAGAACAGTGTAAGCGTTTCATAAAGTCTTTGTGAAAAACAGCTAAATTTTCTTCTGGGTTTATGTGACAAATTGATATAAAACGGCGAAATTTTGGGGAAAATGGTTACAAAACGGTTACAGCAGTTGCGAAAAGGGCGGAAATGTGATATACTTTCGTAAAAGGGCGGCAGTGGATACGTTGATACGTTGATACGTGGATACACGGATAAGCAGACAAGTTGATAATACCGTCTTATACAACAAGCGGAGGGTGAAGTTTTGGTTTCGCAGGAAGAAAAAATTATTATACCCGCGGAAAAAAAGTCCGTGGGAGAGCATATAAACGATAAAATAAGTCATGTCGGCGAATACCTGTTTATGGCGCTGATGTCTTCTTTGGGATATCTCGGCAGGCTTGGCATGGTGGTGCTGGAGTTTATCGTGCGCGGCATAATAAACCTGTGCGAGCTGCTTGCGGTTTTGTTCAGGCATCTGGGAGGTTTTCTCGGCAAACCCTTTGTGCGATACGGCAAGGCGATCAGAATGGGTCAGACCGAGATCAGGAACGCACGCGAAGAGAGTGCTTTAAAAGGTTTTGCCACATGGATAAGGGTTACGGGAAGAATTATTTTCGGAAAGCGCGGAATAGCGGTTACCTTATGTAATTACGCTCTGCCGGTTATAAGCTGTGTTTTCCTGTTTAATATAGTGACCTACGCAAGCTCTATGACATATGCGCTGAAGCTTAATGTAAACGGCGATTTCGTGGGTTACATAACAGATGAAACGGTTTTTACCGACGCTGAAAAAATCGTTCAGCAGCGAATAAATTATATGGACAGCAATACCGAGACCATCACCTTTGTTCCGGCTTATGAGGTAGATATGGTGGGGCACAGCAGCATGCTTACACAGTATCAGCTCGCCGATAAGCTGCTGGCGTCCATGAACGCGGAAATAATCGAGGGCTACGGAATGTATATCGGCAGCTCCTTTTACGGGGCGCTTGAGGATAAAACCTCCGTTGAGGAAACTCTGGACGATCTTCTTGACGTATATCGGACAGGCGCACAGGGTGAAACGGTAAACTTTGAAAACGAGATTTCCTTTGAACCCGGTCTGTATCTGGCGGAGAGTGTGGTGTCGGATGATTCCATAATAAGGCTGATAACCTCGAAGCGCAGTGTGGCGGCTTATTATACCGCGCAGGAGGGGGATTCCCCAAGTGCGATATGCGATACCCTGGGAATGACTTACGAAGAGATTGCGGCGCTGAACCCGGGCTTTTCGGAGGACACCGTAATATATGTGGGAGATAGATTTCTTATCGACCAGGAAGAGCCTTTCCTCGCGGTAACGGTAACAAGGCTGGAATCCTACGACGTTTACACCGACTATGACACAGAGCATTACGACGACAGCACACACTATGTCGGCTCTTATACGACTTATCAGGTGGGTGTGCCCGGGACGGACAGAGTGACCGCGAACGTATCCTACATAAACGGAGTTGAGGTTCGCCGCAAGGAGATCACGAGGATCACCGTGACCGACCCCGTGACGGAGATAATTTATGATGGAACCAAGGAGCTGCCGCCCGATCTTCCCATAAGTATTCAGGATGTGGGCTACGGAGAGTTCTACTGGCCTATCGGCACCGAGGACGGCGGTCAGATCAATGAGATGGTATACGGGCACGGCGGATATTACGGACATTCGGGTATTGATATCGGCGCTCCCTACGGAACTCCCATCATAGCTGCGGATTCGGGAACAGTTATCCTGTCGCAGTGGTACTACGGCTACGGAAACTGCATTATGATACAGCATGACAATGGCATTGTGACGGTTTACGGTCATTGCAGCTATCTGCACGTCGGAGTGGGTGAACGGGTAACTCAGGGTCAGCAGATCGCCGACGTAGGCGCGACGGGTCGGGCAACAGGCAACCACCTGCATTTTGAGGTGCGTATAAACGGCGTCTGGTACAATCCCATAAACTATCTGCCATGGCATAAGAGAGCGCCCGGCTGCGTTGAGTATTAAAATCGCATATAATAACCCCCGAAAATTTCGGGGGTTCAGACTGTATATAAAGGTTGACATAGGGCTAATTATTAAAAAAAATTCAAAATTTCCGCTAAGCATACTCCGCTTCACTTCGTTCCGCTCCGCATGCTTA
>CAJULF010000093.1 GCA_910587135.1 uncultured Oscillospiraceae bacterium
TCTTGCGGTGTTTTCTTTTTTACTTCGCATTTTTCAGGACTGTACATTAGGAGGTTTATGTTACATGTAACATAACGACCCTTGCGGTGTGCCTTTTGTCGGATATTGTGTGCTGCCGTCCGACATAACAATCGGTGCTTTCAACATAGCCTTTATCACACATATCAGTTGTTTATCCCTTATTCCCATTGCCCACATCTGCCGTATCAGTTTATGATGATTTACGTTATCAAAGAAACCCTTGATATCAACATCAACAACAAAATGCAGATTTTGCTTTTGCACCATGCGATAGCATTGTGCCAATGCGTGTTCCGCTGACCGATTAGGTCTGAAACCGTTGCTCCTTTCATGAAATTTTGCCTCGCATATCGGTTCGAGAACCTGCAGGACGCATTGCTGTACCAATCGGTCGATTATAGTCGGTATTCCCAGCGGTCTGGTTTTCCCGTTCGGCTTTGGGATTTCCACTCGCCTTACAGCTTTCGGCTTGTAGAATTGTAATTTTCTCCGAATTATCTCAACAAGTTTATCAGCGGGCATTTTCTCAATATCTTTGATATTAAGCCTGTCCGCGCCGCTTGTGTGACCGCCCGAATTGTGTTTGATATTTCTGTACGCAAGCCTTATATTTTCCTCTGAGGATATAATTTCCATAAGGTTAGTGAAAACATCACCCTGCTTGCTTTTTAAATACAATTTATCAAAGCAATCCTGCAAGTCATAATATTCCGAATGTCTTAGCTTGTTTTTCTTTGTCATAGGCAACTCCCCCCTTCGGGTTTGTTTTTCTCGGATAAAATCCTAGTCGTACTCGAAGCTATGAATTTTAATACCTATGATTACTTTTGTAATACTGACTTGTGGCTGTCCCTCCGTTCCCCATTACAGGAAACATCAACGGTAGTGCCACTACTTTGCCCACAATCAGATTGGCTTATTGTTCTTCGTCCAAACCGCATTTCTGCGTATTGTAGGCTGCCACGTTCCGATAATCCTATCTTTACATATGCACTTAGGCGCCTGCTCTGAGCCTGACAGCTTGGAGATGCCTTTAACATCACGGGGTATTTTATAACACCAAAATTTACTTTACCCCACCGTCACCACACTGCGGTGGTACACACATTTCTATGTGTTGGAAGTATAGACCCGTACATTCACAGGTTCGTCAGACGTTTCCGTCATTCTCGCCGTATGCATTTTATAGACCCCCGACCTATGGGATACACCATTCACCTCTGAACAGCTTTCGTTTTACTTTCGTAAATTACGGTATCTTTCAGCCGACTTCACCGAGCTTTTGACAAAGCCAATTTCTCAACCTTGCCAATCGGAGTATCAGGGGAAGCGTTTCAAGGCGTTACACTATCATTCCACTTCTCGGATTATCAGTTCTCCTAATCAGATAACTGTTATGTTCTCTTTTTAGTGCCTAACCTTTTCAGTTAGGAACGTGTCGCACTCTGATCCTCCTCCGGAAGTACGAGATAGATTGCGGACTTTCGACTACAGAATTCTTCCACATCTATACTCGTATCGAAACAGAGAATTTGTTCGAGCTCCGAGTCAATGAATGAGTTCAGCCTTGACAGCGCGGTAGACATAACGCTTGCCATAGCCTGATCGGATGAGTTGAGCGCCGCGCCCGCAAACCAACGCGCCTTATGCTCGCCGGGCAGTTTGTCAATCAGCATTTGGAATCGCGATACGCCTTTTGTTCCGGACGGCGCAAGCAAGTCCTGTATCAGCTTGAATACGCTGATGATGTGCCGCTTCTCGGGAGGACAGAATTCCGCAATCAACAGAATGACCGCCGTCATCAAGCCCTCCGCAGCTTCGTAAAAAAACGCATTTTGCCCCATATTTGAAACATCGCCGCCCGCCGAGATTATTGTCTTGGCGATTATTTTGGCGAATTTTTCGGATTTCGCTTTGAATTCAAGTTTGCCCTCGATTTTGTACAAATCCATATACTTGTTGACGAGATAGAGCATATTGTAACCGCTGCTGCGAGTGGGATTTCGTAAGTCGATCACGGAAATTTTGTAACCGTAGTATTTCTCGGCAATGGTAGCTGTGTTGCGATAGAGGTCGCCTTTCGAGTCGGTCGTGACGAATGACATTCCCGCCGCGCAGCAGTATTCGATGTTGGGGTAGAGGAAGTTCGCAGTCTTGCCGACACCGGACGCACCAATCATCAGCGTGTGAATATCCGCGTCGTCCACTAGCGCGGTCACTGCCCTCGCACGATTCACACAGCCTACGATCAAACCGTCAACAGTGGGGAGCTGCTCCCCCTTGCGCCATAATTTCGGCGTGTAGCGGATATGCTTGTAAGTCTTTGAGACTTCGCATTTGGTCGCGAACCGCGCTGTTCCGTGCTGACCGTTGCCTACGGGCTTATTGGGGATTCCCTTGAGAGAATAGAGATTTCCGATAGCGGCAAGCACCGCTATGATAATTAAAAACGCTCCGCAAACGCAGAGCAGCAAAATTTGTGTCGTATTCATTTTTCCTCCCGATTACATATTCATTGCTTGAGAAAATCGCGGCTCGTCCGAGGGAACTTCATCGGATGTTTCTTCTAGCTCGGCTCGCTGAACAAGCGTTTCTTCTGTCGAGGGCCGCAGAGCGTGGTCGGCAATATCGTACAGCTTTCTTGCCGTTATTTTCAGTTCTGCGGCGGTCTGCGAGGGCTTGCGGAGTTGCTCCAACCCCGCTTTCATTGCATTTTGCAGTTTACTGAGTTTGGTCGCTGTCGTTCCCTTATCTTGATAGGATTTGTATTCATTTGTAAGCCTGTTTTTCATCTGTTCAAGCGGAAAATCTTCACCCGCTATCTTCAAAAAATGTTCACTCGCCGCAACAGAAAACTCCGCTAACCGGATACGGTCGGCGGAGTTATAGGCGGCTATGAGGTCGGCGGCGATGCGGTTCGGGTTGATTTTCATCTCGTTCAGCTCGGAAACGCCTTGCAGATATAATTCTTTACGTTCGTGAGGAACAGCGGGAAGATATTCCGCGCCGTGAAGCTGTTTGAGGCTTTCGTTCCAATCCTTTTGCTGTGGCGCGATCCGAAAAATATCCGTGTAACCGTGTTCATGAAGAATATCCCGCTGCCGTTCCGCAGCTTCGATCCCACCCGTGTCGTTATCGGTGCATAAATAAACGCTTTGTAAGTCAGCGTGGCTTTCCAACGCTTTCAGCACAGCGCTCTCATACACGCCGTTCATCGCAATGTAGCTGTGATGCTGCCAATCCTTTTGGTAGAGTGTAATGAACGACAACATATCAATCGGAGCCTCAAAAACGAACAGCTTCCCGTCATTTCCGAAATGAGAGAAGCTGTAATTTGTATCCGAGCCCGCGACCGTCAGCCGAAATGTTTTCCCAAAGCTAATCGTGGAGCGCACGGAGGCTTGCTTGGGAGTGCCGTTCTCGTCCGTTCCCACAAACACGACGTTGTGGTATTTCTTTTCCTCGTAAATTTTGTGTTCGTGAGCAAAGTGCGATATTATCTGCGGATCGATAAACCGCTGCTTGGTCAGATACGCGAACACCCGCCGCATATCCGAGTTTGGTTCGGGCAGCTCGAACTGCTTAACCACAGGCTTGGGAGGATCACGGGAAATAGGTCTTGCTGTTTGCACGGAGAAATGGCCGCCGAGCAATTCAACCACTGCATCTTGAAAAGAAAAACCGAGAAACTCCTGCAGAAACTTGACCGCATAACCGCCGCGCTGATTTTTATGATCATACCACTTACCACCGTGGATGGTCACGCTGTCATGCGTTCCCGAACCATCCGTGTAGATGTACTGATAGGTCGAGCCGACACGCTTGACACGACCGCCGCAGCCACCGAGATACGAAACCAAGTCGGCATTATTCGCGCGGTAGAGATCATCCTCGGAAAAATTGATGTAGGACATAAAACTTCCTTTCCCGAAATAATAAAATTTATATTGGGTACTTAACATTGTAGGCTCATGATGAACCTATCCATAGACCACCGACAAGGCAAAATTCCCCCTTGTCAGTCGATTTATTTTTTTAAAAATTAGGGCGGTCGGTTCAAAAAATACAGATTTGATGAGTTGCCGCCCGATTGTCGATATCTGCGCTCGTGCCGAATGTAGTGCGCTTTTTCAAGATCGCCGAGCGCACGTTTTACGGTGCTTTTGGACATCTTCAAGTCCTGAGCTATCGTTGAAACAGCGGGGTAGCATGAGCCGTCCTTTCCTGCACGGTCGCGCAGGTACATATACACCGCAATTGCGCGGTGTGGCAAATTTGTGGAATAAATTTCGCGGTTATTTAGCAATCGATCACCTCTATTTGAACTGTGGATTTTCCAACGGATTTTCTTTCATGCCGAGTGCCTGTTTCTTGCGGCGGATAGCGGCTTTCAACTTATGCTCGGTGCGTAATTTCTGTCCGTGCAGACTGCGGTTGTAATCGTCGGAGATAAGTCTGCCGAACGAGAACAGCATGGAGAGTACGGCATTCTGCGTTGCGGTGTGAGCGAATCTGTTGCTGTTTTCCAAGAACGCTTGAGCGTACTCGTTGCCCAGCTCGGCGGACTGTTTTATATATTCGATGCCCAACTCACGATCCGCGTCACAGCCTGTTCCGCTGAACGTCATCACGCCGAGCCGATATATTATTTTATCATCGGGACTGTCTTGGGCTATTTTTAAAAATCCGTTATATGCCTTTTGGAAATATATCTCCGCTTGCTCCGCGTCCTTTTCGCCTCCAATGCCGTCACGAAGCATTTTCGCGGTTTCGTAGCAAGCGTAGGCGTTATCCTGATCGGCGGACAGCTTATAATATTCAAACGCTTTCTCGTAATTCTGCGGTACACCGTTCCCCCAAAAATATAAGCTGCCGAGCGAATATTGCGCGAATTTATTTCCCGCCGTCGCAGATTTTTTTAACCATTCGAACGCCTTAGTATAGTCTTGCTCCGTGCCGTAACCGAGCGCATACATTTTCCCGATTCGGTATTGCACATAATCGCGGAGTCGCTTTGCGGTCGGTTCAAGTTCAAGAAAACCATGCAAAGCCTTTTGAAAATATTCATCGGATTTCGAGATGTTTTCATCACCAAGCAAGCTATTTCGATACATCTTACCGATATCATGCAAAGCGAGAACATTTCCTTTTTCGATTTCGGTTTGGAACAGTTCCAACGCTTTCGAGACATCATGATTTTTATATAACTCATCACAAGCGGATTTATATTCTTCCGTCCACTTGACATATAAATCCCCGTTCGATTCTGTTTCGTCGACCACGTCCTCACCGTATTCTGCAAACATTTCTGTTGAGAAATCCATCTCCAACACAACATTTATAACCGCGTTTTTAATCGGCTTGAAAACTTTGTTTTCCTCCAACGGCGGAAACTTTTGCACGGCGCTTGTGTAGGTTTCATATTTCTGCTGCTCCAAAGCGCACCATTCATCATACATCTTTTTCAGCACGGAATTTTTCGCGAGTTCAGCAACTATTTGGTCAACGGTTTTCTTGACATTGGGCTGCAGATATCCGTAGACTTTTTTGCCTTTGGAGTTTTTTAATTGCGACTGTAATTTCAAAACAAGATTCTCAAGCTGCGGATCAACCTGATTATTATTCTGCAGTTCGGACAGCATATTTTTCATCATATTCTCCGCTTCGGAACGGAGCTGATCTCTCACAGCAGTCTGCTTTTCATAGACCTGATATAGTTCATTATGAAATATATCGTTTGCAAACGCGCTTTTGATCTGCTCAAACCCGTTCTCTGTCAGAAATCCCTCTTTGATATCCATTGAGTACACGAGCAGATGAATATGCGGATGGTGCGCCGTATTATGAAACGCGGCGTACCAGCGCAAGTTCTCCAAATGAATATTCTGTGCTTTGGCGATGTCATCGGTATGCCGCATGATCAGATTGCGCCACATCTCGGGAGTGACATATCCAAGCCGTTCCGCGTCCTCGCGCGTCAAGGATATAACGTGCGACCAGACGTTTCCCTGATGCTCCGCAATATTTTTCTGAGCCTGCGACAAAACTATTTCATCATCGCTGTCGGAAAACAACCCGTGCTTTCCGATTTTTTCAACTCCCGGGCGCTCCGCAACATATTTCACAAGAATTTCTTTGTCCGCGATCATGTCAGCGCTTTGTTCGAGCAGCTCGGATAGCAGTTCCGAAGCGTTTTCCTTTGACGGATTTTTCAGATAGTCTGAATATTCCGGCAACTTTTTTCCATCCGAATTTATTTGGAGCAGTTCCATTATCAGTTGTTTCTGATTTTCCGTAGCGGAAATATCTTTTTTCTTCGGAGAATATTTCTGAACCGTTTCGCGCGTCGCGATATATTTTACAAGATTGCCGCGAGTACCCTTTGCCGCGGGCTTGAGATATCTGCTGGCAACAATTGTTTTCGGCATGGTCAGTCGTTCCTCTGAAATCTCGCGGCGCTGTCATAGGTAATAATGCCATTTATTTTCCGTACCTCGTCAATGCACATGATGTGCAGCTCACGGAGCGTTTCATCATCAACCTCGTTCGCCGCTGCAAGCATATTGGATATTTTTCCAAGTGATGTTGTATAATAAAACTTGACACCAAATTCTCAAAGAAGTATAATACAAGT
>CAJULF010000094.1 GCA_910587135.1 uncultured Oscillospiraceae bacterium
TCCTTTCGTCAACATTTTCATCACCCTACTTTATTATACCACATTAAATAAAAAAGTCCAGCCTTTGCCGGACTTTTTCTACAGACTGAACCGCTTTCCTTATGGAAAGCGATTCAGTCTGTAGAAAAGCCTATTTGCCACGCAATGTCGGCGCATTAAATTTTAAAAAGTCGTGCGCCGACATTGTGTTTTCTACAGGCTGAAGCCGCCTGTTCAAGGGCGGCTTGTAAAATTATGAAATTAAATCATCCGTTCTGAGCGGCTCTCTTTTTTGCCTCGATATCCGCGAGAGCGTCCTTGCGGGAGAGGTTGATTCTGCCCTGCTGGTCGATCTCGATTACCTTAACAATTATCTCGTCGCCGATGGAAACAACGTCCTCCACCTTTTCAACGCGTCTGTTCTCCAGTCTGGAGATATGAACCAAGCCGTCCTTGCCGGGAGCGATCTCGACGAACGCGCCGAAATTCATTATGCGGACAACCTTGCCCTTGTAGATAGCGCCGATCTCGGGCGGATTAACGATAGTGTCAATAACCTGAACACAGGCTCTTGCCTTTTCCATATCCACGCCGCAGATAAATACGTTGCCTTCTTCGTCAATGTCAATCTTAACATCGAAGTCGGCGCAGAGCTTCTGAATAACTTTTCCGCCTGTTCCGATAACGTCGCGTATCTTATCAACGGGGATTTTGGCGGACAGCATCTTGGGAGCGTACTTGCCGACCTCCTTGCGAGGCTCGGGGATAGCCTTGAGCATTATCTCGTCAAGGATATAGTCGCGTGCCTTGTGAGTGGTTTCAAGCGCGTTTTTGATTATCTCGGGAGTAAGTCCGTCGATTTTCAGATCCATCTGGATAGCCGTGATACCATCGTGAGAACCCGCAACCTTGAAGTCCATATCGCCGAAGAAATCCTCAACACCCTGGATATCGACCATTGTCATCCAGCGCTCTCCCTCGGTAACAAGACCGCAGGATATGCCCGCTACCGGCTTTTTGATGGGAACGCCCGCGTCCATAAGCGCCAGCGTAGAGCCGCACACCGAGCCCTGCGAGGTAGAGCCGTTGGAGGAAAGCACCTCGGAAACCAGCCTTATCGCATAGGGGAACTCCTCAACCGAGGGGATAACGGGAACGAGCGCTCTTTCCGCAAGCGCGCCGTGACCTATCTCGCGTCTGCCGGGTCCGCGGCTGGCTTTGGTCTCGCCAACGGAGTAGGATGGGAAGTTGTAGTGGTGCATATAGCGCTTGCCCTCTTCCTCGTCCAAACCCTCCAGCTTCTGAGAGTCGCTTACGGGACCGAGGGTGCATATCGTCATTACCTGTGTCTGACCTCTTGTGAACAGACCCGAACCGTGAACTCTCGGCAGCATTCCAACCTCGGCGGCAAGCGGACGTATCTCGTCAAGCTTTCTGCCGTCGACGCGCTTGCCGTCGTCCAGCAGCCAGCGGCGTACAACGAACTTCTGGAGCTTGTACAGGCACTCGTCAATCATAGCAGTCTGCTCGGGGTATACCTCGTCAAATTTAGCGTGAACATCGTCTACTATTGGCTTCAGGCGCTCCTCACGGATATTCTTGTCGTCTGTGTCAAGCGCGTATCTGATTCTGTCAATGCAAAATTCGGATACAGCGTCAAACATATCATGGTCTACCTCTTGGCTCTCAAAAGCAAACTTGGGCTTGCCTATCTGCGCTTGGATATCCTTAATAAAGGGAATGAGGGACTTTGTGATCTCCTCGTGTCCAGCCATGATAGCCTTGAACATTACATCATCGGAAACCTCGTTCGCTCCCGCTTCTATCATGACTACCTTATGCTCGGAGGAAGCCACGGTAAGCGTGAGGTCGGTTCTGGAGCGCTGCTCCAGATCGGGCATGAGCACTATTTCACCGTCCACCAGACCGACGCTGATACCGCCGATAGGTCCGTTCCACGGGATATCGGAAATGGAAACCGCGATGGAAGCGCCTATCATTCCCAGTATTTCGGGCGAGCAGTCGGGGTCTACCGCCAGCACCGTCATTGTAATAGCCACGTCGTTGCGCATATCCTTGGGGAACAGCGGACGCATGGGACGGTCAACCACACGGGAGGTCAGTATAGCCTTCTCCGAGGGTCTTCCCTCTCTCTTAAGGAAGCCGCCGGGTATCTTTCCCACGGAATAAAGCTTCTCCTCATAGTCTACGGAAAGCGGAAAGAAGTCCACGCCGTCGCGGGGCTTGGCGCTCGCCGTAACGTTTACCATAACAACGGTCTCGCCGTACCTTACCCAGCATGAGCCGTTAGCCAGTCCGCAGACCTTGCCCGTTTCAACGGTAAGCTCTCTGCCCGCGAATGTTGTTTTGAACACCTTGTAATTTTCAAACATTTGCTTTAAATTCCTTTCTGTTTTAAAATGTTGTGTTCAAAGGCACAGAACAGCTCTCAGCAATAAAGTCAGCCGCCGCTTGTCGCGGGAGCTCAGTTTAATGCCGCAGCGCTGCGCCCTTGAAATTGTCTTCTTGGGTAAAACAAGCGGGCAGATTATGCAAAATTTGCGCAATGCTGCCCGATTATTTCCGAAAAATTACTTACGGATACCCAGCTTTGCAATAATTGCGCGGTAGCGTTCGATATCCTTCTTCTGCAGGTAATTGAGAAGGTTTCTTCTGTGTCCGACCATCTTCAGCAGACCGCGTCTGGAGTGGTGATCCTTCTTGTGAACCTTGATGTGCTCGGTAAGCTCGTTTATCCTCTTGGTGAGGATAGCGATCTGTACCTCGGGAGAACCCGTGTCCTTCTCGTTGAGGCGGTTAGCCTCGATAACCGCTGTTTTTTCTTCTTTTCTTAACATAGTTACACCTCATTAAAATTTATTCCGCGATCAAAGCAGGGGGATATGGTGTTTCTCCTGTCGGAGCAAAATCCGCGAAGCCTTGAAATCGGTATCGTTACGCGTGTATGCATGACCGCATAACGTTATTATTATATCACAACCCGAAGGATTTGTAAATAGGTTTTTGATTTTTTTGAAAATTTTTATGCTTGGATAAATGTCGGATATCCTGCTGAAACAGCCCGCCTTTACGGCAGGACTGCCCAGACTGTATATAAAGGTTGACCTGAATTGGATTATTTTAAAAAATTTCAAAATTTCATGCGCCGACATTGCGTGGCATATGGGCTTTTTCTACAAGCTGAGTCCCGCTTTTATGGCGGGACTGTTTTTTATTTAGCTGTAGTATTGCATTTCTCCGTAAACCTTGGGAAAAGCCGTTGAATCAGCAGATATAACAGATACCCGATAACCGCGCCCAATGTGTTGCAGATAAGGTCGTCTATATCGCCGCCTCTGCCGGTAAAAATCTGAGTAAGCTCTATTACAAAGGCGAATATAAATCCGGCAAGAAATGTCTTAAAGAAACCGGCACGCTTCCGGACAAACGGAAGCGCCAATCCGAACGGCACAAACAAAGCGACGTTTTCAAGAAGATGTATTGCTTCACCTGCGCTTAGGATATATTTGTCCGCGATAAGCCAGACAAACAGCGGCTTAACATTCCAGTCGAAGCTGTAAGGATCGGGTCTTGCTTCCCATTTGCCGTACGCCGCCATTTTCCAGAATTTCCACCAGAAATCATAGGGCATCAAAACAAAGGTCGAAATAAACGAAAGCCAACACACCGAAAGCAGTCGGATAGTTTCATTAAGGCGGCACTGCCTGCGCTTTGCCTTAAAATCTTTTCCGAATTTCCGTTTATGCCATGTTCTGCGTATTAACCAATAAGTCAACGTGATAACAATAACAGCAGGCAACACAAATATGACAGTGTCAAGACTGCCGGTTTCGTATTTGACCCAATCGTAAAATTGCTTAAACAGGTTTTTAATTGTGTTCATAAGCGGTTACCGTTCCTCCGTGCTATAAATTTTCCGCAGCATTATGTGAAAAATGGCCCTGCTACATTTAATTATACAATTTTTCCTTGAAAAGTCAATAGCTTTAATAATGCAGTCTGTATATAAAGGCTGATCTAAAGCTAATATAAAATATTTTCAAAATTTCCGCTAATCATACTCCGCTTCACTTCATTCCGTAAGTTCTGCGTAAATTGTAACAAATTGCCATAAGGCAAAAACTCCACGTTTCGCAAAACTTGGCATGCTTAGCGGAAACCGCGCGTGTTTGCGAACGCAAATGCGGTTTTACGCAAACTTCAACGTAATGCTTTAGTCTACCACATTATCGTTGCGTAAAACTCTGTGACTTTTTGAAATTTCATGCGTCGGCATTGCGTTGTTAATAGGCTTTTTCTACGGGCTGTTTAATAATGTTTACTTGTCGCTGCACTTTAAAAAGAAAGATTTTTTAAAACCGCTTGCAAAAATCCTGCAGATGTAGTATAATACAAATAATAAATTACAGCTTGATAAACCGGGATTTGCCCGACAAATTCCCGTTTGTGGGAAAATACAGGAAAGGGATTGTCGAAAGGCGGGTTTGTTTATGTATGAAAGAATGTTAAATAAGCAGGCTGTTCCAAGCATTAAGGAAATGACAGAATGCTGCGGAGAAAATGCGGAACTGTTCACGCTGCTTAATGAGTGGCTATGCAATGAATATACTACGGAACAAAAAGTTGTTTTTCCCTATGGCAATAAATACGGCTGGTGCATTGCCCATACAAAGAAGAAAAAGCTGTTGTGCAATATTTTTGCGGAAAACAATTCTTTTACAGTTATGATGAGGTTATCAGACAGGCAATACGAATCGGTATATGGAGATTTGCGGGAATATACGCAAAACCAAATAGACAACAAATATCCTTGTGGCGACGGCGGCTGGATTCATTATCGAGTTACATGCAAAGAGCATTTCGATGATGTAAAAAAACTGTTAGCTGTCAAATGTTCATAATAATTCTATCGGATTGAAAATCGTAATCTGAGGGTGTTATCGTGACCCGTTGTGTAAATAACATTGGAATTGATTTTACAGCGTTGTCAATTCTGCTTTGTTGGGATAAGTTTAATATTAATTTACCGTTAAGGAGTTCCGATCAATGATTATAAGGCTTCTTTCCGAATACGACGACCCGCTCGCGTTAAGCCTTGTTTACGAGGAAAGTTGGAAGCACGCCTATAAGGGCATTATACCGCAGAATTATCTCGACAGTATTCCGCATGGGCGCTGGGCGGAGGCGGCAAAAGCGGAGGGCAGGCGCTCGCTGGTTCTGACGGATGGAGCGCGCATTGTCGGAACGTCCTGCTGCTGCCGTTCCAGACTGCCCGAAATGCACGATTGGGGCGAGATAGTTTCAATTTACCTGCTCCCCGAATATATGGGAAAGGGTCACGGCGGAGAACTGCTTGCGGCAGCGATAAACCTGCTTAGGGATATGGGCTTTAATGATATTTTTCTTTGGGTTCTTGAGGAAAATGTCAGCGCCCGCGGGTTTTACGAGAAGATGGGCTTTAAGCCGAGCGGGAGATATCACGACGATAATATAGGAGGTAAGGCGGTGCGGGAAATGCAGTACTGCCTGACCGACGTAAAATAAAAGGAGCGCCTATGAACAATGATTTTTTTGATTGGCTTAAGGTACTGTACGCGGCAGACAGCTTAGAGGGGTTCACGGACGAGGAAGTTGATTATATGAGGGAGCTTTTCGGAGCATTGCCGCGTGTCGTTGAGGAGTTCTATCGCAAAGCCGCGCGCAGCGATGTGCTTCACCACGGACAGGATCAGTGGCTGCTGCCGGAGGATTTCAAAAGAAGCGAACAGTTTCAGAAGTCCGAATGTCTGATTTTGTTATGTGAAAATCAAGGCGTATTTCTCGCGGGAATACGGCGGGAGAATCTGGATATGGATGACCCTCCCGTATATCTTACCGAGAACTGTAAGGAGTGGAAGCTCTGTGCTGACAGCACAACCGAGTTTCTGTACGCGATGACGGCTTACGAGGCTGTTTTTTCGTATGAATATTTTCCCGAGGAATTTTACTTCATAACAG
The DNA here is from genome assembly GCA_910587135.1 of uncultured Oscillospiraceae bacterium. Lineage (GTDB taxonomy): Bacteria > Bacillota > Clostridia > Oscillospirales > Ruminococcaceae > CAG-115. Next base: position 5,998 of record CAJULF010000094.1, read on the forward strand.
AAAAGGAGCTTGCGGAGTTGGAGAAAAAGCTGACGAAGCTCCCATATGAAATACGCGGCTGGTTCGGTGACAGAATTCTGTTGTTCAGCAACGCGCCGGATAATATGGTTCAGGTCATGGACTGCGGCGGCGGGGACTTACAGATGCTGTTCGGGGCAGCTACCGAGGATTCCTACCTTGAGCTAATGGATGTTGTTGAGGGTATGGGAGAACCAATTTAGAGAGGAAATTCCGTGAAAAATTGAGAAGATAGGGAGCTGAAAGCAAAGATAAACGTATCGCCCACGCATAAATTTTCCGCAAGCCGCCGCGCGGCCAACACGGAGCGAAGCGGAGAGTTGACCTCGCGGCGGGCTAACCACAGCAGCGCTTTGCGTTGCTGTGGTGGTGCGGAAAATTTTTTTAAATCATCAGCTTTAGGTCAACAAAACCTGACAGAATAACAGCCGAATGCCACATCAAAATCGAGAGGGCAAAGGAGCTGAAAGCAAAGATAAACGTACCGCTCACGCATGAATTTTCCGCAAGACGCCGCGCGGTCAACACGGAGCGAAGCGGAGAGTTGACCGCGCGGCGGGCTAACCACAGCAACGCTTTGCGTTGCTGTGGTGGTGCGGAAAATTTTTTTAAATCATCAGCTTTAGGT
>CAJULF010000095.1 GCA_910587135.1 uncultured Oscillospiraceae bacterium
AAAAAACTCGTTTTTTTTGAGAAAATTGTGTAAAGTAATATTGACAAAATCATATCGAGGTGTTCGTAGCGTCGCATTATTATGAGATCATCAGCTGAAATTGCACGGCGCAGATTCTCCGCGTAATTAATTATAGCGGGTAGGCAATATTGCTTTTTCTGCTGCTCGGACAGGCTCGGGAACTGCTCCCGAACAAATTTCAAATTTTCGTCCGCGTCTATAATTTTCATAGCTTTCCGCGCGTTTTCGCGTATCTCATCGGGACGAGCCATATAGTCACAGTCGACCTCGGGAGGAGTTTCCCGATAGTAAGCCTCGGGCAGACCGAGCAGCGAATTTTCCTGCTTTGCGAGCTGCTCTTTGCAATAAAGAATTTGGCTGCGGATCAATGATAGGGAAACCCCGTCGCTCCAGAACGGGTCGGAGCCTCCCTCTGTGAACACCTTATCCCAACAGGCGTAGTTGTTTTCAAGTTCCGCAGCATAGTCGGCTTCGTGATTTTTTCTGCTCATAATGACATCACCGGCGACTGCGATTCGTCCTGCTCCTGCGACTGCACGAGAGTCAGTTCCCGCTTATCGTAGCAGTACATATAGCAGTCGTAATTTCCGCGCTCGGGGCGACACCGAAGGAGAAAAAGATGGGCATCGGTTTCAACGGAAAAGCCGTAGCTTTCGTTTAGATTGAGGTTCTGATGTGTGGCGCAGTAACGCTGCATAGAGCTTCTGTTTTTCAGCAATCCGTCCGTGCGAAGTTCATTCACAACATCGTTTAATTCCGACTTAAAAGCATTATCTTTTAAATCTCCGCGGTTCTCCCACCACGTTGAAAAAAACTCGTTATCGCTGCCGAAATCCATTCGCAGATGTCCTACGCAAGCGTTTCGCAGAGCGGGATCGCAGTCCGAATAAAACATGGAATGCTGCTCCGGATCGGCACATTTTATCTGATATTTCATGAAATTCCTCCCATTTCAAAATCCGATGTTTGCTCCTGCTCGGGAGCCTCCACCACCAAAAACAAGTGACCGCCATGCTTGGAGACAACACCGTATTCGGTAAAAGCGCACTCGTTCGCGGAAATTATTTTCTGCGCGAATTCGGCTGTGCAAGCGCCTTTCAAAAGCGATCTGTCAAAATCGGGCGGGAGCATTTCCGATAGATATTTCTCACCAAATTCGGAAACATAGTTGACCGTCCCGTCAAACTCATAGCAGTCCAGATCGTTCAGAATGGCGTTGATTTTTTCAAATCCGCGCCACAGCTCATGCTCGAGAACCGCCTTGAACTTTGCCGCGTCCTCGCGGGATAATTCGGAGTATCTCCGCGCTATATCGTTCAGCTCATAGATATTTTCCATGCTTTCAAAGCAGACATCGGATATCTGCGGAATCGCCGATTCAAAGCCGACGTATACGCATTCGTCAATGTGTTTTTCACCGACCTTTTCCGCGAGTTGCCGCATATATTCCTCATCGGCGGGGAGCGTCAGAACCTCGGAATCCTTTGCGGAAACATCTTCATCCTCGGCGGGATTTCCCGTAATTTCAAGTCGGAAAACCCAGTCCTCCATGCGCTCGGGAAGCTCCTTATCGTACACAAGGGCGGGGTCATAGGAAGACGGTACTGCGTAATATCCACCGATAAAAACGCTGCCCTCGCGTTCCATCATTGCGCGTCCGACCTTGTCGGGGTCAAGCAGATCGTACATCTCGTCGGGAACGTCCTCGAGTCCTTCGAGCATTTCATTCTCCAAAACGATCTCGCCGTATGCGTACACATTTTTGCACGGATAAACGGGTATAGTCTGGAGATTATATGTTCGATTTATCGCTTCTCTTATCGTGTCAAACGGTTTCTGCAAAAGCGCTCTGTAAGCGAGAATTTCCGTTTTTTCCTCCGAGATTTCCTTAATTCTTTTCGCAAGAAAATTCAGCTCATCAAGGGTAGGTTCTTCCCTGAATTCGTGCTCCGCAAGCTCGGGAACTTCGTCACATTCATTGATTCGCAGAAAGGTTTCGCCGAAAATTTTCTCCCTGTCCATCGCGTCAATGACAGCGTTTTTATTTGCCGGAAGCGTTACATATGTGACCTTGTCATTACCGATTCCGAGTTCGTCAATTGCTATTTCAAATGCCATAATTACCTCACATTCTTATGTCCATGTCCTGCGTTTCCCGCAGAGCAAAGCCGGTTCTTACGTTTTCGACCGCTGCCATAGCGACGTCAATTCCCCGAAATATTTCCGCTTTTCCCGCTGCCGCAAATCTCGCGAACGCCGTATCGCCGCAGTCGAGCCGAAGCCTGTTCAGCGTTTCGGCAAGCGTATTCAGCTTAGAAAATTTTTCGCCGTCAAAGGAAATCCCCGCGTTCAAAGCCGCGTCATAAGCGGAGACGGAAAATATCTCGCATTTGTCGAGATCGTCCGTTTCGAGTTCCTCCATAAGCCCTTTTTGGTTGTGATCGGACAGCGGCAGCATCGCGAAGCCCTGCATGGGGATCGTATCGCTGCCGATTCTGATTCCGAAAACGGGGCGTTCCTCAACGTAAGATATGAGGTCGATCTCAAATATTTTTTCCATGTCCTTGAACAGCGGATTTCTCTTTCCAAAGACATCCCGTGCGTCTGCACTTCCGACGAAAACATTTAATTTCGGCTTGATCAGCTGAGGACAATTCTGATTAAAAATAAACCCTATTTTCCGCTCGTCAAAATTCAAAGTAATATTGAACGAAATTAGGTCGCCGCACGACATTCCCGCTTCATAATCGGCAAACGCGGTGGCGGAGATCGGCTCGAAAAGGTATTTCCCGCGAACGTTTTCGGGAAAATCCTTGTTCGCTTTAAGAAGCGGAAACAGTTCCGCCAAATCAATTTTTCCCAACAGATCGTTTGAATTCAAAAGCCATGCCATTCGCTTGGCGTACTCATAAACGAAGAACGGATAGCTATAGCCGCCCGCAATGACGCTGCGGAAACAGCTTGTATTTCCGTTCTCGATCACCTTATAAATTGCCTTCATGTTATCTCCTTTCCGGTCAGATATTCGTAAACTTTTGGGATAGAATATTCAATATTTTCTGTGATTATATATTGCGGAAATTCCTCCGAAACGTTTTGCAGAGCCGTGTCAAGCTGCTCAAATGTCAGTCCGTCAAAGCAGTCGCAGAACGCTCCGTAATCGAATTCCTCATCGAGTTCCGCACCGAAATTCAGACAGTAAAACGCAGCCCTGACCATATTTTCGTCAAGGCTGCAGTCCTCGTTATTTTCTTTTTCGGAAATAATTTCGTCCAGCTCGCCGAGCCGGTCGCGCATATTTTCTATCATCTCGCGCTGCTCGTCAGTGAACTCGCTCGGCATTGCCGTACCGACAAAACTGTAATCGAGCAGCTCGTTATTCGCGGATTCCACTCCCGAAACCATTCCCGCGATCATCATTATCAACAGAATAAACGGTAATAGTATCACCGCTATAATTATGCCGACAACTTTCCATGTGCGCTTATCCGTCGCCGCCGTGACGATAGCTTTTATTACAACCGGAGATACCGCCATATCATCGACCTCCTGCTGCGCCGAACAGCGCCGCCTTATGCTCGGGCGCGATCACGCACAGGCAGTAGCGCTCGTTACCGCATTTGTAAAGGCACACGCCCTTTTGAGAGAACTTTATCAGTCCAAACTCCGAGTCCTCGACCTGCAGGGTATCCATATAGGTTTTCTTTTCGATGGTTCCGGGATAGAACAGAAAAATATGCGTCGGGATCGAGAACAGCGGCTTGGTCAATTCGCGGACATTTTCCACAAGGAAGTCCTCTATATTCTGACTCGCCAAAATAACGGCGGACTCCTTTTTGCGGACGCGTTTCATGAAGTTGCGGATATACTCGACCGCCGTAAGGTTGGTGAGGAAAAGGTAAAACTCGTCAATGCTCGCGACAGTATTTCCTCTGCTCAGAAGCTGCTCGGACATATAAGCGAGAATGTTGAACAGCAGAGCGTTGCGGATATTTTTGCTCGCTTGGAGCAGTCCTTTTACGCCAAACGTGACAAAACTGCTGTCGGTAATGTTGGTGTGTCCGTCAAAGAATTTGCTTTCCGCGCCCTTGCAGATCGAGTGCAGTCCGAGCGCAATGTTCTGCAGATTTTCCGCAGTATAGAGGCTTTTTCCTTTCGAATTAAAAGCCTTGTATTCCGCTTCCACCAATTCATAAAAATCCGAGAGAATGGGGTAGTCGGTCGCTTTCAGCTTGCTCCAATTGGTATCATCGCTGATATTAAAATTCTCATATAATTTAATCAGCAGCAATTCGATTGTATCAATTTCGCGGTCGGAAAAATCCTTATAGCACCTGAAAAAATCCCTCAAAAAGCTGATGTGTTGCGACAGCTTTGTCTTTGATTTGAACGCTCGGGGAGCGTCATCATCGGCGGTTTCATCGCCCCATGATTTGGGTTCGAGAACATTTATAATGTACTCGCCCGACATCAGATCAATAAAACAGCCGCCGAGATTTTTGGTCAAGTCGACATACTCCATTTCGGGATCAAGGCAGATTATATTTTTTCCGCTCTCGCGCAAATTGGTGAGAATCAGCTTGAGCAGATAAGATTTGCCCTGTCCGCTGTTTCCCAAAATAAGCGTGTTTGCGTTCGTCTTATCTTCGCTGCGCTTATCGAAATCGACTATAATGTTGCTGCCGAATTTGTCTCGCCCGAGATAAAAACCGTTTTCGTCCGTCTTGCCGGAAAATGAAAAGGGGTAAAGGTTCGCGACCGAGGAGGCGGGCAGAACACGCTCAAATTGCTCACGGAACATATTCCGACCGGACGGCATTACGCTCATAAAGCCGTGCTGCTGACGGAGCATAAGTCGGTCAACATTTAATTTTGAGCGCACCAATTCCGTCTGCACTTCGGTTTGAAGTATTCTCAAATTGTCAAGCGTATCGGATATCATTTCGAGGAAAACCGCCGTGTGCAGCAGCGGTTCGCGGTTGCGGTGCATATCCGCGGCGAGCTGCGCCACGTCCTGTAAGTTGCTTTCAGCGGCGACCGTCTGCTGCAGATCGTTGGTGGAATTACGCTGCAAACGGTTCTTGTTTGCGGCGTTCGCGATGATCCGCTTTTCCTCGGCGGCAGTCACGGGGCGAGTATATATTCTCAATGTAACGCCGTCCTTTTCCCCGAGATAACGCAATATAGCCTGTTCGTTAGTCGAGGTCGGATACTCTCGCAATGCCCATACGCAGCGGAAAGTGTTTCCGCAAATAAAATAGTCCGTGAAAAACTTGATCACGGACGGTGCAATCATGTCGAGGAAATTCTTCTGCGGCTTGGTCGCAAAATCCTTTTCTATAGCGGTTATTTTCTTCTTCAAGATAAACCTCCCATTGTCTGATTTATAGACTCGGCACTATCAATAACGCGGAGACGCTCGCCGTCTTTCGCGCACAGGAATGAAATGTACACGTCCTCGCCGCCGATATTCATGGTGTCCTCATTAAAATCATAACCCCAGCCGTTATCAAGCTGCTCGATCAGTTCTTTCCTCAGTTTTCCGGTTTCAACCTCCGTCAGTTCTTCGCGCAGAGCAACGGTAAGCGCGCCGCACAGTTTTCCGTCGATATTCTCAACGCTCGGAATAATGCTGATTATTTTTTCGGCAAGATCATCGTCAATAAGATACGCCGCCAAGCCGCAGTCCTCCGTGCCGTCGTATTCGAAGCTCTCGCGGATCAGCTTGTTGATCTCGTCCGCGTGATCCGCGAAATGCATTGCCGATACCTCATAGCAATCTTCTTCAACGTCCTCCGGAGCTACCACAAATTCCATCGGGCAGCGGAACTTCATTTCAAATTTGTTTTCAGCCATTTAAATACCTCCCATAGTTTGATCTAATTTCTGTTCGGGGAACACCTCGGATTCGGGCTTGAGATAATAATCATCTCTGCTGTTCCAGAATGAAATATACACCTCATCATCGCCGAGCGTTACAGGGTGCTACTCATAAGATTCCCCCCAGCCATCGGCTGCCTGACCGATCATCTCTTGTGTAATCTCCATAAGTTCCGCTCTGTCAAGTTCACCATATGATTTAATTGTAAAAACGCCGAACAGATCGCCGTTGCGGGTTTCCACGCTCGGGAACACAGAATGCACCTTTTTGGCAAGATGCTCGCTGTGCATATACGCGTTCAGCCCATATTTACGTTCTTCCTCGTCATCACTCAGCGACTGACGGATTGTTTCGTTGATCTCATCGTCATAATAAATGTAATTTGCCGAACATACTTCCTCGGGATATTCGCTGCCGTCGTCGGAATCCATCGTAAATGTCAGCGGGCAGTACAGTCTTGTTTCAACAAGCTCACGCTTAGCCACTTCAAGGAAGTTAGGTGTCAGCTCGCAGTTTCCGATCCTCGGATCGCTGGACAACCTCTCCGAAGCATACTCCGTAAAAAACTCGCCGAAATCGACATCGTTAATAAGATCAGTCAAAGGAATGTCGAATTTGCTCTCGCCTCCGCACTTTTCAAGCCATTTGTGATGTTGTATAATAAAACTTGACACCAAATTCTCAAAGAAGTATAATACAAG
>CAJULF010000096.1 GCA_910587135.1 uncultured Oscillospiraceae bacterium
ATAGCTTCCGTGAGTTGTTAAGCGGATGCAAAAACAGTAATTATATGCACGAATCTGTATTATATTTCAAGCTTTGTGCAGTAGGAACACTTTCCCGAAAAGGGAGATTTTTTATCAGTCTTAGGTCAACCTTATATGTAAGCCGCTGCGGTGCGGAAAATTCTTTTAAATCAGGAGAAAAGTATGATCAGTGAACAGAATTATACCATGCTTTGCGATTTTTATCAGCTCACCATGGGAAACGGCTATTTCAGGTCGGGTCACGCTAACAGGATCGCTTATTTCGACGTGTTTTTCAGAAGAGTTCCCGACGGGGGCGGCTGCGCAGTCTGCGCCGGGTTGGAGCAAGTTATGGAGTATATCGAAAATCTTCGCTTTGACGGACGTGACATTGATTATCTCCGCTCAAAGGGTATTTTTTCGGAGGATTTTCTCGAATATCTGCGCGATTTCAGATTTGAGGGTGATATCTACGCGATACCAGAGGGCACTCCCGTTTTTCCGAATGAGCCGCTTATAACGGTGCGCGCTCCCGCCATTCAGGCGCAGCTTATTGAAACAATGCTTCTGCTTCTGATAAACCATCAGTCGCTTATAGCCACAAAGGCAAGCCGGATCGTAAGGGCGGCACAGGGCAGGGCAGTTTCCGAATTCGGGTCAAGACGTGCGCAGGGCGCGAGCGGAGCTGTTCTCGGTGCGAGAGCCGCCTATATAGGGGGCTGCGCGGGCACGGCATGCGTTATGGCAGACGAGCTTTACGGTGTACCCTCCACGGGCACTATGGCTCACAGCTGGGTGCAGATGTTTGATTCAGAGCTGGAAGCCTTTGAGGAGTATTGCCGCGTCTATCCGCACAGTGCAACTTTGCTTGTTGACACTTACAGTGTGCTTAAATCGGGTGTACCCAACGCGATAAAAGCGTTTGACAACGTTCTGAAGCCGCTGGGAGCGCGTCCTGTGGGTATACGTCTGGATTCGGGAGATATTGCGTATCTGTCCGCCGAAGCGAGGAAAATGCTGGACGCGGCAGGATATCCAGACTGCAAGATAGTAGCCTCCAATTCACTGGACGAGCATATCATCTCCGACCTTCTGCGTCAGGGTGCCAAGGTTGACCTGTTCGGCGTGGGCGAGCGGCTGATAACCGCCGCCAGCGAACCGGTGTTCGGCGGAGTATACAAGCTGTGCGCTACGGAGGAAAACGGTGAGATAATCCCCAAGATAAAAATAAGCGAGAACGTGGTCAAAATCACCAATCCGCACTACAAAAAGCTTTACAGGATATATGACAACAAAACGGGCAAGGCGATAGCCGACCAGCTTTGCGTTTACGACGAAGTCATAGACGAAAGCAAACCGCTGGAGCTTTTCGACCCCGATTTCACATGGAAGCGCAAGCGTGTGGAGAATTTTACCGCAAAGGAGCTTCAGATACCGATATTTGTAGGCGGCAAGCGGGTGTACGAATCTCCGAAAATAGAGGATATCAAAAAGTACTGCGAGCAGCAGATGGACACTATGTGGGAATCGGTGCTGCGTTTTGAGAATCCGCACAATTATTATGTCGATCTGTCAAAAAAGCTGTGGGACATCAAGCACAGACTGCTTGACGACAGGGGGGAAAACATTTGAGTCTGCGTGAAACGGTAAACGCTTTCGGGCGCGACGTCAGCGAGCACTTTAAGCGCGACAGCTACTGCTCATTCGCGCCGTCGGAGGAAACGGAGGGCTTTGTGGACACCTCCGCGGAGCTGGACGGAAGCCGCGGGATAGCTTTTCTTTGCGACAGGATACGAGTGGATTTTGACGGGGTTATCCGCCAGTTGAATTATGACGATATCAGAGAAACGGAAATTATCGAGAGCTTTGAAAGCGATTATGCCGACGAGCTTCTGATAAAGGGCAGGACTACCGTCCGCGTTTCCGATTTTTCAATAAACAAGCGGTTTTTAAAGCTGCTTGTGGATACTTTGTGCCTGCGCTACAAGCAATTTCAGCCTGAAGAACGGGAAAAATTCCGCAGGGAATGCCGTGCAAGAAGCTCCGCAAGATACGCGGAGATGGACGAAGCGGCGGATGCCGCGGCAAGGCAGGTGGCGGAGAGGAATGCGAAAAGATCAAGACCGCGCCCGGTTTCTTACGCGGTGACACAGACCCAGCGGCGCAGCCGCCCCGCAAATATCTCTATGACCGACGCGGAGCACCGTCGGGAACGCGCTGTTTCAGCCGTCTCGGCTGTTTCATCTGTTTCAACCGCTCAAACGCCGCACACCGACCCGATCATTCAGACCGAGCAGACTTCACAACCCATACAAACAATCAAAACCGATGCGCAAAATCATTTGCCAGCTGTGAAACTGCCTGCTCCTCCGACAGCGCTGCCCGCGCTTGATATTGACGAGCCGCGCTTCAGCGTTCCCGAAAACCATGTGCCGCTGGAGATAACGGAGGGGAAAATCGAATGGCTAAGCAGTCCTAAGGAACGTGAAGAACGTGAGGAACCCGACGAAATCAGCGAAAGCGATTTAGAGGATATGAACCGCGAGGAAACCATGTCCTATTTGCTGTCCTCTATAAATGAAATTAACGCTCCCGCCGAGCCTCGGGAAACCGACAATTCCGCCAACCATACAGAAACGGCTGACCTTGCTGCGGACGAGCCTCAGAACGAATACATACCGCCGGTAATAGCGGAATTTGCTTCCGAAAGCCCGGAAATCGAAACGACCCAAAACCGCGGCGAAATCTTCGATACCGCGGAGGGACAGAGCGCAAGCCCATTTACGACCGAGCCGTCCTCGGAGGACATCTACATAAAGGCAAGCCGAAAAATCCGCGAGATATGCGAAAGCGGACGGCTCACCCGCGAGGAGATTCAGACCGCGCTAAAGGAAAATCTGGTTTCTGCGGCGACACAATTTGCGGATATCGCGGGAGAGAGAGATGATATCCCGCGGCATATCGCGCCCAGGATAGAAGAGCTGCGCGCGGCTTCGGAAAATCTGGCGCAATATTTCGCGCTGGGCGAGGATATCGCGGAAAGAGTGATGTTCTTTATGATGTATCAGATGCTTTCCTACTCCGACAGGATAGTTGAAGCCCCCGAAACCAAGGAGCGGCTGAACTATTTCTTCAAGCGGTACGGACCTTCGGGAATAATGCTCTCCATGCTTGATATGAGACTGCAGTGACGCAGCTGTGCAAAATCCGCCTGCCCATATCACCATATGTATAATCCGACATCAAAAAAAGAATAATAATAAACCTTGACTTATTGCAAAATATCGTGTATAATGTTATATGTGGAGAGATTTTTTACAGGAACTCTCAAAATTTATGTTAAAGGAGATTTTAAATATGGCACTGACAAACAACCCCAATGTTTTGAAGTGGGTGGACGAGATGATCGCGCTCACCAAGCCCGACAAAGTAGTGTGGATCGACGGAAGCAAGGCTCAGCTCGACGAGCTGACCAACGAGGCTCTTTCCACCGGCGAAATGCAGAAGCTCAACGAGGAGAAGCTCCCCGGCTGTCTTTACCACAGAACCAAGCCCAACGACGTTGCACGCGTAGAGGACAGAACCTTTATCTGCTCCCGCGAGAAGGAGAATGCGGGTCCCACCAACAACTGGATGGATCCCAAGGAAATGTACGCTATGCTGACTCCCATGTACGACGGAGTTATGAAGGGCAGAACCATGTACATCATTCCTTACTCCATGGGACCTATCGGTTCGCCCATCGCTAAGGTCGGCGTTGAGATAACAGACTCCATTTATGTTGTTCTGAACATGAACATCATGACAAGAATGGGCGCTGACGCGTTCAAGAATCTGCCCGAGGGCTCTGACGACTTTGTTCGCTGCCTGCACTCCAAGGCGGACGTTGACCCCGAGAAGCGCTATATCGTACAGTTCCCCGAGGACAACACCATCTGGAGCATCAACTCCGCTTACGGCGGAAACGTTCTGCTGGGCAAGAAGTGCTTCGCGCTGCGTATCGCTTCCTACCAGGGCTGGAAAGAGGGCTGGATGGCCGAGCATATGCTTATCCTCGGCGTAAAGAAGCCCGACGGCGACATCAAGTATGTTACCGCAGCGTTCCCCTCCGCGTGCGGCAAGACCAATCTTGCAATGCTTATTCCTCCCGCTGTTTATAAGGAGGCGGGCTATGAGGTATTCACCGTCGGCGACGATATCGCGTGGATGAAGCCCGGCGAGGACGGCAGATTGTATGCCATCAATCCCGAGAACGGCTTCTTCGGCGTTGCTCCCGGCACAAACGAGAAGTCCAACTTTAACGCGCTGGAGTGCACCAAGAAGAACGCTATTTTCACCAACGTTGCCATCAATCTCAACGATATGACGGTTTGGTGGGAGGGGCTTGACAAGAATCCTCCCGAGAACGCCGAGGAGTGGAAGGGCGCAAAGGTCAACGGCAAGGAGTTTGTCGCTGTAATGGGCGAGGACGGCAAGCCTCAGAAGCTCGCTCACCCCAACAGCCGCTTTACCGCTCCCGCTGTAAACTGCCCCTGCCTGAGCAGTGAGTTTGACAATCCCAAGGGCGTTCCCGTAAGCGCAATCGTATTCGGCGGCAGACGTGCTTCCACCACTCCGCTGGTTTACCAGTCATTCAACTGGAATCACGGCACATATGTCGGCTCGGCTGTTTCCTCTGAAACTACCGCCGCAGCTACCGGCGCGGTAGGTGTACTCCGTCACGACCCGATGGCTATGAAGCCCTTTATCGGCTACAACGTGGGCGACTACTGGCAGCACTGGATAGATATGGGCGTTAAACTTGGCGACAAGGCTCCCAAGATATTTAACGTTAACTGGTTCAAGCAGGACGAGAACGGCAACTTTATCTGGCCCGGCTTCGGCGATAATATGCGCGTTCTTGACTGGATAATCAAGCGCTGCGAGGGTACTGTTGACGCGGTTGAAACTCCTATCGGATACCTGCCCAAGCCCGAGGATATCAATGTCAAGGGTATCGAGGACGAGGTTACTCCCGAGGTTATGGATAAGCTGCTCGCGGTTGACAAGGACCTTTGGACTAAGGAAATTGCGGAAATGCGCCGTTACTATGCCGAGGATATCGAGGCTAAGGGCGGTAAGGTTCCCGCTGAACTTAAGAAGCAGCTCGATGAGATCGAGGCGAGGCTTAATAAGTAATTAACAAAAAAGGTGTAAATCCGCTTGGGTTTACACCTTTTATTTATGTGTTATCAAGTCTTTGAATTGAGGCTTTTATAAGACTTATCGCCCTTTCACTGTTGTTGGTTTCGGGAAGCGCAAGCAAGCTTTCAAGCAGAATGCACAGCTCGTTGTTTCATGTTAACACCCCCTCGTGTAATTATATTATAACAGGGATTTGCGGCGGTGTCAAGGGTTATTTTGTTTTGCGGAGAGTTTACCCCCGCTCGGTTGAGCGAGGGTAAATTTTATTTTAAGTAAATAAGAGCGGTTTTACCTCGATTTTTTGCCTCTCTTATAAAAGGGAGTTTATTTAACCAATTTACAATTTCAGCTACATTATCTATTATTGTATCTTTAACATCATAGTCTTTTATTTTCAGTATAAACCATTCAGCGGTTGGGTTCATTGACATCTTATAATATATGTCTTTAAGGATTTTTTCCATTAGTTCTTCCGTAAGTTCCATAATTTCCTCCTTATATCAATGCAAGGCTTTTTGAGCATAGTCATAATTGCCCTTGCAAGTTTTACATAAGCCACTATTGCGTACACTGCGATAGTTATCTTGGTCATATGAATATGAAAAGGAACGACCACATGAACCACAAGTGTTATTTGACAGGTAGAATGCGGAAAATGCAATAAGCCGAAAAAAGGCGGGAGAAATTCAAAAATGTTTCAAAAATAGCGCAATGAAGCCGAATTTTAAGTGCGAGGAATTGCAAGAAAATAAAATCATGCCCGAGAGGTTGTCAAAAACTTTTCGGGCATTTTTGTTATATAAATACACATATGAGAATTTTATGGAGTATCTTCAAAAAGATGTTCAAACTTCTTCAAAAAACGTTCAAATGGCTTTGCAGAGCGTTCTAACAAAATTATGGACAAAGAAAAAATCAAGCATAAAATTTACATAATTGTATTATCTTAGCAAGAAACCCGGGAAACAAAATTAAGGTTGCGAGAAACTTGTTTCTCGACAATAAATAAATGTCAAAAAGTAGTAATAATTCCTATTTCTTTGTGCAAAATTTTATACTATTAAAAATATAAATTGAGAGCGG
>CAJULF010000097.1 GCA_910587135.1 uncultured Oscillospiraceae bacterium
TTTCGTCAAGGCTGCATTCCTCGTTATTTTCTTTTTCGGAAATAATTTCGTCCAGTTCACCGAGCCAACCGCGCATATTTTCTATCACCTCGTGCTGCTCATCGGTGAAATTATTCGGCATTGCCGTGCCAACAAAACTGTAATCGAGCAGATCATTATTTGCGGATTCCACTCCCGAAAACATTGCGGCGATCATCAATATCAGCAGGATCAGCGGCATAAAAATCGCCGCCAACAGTATGGCGAGCGCTTTCCAGGTGCGCTTGTCCGTCGCCGCTGTGATGACCGCCTTTATTACAACCGGAGATACCGCCATTCCATCACCTCCCGAAAAAAAAGGCCGACATTTCTGCCGGTCCTTTCTCTTAATTCGATTTATACGCCAAATTTCATTCCTTGTTCAAGCAAGTTGTCCTGCGAAATTTCCAACGCTATTCGCGGCAATGACTTTAAATATTCGCCGATATTTCTGTATTCCACGCCGTTTTCTTCCGTGTGTTCCCCGCCGTTATACAAAACACTTCGTTTTACAATTTCGCCGAACCTCGATTCCAAAAGGTTGTTTTCTTCAGCATTGACCAGGTGCCGATATTGTTCGGACACAGTCTGTTTGCTGTGCTTGACTTCAAATATTTCGCAGTTATGTTCCTCGCTGTTGTATATCACCATATCGTACTCGCTGCGAGCCGTTTGCCACTTAAACACTCTTCGGTATTTTCCGATTTGTCTCAATGTTTCAAGCAAAACAATGTCCTCTGTCATTCGTCCGCGCACCTCGTCGAGTATTCTCTGCGCGGCAAGGTTTCTTTCCCGCTCACTTGCCGAAGAGAAGATTTTGTCTTTTGTCAGCGAGTAAACAAGTGCCTGTGCTTGACAGAAACGCAAACCCGGTTGTGTAAACAAAGTGTGAAGCTCCTGTTCGCCGCCCTCTGTCGTACCTTCATAAGGCAGGTCAATTATGAGGTCAAGCGCCTTAAGATATTCCTTGATCTCTGTCGTGTGAGCGTCTGTGATGCCGACCGACAGTTCTTCTTTTTCGCGAATATCAAGTATTTCCATAAGCCGCGTTGTGACTTCGGAAATATCTATCTTGTCGAGGATATCCGTCCGTTTATCGACATCCTTTGCTTTTCGAAGATTAGCAGCGGTTGTGCCCAGATCGTGAGACTTGAATTTTTTGTTCAGCACTTCTACAAGGAAATAATGGTTAATATCCTCAACAATGCGGTTTATCGCATTCGTTAATTCTCCGGCTTCATACAGCTTTCGCAAATTTCTGAAACGTCCGCCGTTATCGTAATACGCCAGGCTGTTCTGAATATTTTTGCAGATCGCCGTGTCGATGTATCTGCGTGTTGATTCATCGTCCCGGAAACTTACGCTGTCATCAAAAAGCGCGCTGTCCTCAAAATCCGTTTCACCCGCGCGAAGTGTGCCGCCATAGCGTATATACTCGTCAAGGTCGTTAGTTTTCAGCAAGCGGCTGTGCTCATGAAAGGGGATATATGTTGTATGGATCATAGCCGCACGGTCATAAAGCTCGTCCGGCTGTGCCAGCCAAAACCCGAGCGAATCCGTTCCGGACAGCACGATCTTCATTCCCTGCGCCGCAAAAACGTCCGAGAACAATGCTGCCGAGCCGATAAAATCTTCAAGCAATGTGACCTCATCAATGAACACATATCGGAATCCCGCATTATAAAGCGCTTTTAAGTCGCTGTTCATATCCGCCATAGTGTCCGTGGTTCTTGCCTTCAGGTATGCACATTCGGACAATGGTAATTCGCCGATAGCTTGTTGAAGCATTGTGGTTTTTCCTGTTCGACGTAATCCGTATAGAATACAAATACGGCTGCCGCACTGTGATTTCAGATATTTCATCAAGCTGTCGAAACAATCACGCTTGTCAAAATCATGCACGGCATTTACCATTGCGCCGAGTGCGCTGCCTGTTACAATAGATGTTTTAAAATCCATCTCTCCCGCCCCCTTATTATATTATATAGTATACCACACTTTTCCGAAAAAAGCAAGAGAAAGTTATCGGCCTCCCGCCGCGCCGAACAGCGCCGCCTTATGCTCGGGCGCGATCACGCACAGGCAATACCGTTCGTTTCCGCATTTGTAAAGACACACTCCACGCTGCGAGAACTGTATCAGCCCGAATTCCGAGTCCTCGACCTGAAGCGTATCCGTGTAGATTTTCTTTTCAATCGTGCCGGGGTAGAATAAGAAAATATGGGTAGGGATAGAAAAAAGCGGCCTGGTTAATTCGCGCACATTTTCAACGAGAAAATCCTCTATATTCTGACTGGCGAGAATTACGGCGGATTCCTTTTTGCGGACGCGTTTCATAAAGTTTCGGATATACTCCACGGCGGTCAAGTTGGTGAGGAAAAGGTAAAACTCGTCAATGCTCGCGACCGTATTTCCGCGGCTCAGAAGCTGCTCGGACATATACGCGAGAACGTTGAAAAGCAGAGCGTTGCGGATATTTTTGCTCGCCTGGAGCAGACCTTTCACGCCGAAAGTAACGAAGCTGCCGTCTGTAATATTCGTGTGACCGTCAAAGAATTTGCTTTCTGCGCCCTTGCAAATTGAGTGCAAACCGAGGCAGATATTCTGTAAGTTTTCCGCGGTATAAAGGCTTTTTTCTTTCGGATTAAATGCCTTATATTCCGCTTCCACCAACTCGTAAAAATCCGAGAGAATGGGGTAGTCGGTTGCTTTCAGCTTGCTCCATTCGGTATCGTCGGATATTCCGAATTTATCATAGAGCTTGATCAATAACAGTTCAATCGTGTCGATCTCACGGTCGGTGAAGTCCTTGTAGCTCCTGAAAAAATCCCTCAAAAAGCTGATATGCTGGGACAGCTTTGTTTTGGATTTGAACGCTCTCGGAGCGTCATCATCGGCGGTTTCATCGCCCCACGATTTCGGTTCAAGGACGTTTATAATGTACTCGCCGGACATCAGATCTATAAAGCAGCCGCCGAGATTTTTCGTCAAGTCGACATACTCCATTTCGGGATCAAGGCAGATTATATTCTTTCCGCTCTCGCGAAGATTGGTCAGAATCAGCTTTAGCAAATAAGATTTTCCCTGTCCGGAATTGCCGAGTATAAGCGTGTTCGCGTTCGTTTTATCTTCGCTGCGCTTATCGAAATCGACAATAATGTTGCTGCCGAACTTATCTCTCCCAAGATAAAACCCGTTCTCATCGGTCTTGCCGGAAAATGAAAAGGGATAAAGGTTTGCAACCGAGGACGCGGGCAAAACGCGCTCGAACTGCTCACGGAACATATTCCGACCGCTCGGCATTACGCTCATAAAGCCGTGCTGCTGGCGGAGCATAAGACGGTCAACGTTTAATTTCGAGCGCACCAATTCGGTTTGTACTTCGGTCTGCAAAATGCGGAGGTTATCCAAATTATCCGAAATCATTTCAAGAAATACCGCCGTGTGCAGCAGCGGTTCGCGGTTGCGGTGCATATCCGCGGCGAGCTGCGCCACGTCCTGCAGGTTGCTTTCGGCGGCTACCGTCTGCTGCAAGTCGTTGGTGGAGCTGCGCTGCATACGGTTCTTGTTGGCGGCATTCGCGATGATACGTTTTTCCTCGGCGGCGGTCACGGGGCGCGTGTAAATTCGGAGCGTCACGCCGTCTTTTTCTCCGAGGTAACGCAATATAGCTTGCTCACTTGTCGAGGTCGGATATTCCCGAAGCGCCCATACACAGCGGAAAGTATTTCCGCAAATAAAATAGTCCGTGAAGAATTTTATCACGGACGGTGCGATCATATCCAAAAAAGTTTTCTGCGGCTTGGTCGCAAAATCCCTGTCAATGGTGCTTATTTTCTTCTTCAAGATAATCCCCCCATAGTCGGCTCGATTTTTTGATCGTGAAATAATTCGGATTCCGGTTTGAGATAATAATCCTCGCTGTTCCAAAATGAAATGTACACCTCATCTTCGTCGAGCGTTATGGGGTGCTGCTCGAGTGACTCGCCGTACCCATCAGAAAACTGTCCGCTGATGTACCCTACAAGGTCAGCGGTTTCCGCTTTGTCAATCTCTCCATAAGACTGCACGACCGCCACTCCGTACAGATTTCCGTTGCGGGTTTCCACCATCGGCATGATGGAATAAACTTTTTTATCGAGATTCTCATCGTGAAGATAAGCCGCCAGACCGCGTTCCACAGCGTTCTCATCGCTGTTCAGATCGTCGCGGATAAAATCGTTTATCTCATCATCGTAGCCGGCATAATTTTCCGAGCACACTTCTTCGGTATACCCGCTGCCATCGTCGATCTCGATTTTCAGCGGACAATAAAAACGCGTTTCCACCAGCTCACGCTTGGTCACTTCAATGGAGTTTTGCGTCAGCTCGCAATATTCAATCCTCGGATCGCCGTACAACATTTCCGAAGCATAATCAATAAAAATCTCGGCAAGATTACTGTCGTCAATTAGGTCTGTCAGCGGTATGCCGAATTCATTTTCGCTTGCGTTTTGTTTCAGCCATCTGTCAATACAGCAGTCCATGTGGATTTTAAGATTGTCGAGCGCCGCCGTCTGCTCATGCCGCTGAATGATTTCCCGTGCGTTAGGGATATACTGTGAATATCTCGCGTAATCCGCGCCCTCGGAATTTACAAGTAAACCATCGCCATTTTCTTCGTTCACGAACAGAACGCCGTGATGGATATCGTCGTAATATCCCATTAGGTTTTTGTACTGCGGGAGATAATAATTTCGCAGCGTTGGAGCTTCAATAAAGTGTTGAAATTCCGCTCCGGACACTTCTATCACCTTTTCCACAGCGCATTTTTGCGGTTTGAAGCCGCTTGATTTGCAGATCATATTTGCGTTTAATACAAGTTTATCAGCCATTTAAAATCCACCTTTCTCCGTCCGCGTCCTCGAATTTTTCCGTAGTGACGTTTTGTTCAAAGTAGACAGCAAGGAGCGTCTTTATATCCTCGCCGCTATATCTTCTCGCGGAAAACCCGTTCTCGTTGAGCGTTTTTTCTATGCGGTTCAAGTAGGAAAAAATCTCCTTGTCTTTCAAGCCGCGGATACGCACTATAAGCAGAAATTCCCTCGCCGTCGCGGTCATCGCCTGAATATGATCGAGGTGCTGCGCATCCTGTTCAAGCAGCTTTTGCACTGCGGGATTTTCCTCTTTTTTCGCGAGCGCTTTTAAGTGATTTTTGTTGCTCTCAAAGCTCTCGCGCGAGTTCACGCACAGTATCTCGATCTCCGTCAAGCCCTTGAGAACGCTCATCAGCGAGTATATTTTCGCCGACAAGCCCGTCTCCGACATCACCGAAATATTGCTCGGCTTGATACTGAAAAAGACCGCCTCGTTTGAAGCGGTCTTTAAAGAATATTCGGTTATGCCCTCGATGCCGAGAAGCTGTCGAGTGCTTTGATTATTTGGCCGTTTTTTGTTTTTCGCCAATTATTTGTTACCTCCGTTCCGTTTCCTGAGCGCCGCGAGGATCGCCCTAATCTCGTCTTTGGTAAGGCTGCTCCCCGACAGCGCAAGCGTGTCATACGTGTATTCCACCTCGAAGTCATCCTCGATTTTCCGGCGGATTTCCTCGGGTATTTTATGCTTATTGACTTCGTCCATCATCTTTTTCAAATAGTCGTGATCCATATCGTCAACTCCTTTTTCCGTCTTTCGTCAACAACATTTTGATGTTGTATAATAAAACTTGACACCAAATTCTCAAAGAAGTATAATACAAGT
>CAJULF010000098.1 GCA_910587135.1 uncultured Oscillospiraceae bacterium
TATGACCCTCTGCTTGTAAGGCAGATGCTCTCCCAGCTGAGCTAAACTTCCACATTGCCATTACCGAATGACTTGTACATTTTACACCTTTTTTTTCGATTTGTCAAGCGGTTTTTTAATTTTTGTCATTTTAAACAAAGATTTAAATTGTTTTAGCGGCATAATTGATGTTTTTATAACATTTTGCACAAAACAAGACCACAAATTAACAACATAAATCGCGCAAATCCGTGCAAACTAATTCCGACGCAAATAAAATAAAAAGGAGTGACCGAAATGGACAGACTTGCGCTTGTACTTTTAATAATCGGCGGACTTAACTGGGGACTTGTCGGGATTTTCCGTTTTGACCTGGTTGCCTGGGCTTTCGGCGGGCAAAGCACCCTTATCAGCCGTATCGTCTATATACTTGTAGCCCTTTCTGCCGCTTGGTGCGTATCTCTGCTGTTCCGCAAGAGAAACACTGTATCCGACAGTATTTAATATTGATTCCTCATTGAAAGTGTAAACAAAAAATATTCGCAAAAACCATATATCAGAGTTTTTGCTCGATTTTTTGTACACTTTCTAAAGGGAATAAGTATAAGAAAGCGCTGATTAAACAAGGTCCCCCCGCTTAAACGGACTAACTCATGGGGGTGATCGCGTTACGCTTTGATCGGCGATTTCTTAAAGCTGTGCTGGCCCGCGGCTGCAATGCCGTCGGGAAATATCGGCAGAGATATCAAAAGAATTTCCCGCACCGAGAAAGCGCAAAGACCCATGCTTTCGCAATGCGGGAAATTATTGTATCGGCGCAGAGGGTTTGGAGTATTCAGCCCAGTTTTACCGCGTAAAAAGCGGTGACGGTGCGAAATTCTCCCGATGTTCTGTCATTCCCCTTAAATACTATCCCGTTGTGGCTCATAAGCTCTCCGGCTTTAACATCCGAAACGGGGCAGGCAAAGACGGTGACTCCCTCGCATACTATCTGAATCTCGCCGTTAATGATATTGAGCGCGCCGTGCCCACCCAGGCGGATTTCCTTATAGGTTTCGGGGTCGCGCATTATCACATGCAGCAGCTCTTTTTTATCCAGCGCCTTTATCTGTGCGGCGCTCATGGAATCCGAACGCTTTTTCTTTCCGAACATAAACACCTTGTCCCCCATATTGCGGCTGATGCCGCGTCTGTTAGTCTTCGCCGAGCTTGAGCGCTTTGTTGATGTTTATGCGGCGGATTATCCCGCCGAGCACCGCAAAGCCGCCGAGCAGCATTATGGCGATAATTACATACATTTTTATATAGTCGCCCGCGTCCCCCTTTACTATAAAGGGAGGGGTCTGATCCGCGGCGTCGTACATCGTCCTGAAAAGCGGAACATACAGGTCGCTGGCAATACCGCCTATCACAAATCCCGCCGCTATCGAAGCAACGCTTACCAGCAGCTGCTCGTAGCCCAATGTCGCGATGATCTCCCTAAAGGTAACGCCCATTGCCCGCAGTACGCCGAATTGAAGCGTTCTGGAGCGTATGGAGATTATCCAGTATATCAGAAATCCGATGACCGTCATAAGCATTATAACCACAAAGCCCATTGTCAGCGCGCCGTTCATACCTTGAAGATCAGGGTCGGTCTTTTCGGCGATAAGCAACTGAGAGCAATCGGTTATCTTCTGAATTTTTATATTCTTTTCCGTAATATCCTCATACAGCTCTTCGCTGGTGGCGCCGTCCGCCATTTTCAGCCATATCTGGTATGGCTGGAATTCGGTCAGCTTTCTTATATAATTGTAGTTGGCTATCACGAAATCTTTCCGCGCGGTTTCCTCTGAGCGTGAGCTTACAAGAATTTGCTCCGAGGGGTCGATCGAGGGGAAATAATCCACGAACGCGAGAACGGTAAGCTCTATTGCGTCGTTTCCGTTCCATTTTACCGTTACGGTGTCCCCGAGCTGCAATCCCTTTTCTTCAAGAGAGCGGCTGGCGAGAACTCCGGAGCGGCACTCGGCAAGAGCCGCGCAGTAATTCCACCAATGCACCGGCAGCAGGTCGCTCCTAAAGCGGGCGGTCTGTGAAAACTGCCCCGGTTCTATCGCCATAAGCCCCGCCTTTGCGCGCTGCATTTCGCCGTTCACCGCTATGTCCACATCTTCCTTGAGCACCTTGGCTGCGCTTTCAACGCCTTTCAGGTTTTCGAACTGCTCAAAGTCAAGCTCAACATAACCGGAATTATCTTCGCTGGATTCCATTCGCCAGAAAGCGTCTATAACAACATCTGCTCCCGCCGCGTAGTATATTCTGTCGGATTTGCTGTTGTTGATGGCACGCGCGGTGTTCGCCGAAAATATGCCCAGACCGAAAGTCACCACCAGAAACAGCATAAGAAAGCGCTCCCGTCCGCCCTGCGAACGCGCTACGGAGGTTATCGCGACATACTGCGACACGCTCCAGAAGCGCCGACCGAGCCTGTAAATCAGCTTGAGCAGATAGGGATAAAGCCTTATGAACAGCAATCCCGCTCCAAGGATGAACATAGTTGAGAAGATAAAGTACAATGGGTTTATGCTCCCGTCGGAAATATATGTGCCGTCCTCGAAGAGCTTTTCCAGCCTGTTTGCCGTGAAAAGATACCAAACGAGCGAACCGCCGAGCAGTATCACGTCCGCGAAAGCCTTTTCCCATACGGACATTTTTACGACCCGCGCTTTGCTCTGCTTATATTTTACTATGGAGAGCTTGGATGCGGGGATAATGGGCAGCATAGTTGTAACGAAGAAAATGACTACCGCAATAAGCGCGTAAATCACCGCGTCAACGGACAGCCGCGAGGCAAGCCCCGTTCGGTTGACGAATTCAAGAAACCCGTTTGATACTCCGAGGAAGCTGCAAAGAAGCAGCCCGATAAAAGGCGCGATGATAAGCGTCGCCAAACCCAGAACGCCTGTTTCCAGAGCGTATATTGCAAATATTTGCCTTGAAGACGCGCCTCGGCTTTTGAACACAGCTATCTCGTTCTTTTCCTGCTCCACGTTGAGCTGAGATACCATAAAAAGGTAGAACGCCAGCATTACGATTGAGGGTATCTGCAATATCCAGAGCAGCTCTTTCAGATTGTCCGCTCTTTCCGCATATTCCGTCAGGATATCGTAAACGCCCATTCTGAATTGATAGCCATAGGCGGGGTACAGTTCAAAATCCTCCGCCAGATTTTCGGTGACATCGTTAAGAGTGTTGAGATTGAGATTGTTGTAGTCGAAGCAGCGGCGGTACGCGATTTCGTTCAGCGTCGTAACGCCCGTCATGATGTATTCGCTCATAAACAGGTCATAGTCCATGAACAGTCCGTTCAGGTAATCGTCCATGGACTCCGACCAGTAGGAGTCATTGCTGTCGGAGAGCTTGAAAACTCCCACCACGGTAACGGAGAGCGGCGCGGTCTGACTGTAAAAGCTGTTCTGAATGGGATAGCTCTGACCGCACACTATATCCAAAACCTTAAGAGCCTCCTCGTTGCAGATTATCTCAAAGCTGCCGTCGTCGGCGCGCTGCGGCGAGAACATTCTGCCATCAATTATCTCAACATGCTGCTCTATCCCGGTCATGCCTATCATTTTTGCGCGGGTGGTCTTGCCGCCCATAAGATACTGAAATCCGTCCGACACGAACAGTTTGCTGTTTTCGGCGGGCATAGCTATGCGGCGCGTCTGCTCATCCGCAAGCGATGAGAGCGTATTTACTGCCGTTATCCGCTCCTCTGTTGTGGTTTTCAGCGGCAGGGAAACGGATACCGCGTATTCACCGGGGTACAGTCCCGTGTCGAGCTGATATTCCTGCATATCTTTAATAAGTATGCGCTGCAAAGAGGCATTCATGTAAATCGGTACGGCGCTCATCATGCCCGCCGCCATCAGAAACCCGACAAAAAGGCAAAGGATCATCCACTTTGTGTTGCGCATTTTGCGGAAAAGAAGTGTAAACAATGTCCGTCCTCCCTATCTAACAACGACTTTGTCGCCCGCTGACAGCCCCGAAAGTATTTCCGCTTCCGTCGCGTTTTCTATTCCGACAACCACGTCAACCTCTTTTTTGTTTTCGTTCTCATCAAGAATAGTGACATATTTCCTGTCGCCGTCGGTTTTTACAAGATTTTTCGAGATGACCACCGCATTGTCGTGCACCTCTATTATCGCGGTGATATCCGCCAGTGTTCCTATGGATATGAAATCGGGTATATCGCCGTTAAATTCGCAGTATATGCTTGTTGTGTCCGCGGCGAGGTGGGGGTATTCCTCATACAGACCGTCAACGCTCTCCGTCGGGGTCTTGGAAACGTATCCGCCGTATTCCTCTCCGTTAACCGTTATAACCACATCGCTGTTCAGCGAGAAGGTTCTGAGGTTATTGGAGGTGTACTTGACAAAAAGATTTGCGGGGTCTACCACCTTGACGATAGTTCTGTAAGCGGTGACTGCCATTCCGGGCTTCAGGTTCTCCGTAAAGCATACCTGCCCCGACATTCCCGCGTACAGCCTTGAATTCTGGAGCCTGCGCTCATATTCCGCGAGGGTATTCTGCTCCATTTCGTACTGGAGCCTGTCCGCTTCGCTGTTTCCCGCGAAAAGAGCGGCCTTCTGTACTATGAGCTGCTGCTGCTCATAAAGATAGGGGAGCTCACCCGTGTCCAGCTCCGCAAGAAGCTCGCCTTCCTCCACGAACTGACCCGCAGTCACATAGATTTTCTTGAGCATGCCGCCGCTTTCGGGAAACGCCGCCTCAAATTCACTCTTTGAAGTCACGTATCCCGAAGCCATTACGGAATTAACAATGGTCTTGGAGCGTGCGGTATAAGTGGAGTAGGATACGTCCTCCACCGCCACCGTGGGCGGCGCGAGAAGTTCCTCCTCGGCGGGGAAGAAGTAGCAGCCTGTCAATGATAGTGCCGCGGCAACCGCGGGAACAGCTAAAAATTTATGCTTCATTTGTATCTCCTGTTTAATAAAGAATTATCAAAGGTATTATACTATATTTTAAATAAAAACTCCATAGGAAAATCGGAAAAACGGTGTTATAGACAAAAAATGGGGGGCGGTTTTGTGTATTTTTAATTTAGTTAGCCGCTGAATGTTTACAACTTGGTTGGGCGGTCAAAGGTCAGATCTTTGCGAAAATCGCTTGGTGGGATAGATTACCGCCACAGCTTATAGAAAAAGCCTATTTGCAACGCAATGCTGACGCAGGAAATTTCAAAAAGTACACATTTGCCGAATGGCAAATGTGTACGGTTTCCGCAGTCGCGCAGAGCGAAACGGAGTGAAGCGAAGCGTGAGTGCAAAAATTTTGAATTTTTTAAAAAAGGTATTGACAAATCCGGGGTGATATGATATAATAATTAAGCTG
>CAJULF010000099.1 GCA_910587135.1 uncultured Oscillospiraceae bacterium
TTCTTTGTGCAAAATTTTATACTATTAAAAATATAAATTGAGAGCGGCATTTTTGATTGAATGCCGCTCCCAATTATTATATAATTTCAGCTTTGCCGAGAACGCGCCCAAGACAGATAGCAGCTTCATAATCCTTCAGCATAATTGGCGGGTACTTTTCATTGTAGGAGATCAAACAATCGCCGCCATACTCTTTTATAAAAACATCACCGTCCAGAACAAAGATACCGACCTTACCTATCGGAACATTCGGGCTGGATTCAATTAGAACTATATCACCGCTTGAAAACTCCGGTTCCATACTGTCGCCGCTGATGGGGATAGCAAAATCAGCATTATAAGACTGCGGAGTGGCGCAAACACTTATTTCTTCGGCTATTGTTTCGTCCAGAAATAACCCTGTTCCGGCGCTGGCAGGGTAGTCAAAATACATTATACTGTGCTTTTCTATCTTCTGTGGAGCGTTAGCGAGCTTAGCGCTATCAACATCATTTTTTGCTTTTTTAGCTGCCGTTTTCGCTTCTTGTGCCGCTCGTTCGGCAGCGAGCTCGGCGAGCATTTCCGCTCGCTCTGATACCCTAGTCTTGTCTAAATCATTAAGCGCTTTATAATTAGATAAAAGCCGTAACTCATCTGTTGAAAGATTTAGAGCATCACCTTGCGGTTGATTTGTTTCAAGTATATTGTCTATGGTAGTATCAAAAAAAGTAGCTATTTTCTGCACGATTGATAAATCTACTTTAGAAGTTGGATTAGCTTTCCACTTACTAAAGGTACTTTCAGAAATGCCTGTAGCTTGGGCAACTTTATAGCAACTTGTATTGTGTTGTTCTATGTATTTTAGTATAAATTCGCTATTTTTCATAAAAACCTCCTCATAAATTTGTATAGAAACGCTTGATTATTTTCAAGCATTTCTGTTGACAACTTGATTTAAATCAAGTATAATATAAGTGTCCCCGCAAGGGGCAAAGGAAGGTATAGTTATCCACCTTCCATTATATCACAAGATGGGAAAAAATACAAGGAGGTAAATTGATGGATTTTGACGATTTTGAATTGGGCGCGGACGAATTAACGCCCGAAAAGCCCTACACGCCGGAGCGGCGCGAGGAAATAGACGAGCTTTGGGCGGACATTGCCGCTCTTGCGGCAGAAATAACAGCATAAGGAGGTCATATTATGGAGTTTGGAAAAATTCTCAGGCGAAAGCGCGAGGATCACAATCTGACGCAGGCGGAGGTTGCCGAGCGGATCGGCGTAAGCCGTCAGAATGTGGACAGTTATGAATCCGGCTATAAAATTCCATCTGTGCGGGTATTAATTGCCACCGCCGATCTGTTCCACTGCTCAACCGATGAGATGATAGGGAGGAAGATTTCATGAACGAATTAAAGGTTTTCAGCAGTACCGAGTTTGGAGAGCTGGGGGTTATGCTGATTGATGGCAAGGAATATTTCCCCGCTAATCAATGTGCCTCTATTCTGGGTTACGCGGTTCCAAAGGACGCTATAACACGGCATTGCAAGGGGGCGCTGAAACGTCGCCTCCCTACAAATGGTGGTGTACAAGAGGTTAAACTTATCCCCGAGGGCGACCTTTACCGCCTTATAGTCAGCTCGAAGCTGCCGCAGGCGGAGAAGTTCGAGCGGTGGGTCTTTGACGAGGTGCTTCCGTCCATCAGACACAGCGGCGGGTACGTCGGGAACGTTGAGGAACTTATTGCAAAGACCGCGACGGCAGTCGCAACAGCAGTTATAAAACAAATTATACCGATTTTACAGCTTGACGGCAGCCCTCTCGATGATTTTCGGACGGTTCAGATGGCGACGCCCAGACCTCGGCGAAAAGCCATGAGTAAAATATCACGAGTAGATTTGGAAGTGCGTCAGACCGTAGATGATATGATCCGCTCGGATAGATACAGCTATGAGGATATAAAGGATTATCTCAGCGAGCATGGGATCGCAGCCAGTTGTTCGGCAATATGTCGTTATCGAAAAAGGCTCATGTAAATACAACAGGAGGAAATTTATGAAGCTGAAAGACAAAAAGCCAATCATAATAGCGGCGCTTCGGTCGCTGGGGATCACGCCGCGGGAGCTTGAGATCACTCCCGATACCGACACAATAGGCAACGTATACGTCAACGGAGAGTTTTTCGGGGTGTTCGATTATATCAGACGGACATTTGTGGATTGAGGAGGGCGTTATGGCTAAGGAGGATTTCCCGCGGCTGCTCAGAGAGTGGCGCAAGGCGAACGGGCTGACACAGAAAGCGTTAGCCGAGCGGCTGAAAATACAGCATACCACGATCGGCAAGTACGAACAAGGCAGAGGCGTACCTTCTGTGGAGATACGCGATAAACTGATACTCGAAACAGGTTTAAATGCGACGGATATTCCGTGCGGACAGCATTATATCAAAATAGAAAATCGCCCGTTCACCGAAGCGGAGCAAAGCTTCGCGGCAGAACATCATGGGTGCGTGATACATTATCTTCGCTCCCAGAAATTAGATTATGACGAGTGGTATGAAATATGTGTGTTCGCCTATCTGAAAGCTGTACAGATATGGTTTTCACGGGAGGCTCTGCATAAATACAGTTTCATTACTATCGCATACAGAAAAATGACTTCGGCAGTGAAAGACGTATACAGAGCTAAACAGCGCCGCCCTAAGATGGTCAGCCTCAATGATATTATTCCGAATACAGACGGCATGACCTACGGCGAAACGCTCTGCGATCCGCACGACTGCGTGAGAACTTAAAGAAGTGTTTTGCAGTCGACTGCAAAACGGAACAGGAGGACGAAATGATAAACATAGGAACAGAGATCGGCGGTTACAAGGTGATCGCTATGGCGAACGGTTACGCGCTGGCGGAATCCAAGACCGCGCCCAACCCTTTTGTGGTGTGGACGGTCGATGACGACGGCGAGGGCGTTTGCATTGGACGTTATTTCAACGAGCGAGAGGACGCAGAATGGGATTTCTGCGCGAGAGCGTTCAAGTGGTTCGAGGATAACGTGAATATCCTCATGATCGAGGACGAAGACGAGGAACAGGCGGCAAGCCTGCACGAATGCTATCAAGGTATAAAGTCGGCGCGTGAGGCAGTCGCGAAAGCGGCGCAGATGGTAGAGGAAATGTGTGATGAACTGGACAAGCTCAAGGTGGATCCAGAGGCAATAAAAAACGCCTCGCCGGAGGAAAAAACGAAGCGTGATTGCTTTACCGTACCTATATTGGCTATAGATAAATACGGCATAAGTATAAACGATATTTATTTGCCCGGAATTTATAAATTTGATTTAAAAGACAGCGGTGATATGGATGGTCGCTTCATTTTAAATATGGAACTTGAGGTAGCTATTTAATAAGATTAGCGGAAAGCGCTGTGACGGCTATATTTTGTGCGATCTCAATCAATGTCTTTAAGGAAAAGCTGCCTGCGGTTAAGAGTTGTTTTTTCACTTTATTCCAGTTACAACTGTCACGAATATTGTTTAAGAACTTGTGCCCCTCCGGTGATAGATCTCGGATTTTATATACACCTAAAATCGATTTTCTCATATTAGTAAAAAAGCCGTTCTCGTTGCACTGAATGATATGATATATCAATTCATCCTTGTTGTATTTTTGAGTGTATTCATTTGGCGTATCACGCTCTGTAACGGCACCAACAGCCGACACACAAAAGTCGTGAAAACCATCGCTTTTTTCCTCAATAGCAAGTAAAATGTCGCGAATACAATCAGGATCTATTTTCATATTTTGCACCCCCTTTCTTCCCTCCGAGAAGTATTATATCACAAAATGTCGAAACAAGCAACCCCTAAGTGGTGGTTGCTTGTCCATAGGCAATGACCGCCCTATGCTGATGATGACAGGTCAACAAGGAGGATATTCGAATGAAGACAGTAAAAATCAATGGTCTGAAATGGAAAATATTTTTTGTAGCGAGCGAAAGCCCGAAGCTCACCGATGAGGACAACAAAAGGAACATTCTCGGCATTACATATTTTCGGGAGTGTGAGATATACATCGACAAGAGTCTTAATAAGCCGCTCCGCAGACAGACCGTGATCCATGAGCTTGTTCACGCGCTGCTGTTTTCCTACGGTATTGACATTGAGGGAGCAACAGAGGAGAACGTCTGCGACCTTATAGGCGCTCACTTGGACGAGCTTGTAAAATTAAAGGAAGCAATATAGCCGAAACGGGCAGCGCCGAAAGGCGTTGTTCGTCCGCGGGAATTGATCTACCCGCGCTGATGATGGCAGATCGAGTGAAGCCCTCGGCTTCACCTGCAAATTTTTGGCTTCGCGGTCGGAGCGACCGCGATTTCCTGCGGAAACCGCCAAAAATTCGAGATATCAGAGCTTAGCAGAAAGGTGGTGAAAATATGACGATAAAAGAATTTCACGAGAAGTCTATGGATCATCTCGTGGCGTGGTTCTATGAGCTGTACCTGCTCCTTAAAGGGGACAGAAAGGCACAAAAAATAGAGCCTATGCAGAAGCGACAGCTAATCGCAACAGCACAATCGCTTCTGCACGATATGCAAGACGCATTAGACAGCGACTTGAAAGGCTCCGATAAATAGTATATCAGAGCCAAAGGCTTTTGTCAAGATGTTTTTTCGGAAGGGAGGAATTTATTTTGACATATCTGACTACTGCCGAAGTCGCAGAGTTGAAAGGGTGTTCGCCGAGATATGTTCGGCAGCTTGTTCAAAATGATGTGCTTGAACATATTGAAAAAGAAGACGCTGCGAATAACCGTATTGAGTATCTTGTGCCGCTCACGGCATTGACCGAAAAGCAGCAAATCAAGTGGGAAAACAAAAAGCGGAGCGAGCTGGGCTTAGAGCCCGTGCCGCTCCCCTGCAAAAGCACACCGAAGCCCGACCCGCGGCAGATAACCCTGC
>CAJULF010000100.1 GCA_910587135.1 uncultured Oscillospiraceae bacterium
CTTTCAGCGCCTTTGACTTCTCAATTTTTATGCTATTCTAAGCAAATTATTATTTATAATTAGACAAATTCTATCAAAATCTGTCAATTGATTAGAATTTCTTGCTTTGTTAAATTAAGGCAACACCGCACAAAGCCCGCGCTTCGCGCTTTGCACGCATCTTGCTTGCATATTTTCCGTCATATTGCACAAGTTCTCCTTGGCGGGCGTCAGCCCGCCGGCGTCGAGCTTGTACAATCTGACGAAAAACCTGACGGCGCAATCTGCGCACAAGCTTTGTGCGGTGTTGCCTTAAACAAAATATATTCTGATTTTTGGTTGAATACAAAAAAATTGCATAAACCCTTTACAAGCTGTAAAAAAAATGATAAAATATAAACAGCAGAATTCCGAAATTATACAGAAAGGATGGAAAGCGTATGTCCAAATCACTTCTTATTACAGGAGGTGCGGCGAGCGGCAAGTCGCGCTGGGCAGCGACATATTTCTCCGCCTGCGATTACGTTCTGTATCTGAAAGCGGGCGGAGAGGTAGACAGCGATACTTTGAGGCGCATCGAGTTCTCAAATCACCAGAACGGCGTTGAATGGGATATCGTTACTTCGGAAAAAAGCGACCTCTCCGGCGAAATAACCGATCACAAATTCGTTATTTTCGACAGCCTGAGCTCCTATGCCTCGGTGGTGCTAAATGAGATGTGTCCGGGAGAGGTAAAGCCCGACGACGCAATGAAAAAGGCAATCGAAAAGCGTATCATCGAGGGTATCATGAAAATCCGCGAAAAGGTGGATGAAAACGGCGGAAGCATGATAGTTATCACTCTTGAAACAGGGCTTTCGGTCACACCCGAAAACAAACGGCAGGCGGCATTCAGAGAAATAATCGGTATGGTAAACCAGCGTATCGCCAATACCTCCGAAGAGGTCTATTTCTCCGCCAGCGGTATCCAGTTTAAAATCAAGTAAGAAAGGACTAAATGCTATGACATTTGAAGAATTCATTATGCAGGCGCGGGAAATGAAAGCCTCGGATATCCATCTTACCGTGGGATTGCCCACGGTGGTACGTGTCAACGGTGAGCTTCAGAAATTCACCGAGCTTTCGGACAACGTGGTAAACAGGACCATTCTTTCTATACTCAACGCGGAGCAGGAAAAGCTGCTCACTGAGGGCAACGACATAGACTTCAGCTTTGAGCTTAAAAACGGTGCGCGCCAGCGTGTGAACGTGTTCCGTCAAAGCGGCAAGCTGGCGTGTTCGATACGCCTTCTCAACGCGAAAATCCCCGAGCTTAAAGAGCTGGAAATGCCGTCGGCGCTGCTTGAACTTGCAAAGAAACGCCGCGGACTTATTCTGGTGACCGGTCCTACCGGCGCGGGAAAATCCACCACTCTTGCCGCCATGATAGAGCACATCAACAGAACGCGCGCCTGCCACATCATAACCATCGAGGACCCCATAGAGTACCGCTACGCGCAGGAGAAGGCGACAATCCACCAGCGAGAGCTGGGGCGTGACGTTCCCTCGTTCAGCTACGCGCTGAGAAGCGCACTGCGTGAAGATCCCGACGTTATACTTATCGGTGAGATGCGCGACTACGAAACCATATCCCTCGCGCTGACCGCCGCCGAAACAGGGCATCTTGTATTCGGCACACTGCATACATCCAGCGCCGCGCAGACGATAGAGCGTATCATTGATGCCTGTCCTACTTACGCGCAAGACCAGGTGCGCACACAGCTTTCCAACATTATTCAGGGAGTTATCGCCCAGAGTCTGCTTCCGCGCGCTGACGGCAAGGGGCGCGTAGCGGCGGTCGAAGTAATGCTGGGAACGGACGCGGTAAAGAATCTTATCCGCTCCAACAAGGTTCCTCAGATGGAAACCACCATGCAGGGCGCTGCAAGGTTTGGTATGCAGACCCTTCAGGACAGCCTGGCCCACCTTTACAAAACGGGGCTTATTACCTATGAAACCGCCCTTGAATACAGTACAAACGCCGCCGAGATGGAGAAAAAGCTGCTTTCGGGAACTTGACCGAATGTGCGCGGCATTACCGTAAATCAAAAATTTTTCCTCCCCGCGGAAGCCTGCGGGGAGGATTGATTTCTGATTTGATTCAGCCCCTGAACCGGTACACAGGAGCTAATTACTCGGGAGATATATTATAATCTCCGCCCTCGATTTTCAATGTTCCGCCTTCGACAAACAATCTTGCCATCTTCTGGCGTGCATTGTAGTAAATTGCCTGAACCGTTGTTCTGGCAACTCCCATACGCTCCGCCGCGCCGCTCTGAGTAAGCCCGACATGATCGATAAGACGAACGGTTTCGTACTCTTCGATCGTCATCACTTCTTCCCGCCCGTTAGCGTTAGGGTAATTTGCGGTAAGTACCGTCACCTTGGGCAAAGCGGCAACTTTTCTTTTTCTCTTATGTCTTGCCATATTATCCTCCTTAATTTAGCTCTCGTCCTTCGGCGCCGCGTTTAACAGGGGCTGTACGAAGGACATTAAAAACGGTATATTTTCCGGTTGCTTTAATTATAGCACACTTATCGGAAATTTTCTACATAAATATAAAAAATTTTTTGTTTTTTTAAAAAATTTTCATTATATTTGACATAAAGCATCAATGCTGACATTTATTATAGGTTATATAGATTATGGTCTATAAAAAGTCATAAAAAAATTTACATTTCCTATTGAAAAAAACAGGAAGTTGCTGTATAATATAATTGTATGGTCGGGTGCTTTGTACTTTGGACAACACCGCACAAAGCCCGCGTTATGCGCTTTGCACACATCTTGCTTGCATATTTTTCCGTCATCTTGCGCAGGTTCTACTTGGCGGGCGTAAGTCCGCCGGCATTGAGACCGAACAATCTGACGGCGCAATCTGCACACAAGCTTTGTGCGGTGCTGCCTTTATTTCGGGACAAGCCGCGACTAATTTCTGAAAGGAGTTATAATTGTATGACTTATTCTCATGAGGTTGCCAATATGTGCCCCGTTGCACAGGGCGTGGCTCACGGCGCTGCTCCTATCCCCGAGGAGGCAAAGTGGGTCAAGGCAAAGGAAATCAAGGACATCTCCGGTTTCACACACGGTATCGGCTGGTGCGCTCCGCAGCAGGGAACCTGCAAGCTCTCGCTCAATGTTAAAGAGGGCGTTATTCAGGAGGCTCTCGTCGAAACGATCGGCTGCTCGGGCATGACCCATTCCGCGGCTATGGCGGCGGAAATTCTTCCCGGCAGAACCATTCTCGAGGCGCTCAATACCGACCTTGTCTGTGACGCTATAAATACAGCCATGAGAGAGCTGTTCCTCCAGATAGTTTACGGAAGAAGCCAGTCCGCGTTCTCCGAGGACGGTCTGACGGTAGGCGCGGGTCTTGAGGATCTGGGCAAGGGTCTGCGTTCTCAGGTCGGCACCATGTACAGCACGCTGGCAAAGGGTCCCCGCTACCTTGAAATGACCGACGGCTATGTAACGGGAATTGCTCTTAACGAAGAGGACGAGATCATCGGCTACAAGTTTGTGAACTTCGGCAAGATGATGGACTTCATCAAGGGCGGCATGACCCCCAACGAGGCGTTTGAGAAGGCGCAGGGTCAGTACGGTCGTGTTGCTGACGCGGTAAAGGTCATCGACCCGAGAAAGCAGTAAGGAGGTAAGAAGAATGGCTTTATTTGAATCATACGACAGACGTGAAAAGCAGATTCTCGCTGTTATCAAGGAATACGGCATCAACTCCGTTGAAGAGTGCGCCGAGGTCTGCAAGGCAAAGGGTCTGGATATCTATAAGCTGGTGGAGGGAATTCAGCCTATCTGCTTTGAGAACGCTAAGTGGGCTTACACCGTAGGCTGCGCTATTGCCATCAAGAAAAACTGCACAAGAGCTGCCGACGCTGCCGCGGCTATCGGCGAGGGCTTGCAGGCATTCTGCATTCCCGGTTCGGTTGCGGATCAGCGCAAGGTTGGTCTGGGTCACGGCAACCTCGGCAAGATGCTGCTTGAGGAAGAGACAAAGTGCTTCTGCTTCCTGGCGGGTCATGAGTCCTTTGCGGCGGCAGAGGGTGCTATCGGTATCGCTGAAAAGGCAAACAAGGTACGCAAGGAGCCGCTGCGCGTTATCCTGAACGGTCTTGGCAAGGACGCTGCTCAGATAATTGCTCGTATCAACGGCTTTACCTATGTTGAGACCGAGATGGATTACTACACCGGCGAGGTAAAGGAAGTATTCCGCAAGCCCTATTCCGAGGGTCTGCGCGCTAAGGTAAACTGCTACGGCGCGAACGACGTTACCGAGGGTGTTGCTATTATGTGGAAGGAGGGCGTTGACGTTTCCATTACAGGTAACTCCACCAACCCCACCCGTTTCCAGCACCCCGTTGCGGGCACATACAAGAAGGAATGTGTCGAGAAAGGCAAAAAGTACTTCTCCGTTGCTTCGGGCGGCGGTACGGGACGTACCCTCCACCCCGACAATATGGCGGCAGGTCCAGCTTCCTACGGTATGACAGATACGATGGGACGTATGCACTCCGACGCACAGTTTGCGGGTTCTTCGTCCGTTCCCGCGCACGTTGAGATGATGGGTCTTATCGGCATGGGCAATAACCCCATGGTCGGCGCTACCGTTGCTTGCGCGGTTGCTGTTGAAGAGGCTCTTAAGGGCTGATTGCCAATTATGTCAGTTCGCAACTTAACGGCTGACTCCTTGATTTATTGAATACGCAGTCTGTCCCCGCTGTGAAAGCAGCGGGGACAGCAGACTGTATATAAAGGTTGACCAAGGGCGAATTATTTAAAAAATTTCAAAATTTCCGCACCCACACTCCGCTTCACTTCGTTTCGCTCTGCGCGACTGCGGAAACCGTACACATTTGCCA
>CAJULF010000101.1 GCA_910587135.1 uncultured Oscillospiraceae bacterium
CCGTTGCAGAGGTCGACGCGGCGGGGAAAGCCGTAAAGGCGGGAAGCGCAAACGCGGTTTATGGCGGAGCGGCTTCGTTAAGTGACGATAAGTAAAAGGTATTGATTTTTTCCTCCGGCTGTGATATAATGGTAGAAAATATTACAGTCGGAGGGAGATTATTATGAGAAAAAGAATATTATTTTTTTTGTGCTGCTTGTTTGTAATGGTGATACTTACAGGGTGTTCAGGTTGGAAAAATGAATTTCAAATATCCAATCTATCCGAGTTTGAGTGGTCTGATGATCTTACATCTATAAACGGAACACTTACAAACATAGGTTCAAAAAACTACAAAACGGCAATAGTCACATGCGAATTTAAGGATGGCTCTGAAACATGGAAGGAAACGGGAGCGGTTTTAAATGTTTATGTTAATACTCCAGTAAAATTTTCGATTAATGTAGAAAGAGACTATACCAGTTTTCAAATTGTGAATGTTGAGGGAAGAGAAATATAATATTGATACGAAACCGCTCAAAAGGGCGGTTTCGTTTTTGGAGGGATGAATATGAAGTTTACAGTAAACCCCGCAAAGCCAATCGCAATTGATATAGATGTGAACGGCACAATAAATCGAGTAGAATTTTATCCTACCAACCTGAAGGTTCGGCAGGATTTTTTTGAAATATATGAGGAGCTGAAAGCATACAAGCCCAAAGAGATCACCCCCATTGTAGACGAGAACGGCGTATCCAACATCGAGCTTGAGGAAACTCGCGAGCTGAAGCGGCTGACGGATTTTGTCGCGGAGCGTGTTGACAAAGTTTTCGGCAGCGGAACGGCAGATATTATCATGAACGGCGGATATAATCTTTCCGAGCTTGTGCGCTTTATCTGTGAGATGGC
Organism: uncultured Oscillospiraceae bacterium; assembly: GCA_910587135.1. Lineage (GTDB taxonomy): Bacteria > Bacillota > Clostridia > Oscillospirales > Ruminococcaceae > CAG-115. The sequence continues at coordinate 889 of CAJULF010000101.1, forward strand.
GCAGTATTTCAAGGCGGCTTCAAACGAGCTTATAAAGGAATACACAGCCCAAGAGGAAAGCGGCGTGATGGAATGAATATCATTCTTGACGGGCTGCCAAAAGCCGTAAAAATAGACGGCGTGGCGGTGAAAATAAACAGTGACTTCCGCGTTTGTCTGAAGATACTCCGCGCGTTTGACGATGAGCGGCTGACGGAAAGCGAAAAGCTGACGGTGCTTGTAACGCTGCTTTATCCCGAAACACCCGAAAATACAGCCCTTGCTATATCGCAGGGGCTGAAATTTTTGAATATGGGAAAAGAGCCGCAATCAGAGAAATCCAAATCCTCGCAGATATTCAGTTTTGAAAAGGACGCGCAGTATATTTATACGGCTTTTCAAAGCAGTTTTAATATTGATTTAAGCCGTATTGAATATCTGCACTGGTGGGCGTTCCGAAGCCTGTTTTCCGATCTGGGCGAGAGCTTTTTCAATACGCTTATCGGCTTGCGTACACGGCGGAGCAAGGGCAAACTGACCAAAGAGGAAAAGGAATTTGTGCGCGAACACTCGGAGCTTATAGAGCTTGAGGAACGTAACAGCAAGGCAGCCGAGGACTTTATATCCAAAATCGGAAGGAGGAGCAAATAATGGCACAACCGGACGCGTACATACGCATATCCACATTGAACGACACAACGCAGGCGCAGCGCTCCACCGAGCAGTTGGGCGATACTCTGCGCGACGCGTTAGACCCCGATTCGGCGGAGGCGATAACCGAAGCGATAGGAGCGCTTGCTGCCGCACTGCGCGGGATAGATACAGACGGAGTTGATGGTGTACGTGACGGTCTGGACGGCGTGGGCAATTCGGCAATAACGGCGGGCGACCTTATCAAAGCAAATCTGATCTCCGATGTTGTTATGAGCGGATTGAAGCAGGTCGGCGCGGCTATTAAGAATATATCCGTGTCCTCCGTAAGCACCGCCATGAGCAACGAAACCGCGTTCGCAAAGGCTTCGACGCTTCTGACGGGCGACCTTGAACAATTCCGCAGCGGCTTGGAGGAAATTTCAAACCGCACGGGAGTTACCTTCACCAATCTCGCCGAGTCTATGTATTCCGCGCTGTCGGCGGGCGTAGCACAGGAGAACGTTCTGGAATTTGTGGAAAACTCAGTGAATCTGGCTAAGGGCGGATTTACCGAAACTGCTACCGCAATCGACGTTGTAACGACCGCCATCAATGCCTACCACATGGAAATGGAGGACGCGACGCACGTTCAGGACGTTCTCATCACAACGCAGAATAAAGGTAAAACCACCGTTGGCGAGCTGGCGGGCAGCATGGGTAAAATTATCCCTACCGCGCAGAGTGTGAATGTTGAGTTTGACCAGCTCGGCGCTATGTTCGCAACCGTTACCGCTAACGGTGTGGCAACTGCCGAAGCCACGACATACCTCAACGGCATGATAAACGAGCTCGGCGCAAGCGGCTCGACCGCCGAAAAGGCAATGATGGCGGCGACCGAGGGTACGGCGCTCGCCGGAAAGAAATTCTCCGAAATATCCGCCATGGGATACGATGTAACCGACGTTCTCAAATTGATGAGCGACGAGGCGGCAAAGTCGGGACAGTCGCTGGCGGATATGTTTTCGTCATCTGAGGCTTCCAAAGCCGCAAATATCCTTCTTTCAAATATAGACGGTTTCAAGCAGAATATTGAAGCTATGGCGGATTCCACGGGCGCGGCGGCAACCGCTGCCGATACCATGATGGACACCACCGCCGAAAAGGTTCAGGTGGCGAAAAACCAGATCGACAACCTTACGGCTTCAATCGCTCAGTCGCTGCTACCCGTTATAGGCGAAGCCGCTGAAGAAATAAGCGAGGCATTGGAGAACAGCGATATTAAGGAAAACGCAAAGGATATAGGGGAATTTGTTTCCGGAACGCTGTCGGTGCTGCTGAAAAATATAAAGCTGATAGGCTCGGCGGTGGCGGGTGTTACTTCGGGTGTGGTCGCGTTTAAGGCTGCCAATGTTCTTACAAAGGTTATATCCTCTTGGCAGAGCGCGGCTCTTCAGGTAAAGCTGTTCGCGGCGGCGGAGGGGTCGGCGGCACTGCAAACCGCCGCGACAAACGGTACGCTCACAACACAAGAAATAGTTTACGCCGCCTTAAGCGGAAAACTGGATATGGCAACGCTTAAAACTCTGAAATTAAATGCTGCCATGTCAGCAAATCCCGCGGGGGCTGTTGCGGCGGTTGTAGGACTGCTTGCGGCAGCGCTGACCGGATTTATGCTGAATGCCGACAGCGCAGCAAGTGCGGCTTCGGAGTATGCAGATGCGGTCAACGATATAAGAAACAGCCTTGAGCAAGCCCAAGAACGCATGGAGGAAACCATATCAAAGGGCGAAGCAGAAATGGCTATGCTTAAGGATAAAGCCTCGCGGTACGAAGAATTGAGAACAGCGGTTGATCTTACTGCTGATGAAGAAGCCGAATTAAAGAATCTGGCGCTTGATCTGCAGGATATTCTCGGCGAAAATGTAACGGTTATAAACGCTCTGACAGGAGAGTATAACGACCTTGCTGACGCGGTAGACGCTTATGTTCAGAAACAGATGGCGGCGGTAAGACTAAGTGCTTATGACGAAATGTTAAAAGAGGCATATACCGCAAAAATCAACGCCGAAAACACAATTTCTGAATTAGAAGATATTTATGGTGTAAATGCACTATCCAACGCCCCCCGTGATATGGCTGACGGAACTATCATGGGCGTTTCAGTAGGAGGTGCTGTCAGCGAACTCGCACAAGCGGCTGTTGCATGGGACAAGGCTAATAAAACTATAGAAGACGCACAAAAGGCGATTGATACATACATGGACAGCTATTACGATCTTTTTTCCGATGCCAATAATGAAATTTCATTTTCATTTACCGCAGCCGGAGACGGTTCGTCGCTGACCGACGATGTAAAAGCGCACTATGCCGCCATAGCGGAGAAAAATCTTGAGATATACAAATCAAATCTGGCGGACATGGATTATTATCTGAAAATGGGATATATCACAAGCGACGAGTATTATGCCAAGCTGGAAAATATGCGCGACAAGTACCTTGAAACCGACACCGACGAATGGCGCTCGGTGAACGTGGAGCTGAAGAAGTATTACGACAGCC
>CAJULF010000102.1 GCA_910587135.1 uncultured Oscillospiraceae bacterium
ATTCCTTGCTTTGGCTATGCTATTTTCCAGTTAGCGTGCGTTTTGCTCTTCTCTATTATACCACATTAAATAAAAAAAGTCCAGCCTTTGCCGGACTTTTTCTACAGACTGACACCTCCGAGATACCTCGGAGGTGTTTTGATTATCTGTCGGCAAGTTATTCTTCTACGGCTGCCTTGCGGTTTTTGCGATCCTGCCACCATATCCACAGCGGACCTGCCAAGCACAGAGAGGAGTAGAATCCCACCAGCATACCGAAAGCAAGCGGTATCGCAAAAGAAAGGATAGAAGTAACGCCCATCAACGAGCAGACCACAACGATACACATCATCGCCGCGACCGTCGTTGCCGTAGTGATAACGGAACGGGTCAGGGTCTGATTGATAGAGAGATTTACAAGCCTCCTGTCGGACAGCTTCTTTCCGTACTTCGCGCGGTTTTCGCGTAGACGGTCGTATATGATGATGGTGTTGTTGATGGAGTATCCCAACAGGGTGAGAATTACCGCCATAAAGTTGGAATCCAGCGCCATTCCGCAGAACACATACACTGCGTAGGTGAGAATAACGTCGTGCAGCAGGCAGAATATCGCGATAATACCCGCGCTCCAGCCGCCTATCTTCTTGAATCTGAACGCGATATAAACAACCAGCAGAACAAACGCCACAACTACCGCCACAAGGCAGGAGATAAAGAACTGCGAGCCCGCGGAGGCGGAAACGTTGGTGTTGTCGATGTTGATTATTTCGTTTTCGGGGTAAGCTTCTATCAGCTTATCCGAGATAGCCGTAAGCATATCATCGTCCATCTTCTCGTCCGCCGCGAATGAGAGCACTATCGTGTTGAGTCCGCCCGTGAAGCTGGTTCCCGTGGTAACGGTCGCGCGGGGAGTACCAAGAGCTTCAACAGTGGCTTTGATGTCGTTCGTGCTGACTTCTCCCGTATAGCTGTAGGTTATCATCGTACCGCCCTTGAAGCGGATATCCACATCAACGCCCAGTACAAAGCTGAATATCAGCGTTACCGCAAAGGCGCAGGCGGAAATGATAACAAATACCTTTCTCTTTGCCACAAAATCAATGCTGGTCTTAGCCTTAACGTCAATATGCTGTACGGTATCCTTGCCCGCTTCCGCGTCCGCCGAAACGACCTCGGATCTCTTAACGCCGTACCAGCCGACTTTTCTGAACACCTTGAACTTTGAAAGCGCGGTGGTCATGAGACGGGTAGCCCAGCAAGCCATGATAAAGTTCATGATAACGCCCGCGAGCAGGGTATAGCCAAAGGAGTATATCGTGCCTTCGGTGGAAGCTCCGAACCATGTTCCGAACACCGCCATAAGGATAAGAGCTACTATGATAACCGTGAGGTTTGAGTCGAGAATGGCGGTAAAGCCTCTTTGGAAACCGCTCTTGACCGCGCCGTCGATGGTGCGTCCCGCCTTAAGCTCCTCTTTGATACGTTCAGCCGAGATGACGTTCGCGTCAACGCCCATACCTATTGACAGTATGATACCTGCAATACCCGGCAGTGTGAGGGAAGAAGCGTCGTTGAAAGAGAAAAATCCCGTTATAGCCGCGAACATACCCGCAACCTGTCCCGTCAGCGCAATGACAGCGACAAACCCCGGCATACGGTAGTAAATTATCATAAATATCGCTATAAGGATAAAAGCGATAAGTCCCGCCAGCGCCATAGCGTCGCGCGCGCCCGAGCCGAGTATCGGCGAGATGGTTGACAGACTGGTTATTTCCAGCTTGAACGGCAGTGCTCCGCCGTTTATCTTATCCGACAGCGACTTCGCGTCCTCGGCAGTTTCAAAGCTGCCGGATATCTCGCATTTTCCGTCGCTTATCACCGCGCTTACGGAGGGAGCGGATATCTCCACGTCGTCCATCCAGATGGATATGCGGGATTTATTGTTGTTATAAGCGGTTTCGGTCGCTTTTGCGAACGCTTCTCTGCCGCTTTCGTTCAGCTCAAGGTCCACGGTGTAAATAAATCCGCCCGTGTCGCTCTGTCTGCGCCCTACGCCCGCTCTGCTTACGTCGCTTCCCGTCAGCACAAGCTCCAGATCCTCATAGGTGCCGTCCTCGGTGATATCACCGCTCCAGCCCATGCGGAACGTGAGCAGCGCCGTTTCGCCTATCTCCTTTACCGCCTCGGCGGGATCGAAGCTGGTGTCGTCACTCTGCCACGGAAACTGCAGAATAATACTGTTTGTGGCGGAATCAACATACACCTCATAGTCGTTGATGTGCTTGCTTACAAGACGAGCCTCCAGTATCGACTTAGCCGCGCTGAGGTCGTCCTCGGTTATGTTGTGCTCCGCCGCGTAGTCCGCGGGCACGCCGAACGTAGCGTTTACGCCGCCGCGGATATCAATGCCCCATCTTATATCGTCAAGCCCCCAGACATAAGACGTGACAGTATCTCCGTAGCGGGTGCTGATTCCCATGGTGGACAGCACCGTGAACGCTATTATCAGGAAAAATACGATAAAGAATACAGGCTTTCTGATTCTGCTTTTCAAATTTTTCACTCCGTTTCTTTTCTGTTGAATCTATTACCCGCGTTTCCGCGGTCAAAGTATCACGAATGATGACCCGCGATAACCGTTTAAAATATTATTCCGCGTATGAACGCGTTAAATTTACCGGCAGCGCTCCAAAGTTTATCAGATCAGCCAGACGCACCGCGCTGTCGGTATCGAATCCGCCCGATATAACACACATACCGTTTTCTATAACCGACGATACCATGGGAGCGCAAATTTCCTCGCTGTCCAGCCATATCGAGATATAGCCGTACTCCCCGTTGTCAAGCGATTTGTCGAAGGCTGCCCGGGTTGCGGCTTTAAACGCTTCCGCGCCTTTTTCGTCAAGCTTTAATTCGACGGCGAATTGGTAATCGACCGAATTGTAAAATGCAGCGGCATTATCCACCTCCGCGCCCGTCAGAACAAGCTCCAGGTCTTCATAGCTGCCGCCCTCGGGTATATCGCCGCTCCAACCCATGCGGAATGTTAAAAGAGCGGTTTTGTCGATATCCTTAAGCAGCTCCTCCGCTTCGGAATCCGTTTTATCGGGCAGTTCTATTGTTATGGAGCTGCCATCGGCGCTTACCGTGAAATCCCCGTCGCAAACAGCTTTGAGCCGCTTTTCAATGATATCCGCGGCTGCTGCGGTACCCTCCGCGCCGCCGTCGGAGCTGTAAGCGGCGGTGAATGCCTTGTCTGTGTTCGTTTCGGAGATATCTGACAGGTCGGAGGACAGTTCAATATCCCTTGCCTTGCAGCCCGACACAAGCACAAGCGCGGCTAATCCCGCCCCAAAAAGAGATGATTTTTTCACGGCTTTTACCTCCGCGGCATAATCTGCCAATTTTAATCTACCATCTATCCATTATAATACAAAAAGCTCAATTAGTCAATAGAAAAAATAATTTTTAACGTGTATTTTTGGTGATATTTTCGGTTTTTTGGCAAAAAAACACCTTGGGCGGGTGATAGCTGTTAAAATCGGTTCAGAGTGTATATAAAGGTTGACCTAAGGCTAATTATTTAAAAAATTTCAAAATTTCCGCAATCACGCTCCGCTTCACTGCGTTTCGCTCTGCGCGACTGCGGAAACCGTACACATTTGCCGAACGGCAAATGTGTACTTTTTGAAATTTCATGCGTCGACATTGCGCAGCATATAAGCTTTCTCTACAAGCTGTGACGAGCCGCGGACCGCGGCTTCAGACTGTAGAAAAACCCCACTTCAGTGAAGGAAGAGGGGTTTAAAGTTAAGC
>CAJULF010000103.1 GCA_910587135.1 uncultured Oscillospiraceae bacterium
ATTTTATCACCCTTTTTTATTATATCATATTTTCTCTCGGTTGTCTATATCTTGGTTAGAGATTAGTATAAGATAACCGAAAATTGGATGATTTAAATTCATTTGCCTGCCCCTGTCCGAGAAACACCGAACAGCCAAAAAGAAATCCCGCCCGCAATATTTCACGGACGAGATTATAAGCAATTCAGTTAGTTGGCGAGTATGCAGTCGACCTGCCAGTACCCGTTTTCATTTATCAGCTTTATGCTGTATGAAACATATCCGGCTTTGCCGCCGAAGTTTCCCGCCTTGACGTAGAGCATACCGCTTGCGGTGCTTCCGCTTTCGCTTACGCTCAGAACCGTATCGTAAACGCTTGCCGAAACAAGCCCGTTGCCGTTATACTTCATGGCTCCGCCCATAGGCGAGATACCGCACCTGCCGCGCAGCGCGTTTGCCGCGCTTTCGGAGTAGTAGCAGTCAATGCATTGCGAAAGCTCCTGTGCGGTGGCTACGCCGCATTTTTCATAGCTGCCCTGCGCAATAAGATTATTAACAGCCAAAGCGCCGTTCACAGCCGCTCTTATCTGGGCTGAGGTGCTGTCAGAAAGTTCTCCGAAAGTCAGATCGCCGTTCCTTACCTTTGAACTGTATATACTGTTTCTTATGCGAACCATGCCGCCCGAAACCGACGCCGCATAAAGCGAAGAAGCGCTCTTTTTGTATTCGACACGACCGAGTATGGTTGTTCCGCCCGCGGGACTTATGCTGCCGCCGCTTATGGTGAAGCAGTTTCCTCCCGCCATAAAGCTGTGCTTGTTTGTGCCGAAGTCAACGGATATGTCCATGCCGCCCGCTGCCGTAAAGGAGAGCGTCTGCGGATCAAATATCTCGACATTCCCCGTTATCGCCGCACTCGACGGAGATATTATTCCGTGAGTAAACGCGAGGTTAGAGGATATTACGGGATTGTTTTCGTAGGTTTTGATTAGACGCGAAGCACCGCTTTCGGCATTAACTTCATATATCTGAACCAGTGCGCCGTCCGCTATCGAGAAATAGATATTCTTTCCGTTCGATGCCATAAGTGTTATGGGCGAGGAGGATTCAAAGCTGGTTGAGAAATAATACGAATCTCCGCCGCGGAAATCAACAGCGCATACATAGTATTTTCCCTCTTCCAGTATATTCATAACCAGCAGACCGGAATCCGCATTGTAGCCAACGCCTTTAAGCGTGCCGTCCATAACTGTATCGACAGCGTTCAGGTCGGTGATCTGCTCGCTGTTTGCGTCCACATACAGCAGACGATTGCGCATACCGTTATCCCCGATTGCCGAAACAATAAGGCTGTCGCCGCTTTCGGATATCCAGCATACCTCGGCATTGTCGCAGTCCTCTGCGGCAAGAAGCTTTTCCTCCGTGCCGTTGAAGGTGTACATCTGAACCTGGTACGGAGTGCGCACAAAGAAAGTTCTGTCGCTCATAAAGAACGCATCCTTCGCGCCGAGATTTATGGTTTCATACGTGAATCTCTCTATGCTCTCAGGCAGTGTAACACCGTCGGGCAGCTTTTCAGGCTGAACTTCGTTGGGAACCGTTGGTTCCTGCGTTGAGTCCGTTCCGCTGCCGGGTGTGGTCTGAGGAGGCTCTGGAACAGTTACCGTAGGAGTATCGGTGCTTTCCGACGATTCGGAGGAGTTGATATCGCTTGTTTCCTCGGAAGTAGGCTCTCTTGTATCAGTGCTTTCACCGCTTGACGGGTCGGACACATCAGAGGTACCGAGGCTGTTAGAGCTTTCAAAGGTTTCCCCGTCGGAAGTTTCCCCGCCGCTTGCAGTGCTATCGCCGGAGCTGTCTGCCGATTCTCCGCCCGGCAGGACGGGTATGATGTCATCGGGAAAGCCCGGGTTTTCGGGAACACTTATAATATCGCTGTTCACCGCGTTTGTATCTATTGGAGCGGTCATATCCGCCGAGTAATTTTCCACTATAAGAACGCGGCTGTCATTGGTGATGGAAGCCATAACATATCCCGCACAGTTTACAACCGCGCCGCTTATCTGACGCCCGCTGTTAAAGCCTTCTTCTACCTGCTCCGAACCCGAAGCTTCTGTTCCGTCCGTGAAATACAGCTTTTTAACGGGAATACTTTCATCGGTATACGCTGTCAGCACCGCTTTGGCATCCGCGGGAGAAAGCGGCGCGCTGAACGTTACCATAACATCCCTCAGCTCGTTGCTTTCCGCGTTTTTCTGAAGCTCGTCAAGCGCCTTTACGAAGCGTTCGTTGGGCGTAAGCACAGAATCGTTGCTGTTGGAGAGCACTACGCCGCTGTCTATCGGATCTTTTCTGCCTACCGCCGTCATCACGGTTGTACCCACCGCTACCACCAGCACTGCCGCCGCCGCGGTCATGCCGATATACATCGGAATAGCTCTTTGCTTTGCAAATCTGCCTTTTCTGGCATTTGATTTTATTTTTTCGCAGTCAAACGAGTATTCGCTCATAAGCTGCTTGTAAAAATCGTTTTTATTCACAAAGCATGACCTCCTTCCGACAAAAATATTCTGTAACGCGGCAATTACCGCCGTAAAATCATATGGTAAAAGCTAAATCCCGAATTTCTTTTTCTGCCGCTCGATTGTGCGGTAAAGCTTGGTTTTTACCGTGGACAGGTTCAGCCCAAGCTGCCGCGCCACCTCGTCAAGCTTCATATCACACACAAAATGCAGATAAAAAATTTTTCCCACAGTCTCGTCGCTTTTTATTATGTCGTCAAAAATCTGCTTTGCGAGAATTTTGTCCGACATTACGTCCTCAAGACTTTGCTGGTCTCTGGACATCTCCGCCTCCAGCGCCGCGCTTTCCTCCTCGGAGAAGCCCGACATATTCATGACCCTGTCCTTCTGCTTTTTAAAGCCCGAAAAGAAAGAACGGCATTCAAACTTGGCGATATTTATAACAAACGCCTCTGCGCTTTCGATATCCTCAAAGCCTTTTTCGGAGATTCGTTTATAGAAACGGGTATAAACGTTCTGGATAATATCCTCCGCGTCCTGGAAACGCGCCGCGTGGCTTACTACGAAACGTGAAACTGAACTGAAAGTTTCTGTGTATACTGAGTCAAAATATCTATCAATGTCGGAATTTCCCACGCGGATTTCACCTCGCTTACCCGCTTGCAATTCAGTAGTCAGCGGTTATTTGAAAAAAGTTTCAGAAGTTTTTAAGAAAAATATACAAAAAGTTTTCAGCGCATTATGCAGTCCTGCCGAAAAACGGCATTACACCCCGCCTTATGGGCATTATTCCGTCAAAATTTAATTGATTACGCCCAGAAAATACAATATCTTCCATTCTATTTGTTCTTTATGGTAGGCGGCAATATATAGTGTAACCGTATTGCCGTGCGTTAAACTTTTTATATACATTATATATTATAACTCATAATATCGGATTTGTCAAATCATGGCGAAAACTTAGCTTCTGTTTTTCCGCAAGTCCTATACTCGGAGTTATCTGTTTCACGCACTATTATATCACAACGCGCGAAAAAAGTCAATAAACAGCCTTTAATATCATTTTGTGGTAAAAAACCTTTATGTTTATAAAGAAAATAATAATTTATAATAGTTATCTTAAATAATTGTTATGTAGATTTAATATTGATGTGTAAATATAAATTTTTAAGGTTGCTTTATCTCGGTTAAT
>CAJULF010000104.1 GCA_910587135.1 uncultured Oscillospiraceae bacterium
TTTACAAAATATGCTGCTTGATTTTGGCAAGGTTTAATTGGGGGAACAATAGTATATATTTATGAACTGATTTTGGGACTCGCGAAAAACTATGTTTTCACGCACACGACCAACCGAATAGACGTAATGCTGAGCTTCAAATTATTTAGGCATTTGTTCGCGCTGCCGCTGAAATATTTTGAGTCAAGGCGCGTTGGTGAAACGGTGGCGAGAGTGCGCGACCGGAATTTTCTCACGGGCACTCCCCTGTCCTCAATGATTGACTTGATATTTATAATCGTGTACATAGTCGTGCTGTTTTTCTATAGTCCGATGCTGACTGTTATAGTGATATGCTCTATTCCCGTTTACGCGGTTCTGTCGGCTATCGTTACGCCGCTTTTCAAGAAAAGGCTTGATGAAAAATTTGAAACGGGAGCGAACACTCAGTCGTTTCTGGTGGAGTCCATAACGGGAGTTCAGACCGTAAAATCCTACGCTCTCGAGCCTAAATTCGAGAAAAGATGGGGCGACCTGCAATCCGATTACGTCAAGGCGAACTATAAAACCTCAATGGTCTCGGCGACAGCGGGAACCACGGGGCAGTTTATCCAAAAGGTGTTCGATCTGCTGATCTTGTTTTTCGGAGCGAAATCCGTAATGGACGGCAATTTCACGGTAGGGCAGCTCGTGGCGTTCCGCATGCTTTCGGGCAGAGTGAGCGGTCCGGTGCTTCGGCTTGTGCAGCTTTGGCAGGAGTATCAGCAGGCATCACTTTCGGTAAAGCGTATTGGGGATATTTTCAATACCGCTCCCGAGCCGATTTTGAATACAAATCAGACTTCAATGCCTAAAATAAACGGAAAAATCGTATTTGATAAGGTTCGGTTCAGATATAATCCGCAGGGCGGCGAGGTCATCAAGGGAATGAGCTTTGAGATCGAGCCGGATACGATAGTCGGTGTTGTCGGCAGAAGCGGTTCGGGCAAAAGCACGGTATCCAAGCTGATACAGCGGCTCTATATTCCCGAGGGCGGAAAAATCTCAATCGACGGCATGGACATTTCGCTTGCCAATCCCGCTATGCTGCGAAAGCAGATAGGCGTTGTTCTGCAGGAGAACTTTATGTTCAACGGAACGGTTGCCGAAAACATTTCAATACACTGCCCTGCCGCGTCTATGGATCAGATCATAAACAGCGCGAAGATTGCAGGAGCGCATGATTTTATACTTGAACTTCCCGACGGTTATAACACGATAATCGGCGAAAAAGGAATGGAATTATCGGGCGGTCAGAAGCAGCGTGTTGCAATCGCGAGGGCTATTTTAAATAATCCGAGAATACTTATTTTCGATGAGGCAACGTCCGCTCTGGACTACGAATCCGAGAGCATTATACAGAATAATCTCAAGGAAATATGCAAGGGGCGGACGGTTCTGATAATCGCCCACAGACTGTCCACTTTGAAGGACGCAAATAAAATCATGGTTATTGACAGAGGCGATCTTGTGGAATACGATACCCATGAGAATTTAATGGAGCAAAAGGGCTTATATTTCCACCTGTACAACCAACAGAAACGAGGTGACACCGATGAACAATACGCTGACGGAGTACGTTCTGAAGCACGGCAAAAAGCGTGATAAGGAGCTGAAATATGATTTTATGCCATCGCTGCTCGAGATAATCGAGCGACCCGCGCATAAAGCGGGAACGGTTATAATTATCGGGATATTTACGCTGCTTATCAGCGCGATAATCTGGGCTTGCGTTTCAGAGATCGACGTGGTTATAACCGCAAGCGGCAACGTTCAGCCCATCGGAAATCTTAATGTGGTCAAGACATATTCCGGAGGTACGGTAAAATCTATAAACGTTTCCGAGGGTGATTTTGTCGAGCAAGGGGATGTTTTGATAGAGCTTGATTCGGAAGCGCTTGAAATTGATGTTGAGCAAATGAAAAAACAACAGAAAATCTTTGAATCACAACGGAACATTTACACGAAAATAATCGGCGGAAGCGATCTGTCCAAGATAAAAGCAAGCGACTATCCCGACGAACTCAAGCCATATATCCAAGCGATAATTGACGAAAACACAGGATATAAAAATACGCTTGCCAATCTTGAAAACGAAAAGAAGTCCGCCGAGATCAACAGGGATATCGCTCAGCTGCAACTGGAGCAGTATCAAAGCACAGGCGGCACGGAGCGCCAGATCAAGGCGCAGGAATTGTCGGTGCAGCAATACGCTTTGGCGGTGGATAGCGCGGAGCTGCAGATATCCAACACAAAAGCGCAGTACAGTTCACAGGTAAATTCCAATATTTCAGAGATCGGCAGCAAGCTTGACGAGATCGAAACAAACCTCGAAAAGTACAGGCTGTCGACGGAATATCAAAATATAACCGCGCCCGTCAGCGGGTATATAAACAGCATTGGCGTGAACACGCTCGGCGAGACCGTGACATCGGCGCAGCAGCTTGTGACGATAGTCCCCGATAACACTCCGAACGAAATGCTATGCTATGTCAAAAATACGGATATAGCGGACGTTGAACTCGGAATGGAGGCAGAGATAAAGCTGGAGGCTTATCCGTACAACAAATACGGTACGGTCAGGGGAACGGTGAAGTACATAAGTCCAAGCTCGTTTGCAAACGAGCAGCTTGGCAGCGTTTATATCGTTAAGTTAGAGCTTGATGACGGCAACGAAAATATACATATTATTTCGGGGCTTTCGGGCGCGGTCGAGATCAAAACCGACAAGCGCACGGTTATGGATTATTTCCTTGAGCCTATCGTTAAGGGGTTTGGGGAGAGCTTGAAAGAAAAGTGATTACTATTGATTGCCAACCAACGATCTGAAACATTTGTACCCGGGAAATTTATACTAATATCTAATCATCCTATAGACAAAATCCACCTTCTCCCAGTAATACTTTTAATGGTATCTTTGGACAAAGAGCAGATGGTATTACAGAGCCTGTCAATAACTTTTTGAAGAGTCTGAAATACTTCATTTTTAAAGCCCAGTTTTCTGATTTCTTTCCATATCTGTTCAATAGGATTCATTTCCGGAGTATACGGAGGAATAAAAATAATCTCGATATTATCCGGTATTTTTAACGAACCCGATTTATGCCAAGCAGCTCCGTCACATGCCAAAATGATTTTATCTCTTGGAAATGTATCGGATAACTCTTTTAAAAACACATTCATACAATCTGTATTGCAATAAGGCATTATCATAAAACAGCTTTCACCTGTAAGCGGTTCAACAGCACCGTAAACGTACCTGTATTCTCGTATATGATGACAAGGCACAGATGGTCTTATGCCTTTTTCGCACCAACAATATTTTGGCTTGTTTATTCTGCCAAAGCCTGCCTCATCCTGAAACATCAGCCTTACACCATCGTATTTATCTCGATTTAAGGCAACACCGCACAAACCTGTTGCAAATTGGTGAAAAATAAGGTATAATAA
>CAJULF010000105.1 GCA_910587135.1 uncultured Oscillospiraceae bacterium
TTTTATTCCACCGCTTCAAGCGGTGGTTTTTTGCGCTAAAGCTACAAAAAGTGTCAGAATTTGCTTTGCAAATTCTGACCGGTTCTCGCAATCGCGCGAAGTGAGCGCAGCGAACGGCGCGTGCTTGCGGGAATTTTGAAATTTTTTAAATAATCCGCTCTTTGTCAGCCTCTATATACAAACCGAATCATCTACCCCCCGCTAATCGAAAAAGTCGGCTGCCGTTTCGATAATGACATCAACTATTGCCTGAACCACGACCTCAATAATGTCGAGCATCGCTATATATTCAAGCCCGCTTTTCTCACAGTCATCACACCCAAGAAGCTATTATGTCACTTTCTTACCGCCATTTTAAAAATATCGCCCATTTTGATACGATTTCCGTTGTGAAGTATTATAGCTTCATATACCTTGCCGACAACTATCGCCAGCAGCACCACGAACACAGCCAGAATAACCACCGCCACCGCGGACATCAGCGGGCTGAGAGTCCCCAGAAGCATGGCGCTGGGCAGCGCGAACGGAGAGCTTGCGGGGAAGAAATAGGAGAACATCTGAACGGGATTCATCGTAGCCGCGCCCGTTTCCATACTGTCAATATTGAATAACACGGGGAAGTAAGCAAGATACATTCCGATAACCCCGAGAAGCGCGTAGGGCTGCATTGCCTGCTGAAGATCCTCCATGCGGCTTATGCTCGCGCCCACAAGCGCCGCGATAAGCGAGAAGAACAGGAATCCGAGTATGAATATTACCAATATCATCAGAATGGTAAACACGTTGATATTTCCGAGGGTATTGTTCATTGCCTCGACTATCTCCGCGTTCTCTACTGTCTGCTGAAGCGCCGGATCGTTCATTATCGCGGCAATATCGCCGCCTATTCCGAAAGGCATTGTTGCAAAGAAAGTCACCGAGCCTACAATTCCTATCAGCATAAACTGCCCGAAGCTGATAACCCCCATTGCCAAAACCTTACCTATAACCACCGCCAGAGGTCTTACCGAAGTAAGCAGCAGTTCCATGACGCGGCTGGTCTTTTCGGTGGCTATCGACTGCGCCACTGTGCTGCCATAGGCGTAAATGAGAAGGAACAGCACTATCGAAACCCCTATCGGGACAAAATAATTTATCGCGCTCTCCAGCATATTCCACTCATCGCTGCCCGCCTCGATTTTAGAGGTGGAAACATATCTCTGCGATTCAAGAAATTTCTCCTGCGAAACGCCCGCGTTAAGCATATTGCGGTAATTTACCGCGCCCGAAACATAGCTTGTGAGCGCGTCGACCGCCTTGCTGTCGGCGGAGGGAGAATAGTAGGTCTTAACGCGGAAGCCCTGTGTTACATTTTCGTAAACGTCCGCGGACACCAACACCAGAGCCTCCTGCCGACCCGTGTTCTTTACGGCGTCTATAAGCTCGTTAAACTCCAGCCCGCTTTCGGTCAGGGCTATGCCGTTTTCCCTCATAAGGGAGTAATCCTCATCGGTCAACAGCTCCGCTTCGTCCATCACGTATACCTGAGTGATAGAGGCAATGCTGCCCTTATCCCCCTCGCCAACTATCTCCTCTTCGTCGCCGAGCAGCTTTGGGAGTATATTTGCCGCCGCTGCCAGAAGCGCAGTAAGCAGGCACACCACAATAGTGCTTGCGATAAAAGATTTGCTTTTTACATACTGCGTAAAAGTAAACCCGAAAACATTTTTCCAACCCTTAGTTTTCATCAGACTCACCGACCTTTTCAATAAATATCTCATTCAGCGTAGGTTCTCTCAGCTCATAGCGTATAAGCGGGATACCGCTGTCCATGATCCTGTGAAGCAATTTGTGTGCCTGCGCCTCGCTCTGAACGGCAAAGCTTGTGCCGTTGGGAGTTTCCTCCGTGACCGTCAGCCCGCATTCCCGCGCCGGCTCGGAGATATCGCCCTCGCACTTCACAGTCAGCTTCACCCTGCCGTAGGATTTCTTTATCTCGTTGAGATTTCCGCTCAGCACCGTTTTGCCCTTGTTCAGTATCACGATATCGCTGCAGAATTCCTCTATCGTGGGCATCTGATGGCTGGACATTATGATGTATTTGTCCTTTTTCATCTCCTCGCGGATAACCGACTTGAAAAGCTCCGCGTTCACGGGATCGAGACCGCTCATCGGCTCATCCAGTATAAGCAGTTCGGGATTTGGCGCAAGCGCGGCTATAAGCTGAATTTTCTGCTGATTTCCCTTTGAAAGCTGCTCCGCGCGCTTGTTGCGGTACTCGTTAACGTTAAGTCTGTCGAACCAGTAATCCAGCGATTTAAGCGCGTCCTCTTTTCTCATGCCCTTTAGCGTGGTAAAATAGAGAAGCTGTTCTATTATCTTGTATTTGGGATATAATCCGCGCTCCTCCGCCAGATAGCCGATAGGCTCGTTTGCGGCGAGGAACTCCTTGCCGTCTTTGGTTACTCTTCCGCTGTCAGCGGCGAGCATTCCCAATATAATGCGGATTGATGTGGTCTTTCCCGCACCGTTCGTTCCCAGCAGCGCGAAAACGCCCGGACCGTTCATCTCAAAGCTCAGACCGTCCACGGCGGTGTAACCGCCATATTTTTTTACTATGTTTTCAACCTTTAACGACATAATCATCGCTCCTTTTTTGGTGTTTATGTGTTGTATATACAGTATAACACCATTATTGCGATTTGTCAAGAGGAAAAAACAAAAAAATTGTTTTTTTCAAATAATAATTTATGCTATCAAGCTGTGTTGCTCTGAGCGGTCTGACTCCTGATTTTAAGGTGGCTACGGGCTGAGATGCTTTTAAGATATGTTGACCTAAAGCTGAATTATTAAAAAGAATTTCCCGCACCGCTGCAAACAACGCTTTGCGTTGTTTGCGCTATCTCGCCGTAAAAGCTCCGCCCGCTTTGCGGGCTGCGCTTTCATGGCGGATTGCGGGAAATTCATGCGTGGGCGCACAGTGGATTTTGGCTTTCAGCGCCTTTGACTGCATAATTTTGCGTGGCATTGGGCTTATTGTTCATGATTTATGTGTCGCTCTAATTGATAACCTTTGTCAGCCCAAATGCTTAGTGTACATCAGCGGTTAAAGCGTGTAAACATAGCCCAAAACGCCCACAATACAATTGATAAACCATGTGCTGAAGAAAAGCAGGGAAAGGGGGGAAGGGGGGAAGTCCCTGCTTTTGTCGGATTTTCTTCTTCCCACCTTCCCCGAAGGGTTCAGCCCCAGTAACGGTGTGTCAACACAAATAATCCAAAATTACAAAATTAATCGAGATAAAGCAACCTTAAAAATTTATATTTACACATCAATATTAGAGTCTGTTCACATTAAAATAGCATCTAAAATCATGGCAAAAGAAATAATC
>CAJULF010000106.1 GCA_910587135.1 uncultured Oscillospiraceae bacterium
TGCAAGCACTTTTCCCGCGCAAAAGGCGGAAAGCCCGTTGAGAAAAAGGTGCGCGGGCTTGCTTGGATAGCACTGCGCTGGGCGGCGACAGTCCGACCGCGCGTTATAATATTGGAAAACGTCCCCGAGTTTGTTACTTGGGGGCGTTTGGGCAAGGACGGCAAGCCCGACAAGCGTTTTGCCGGAGAAACATTCCGCAGCTTTGTTTATCAGTTAAAGCAGCATGGATATGATGTGAAATATCAGGAGCTTAAAGCCTGTGATTATGGCGCTCCCACCATTCGCAAGCGGTTTTTTCTGATAGCCAGGTGCGACGGAAAGCCGATAATTTTTCCAAAGCCTACTCACGGAGCGGAAGAAGATTTGCTCCCGTACCGTACCGCCGCGGAGTGTATCGACTGGTCTGTTCCCTGCAATTCGATTTTTGAAAGAGAAAAACCGCTCGCGGAAAACACCATGCGCCGTATTGCAAGAGGATTGGATAAATTCACGATCAAGTCCAAAAGTCCATTTATCATTCCCGTAGGCTACGGGGAACGTCGGGGACAGATACCGCGGGTACACAAAATTGACGCGCCGCTGTCCACTGTCGTATCAACGGTGAAGCAGAGATTGGTAATGCCCCATATCTCCAAATATTACGGATATATAGTCGGGTCTGACGTTTCCAAACCATTAAGTACGGTCACGGCAATAGATCACAACGCGCTTGTCGAGCCGCAGATCGCTCCCTACATAATGGCGAACAACACCAATAACGTCGGCACGACGGCAAATGAACCGATGCCTACCGTCACAACAGGGAGCAGGAATTTTTATGCCGCCGCTTCGCTCATTCAGTATCACAATGAGCAGACCGAACGCGAAGTACGAGGGCAGACTCTTGACGATCCCGTTATGACCGTGGATATGTCAAATCGGTATGCTCTGACTTCCGCGCACCTTATAAAATATTATAAAGGCGACAACTATTCGGCGGCAAACGCTCCCTTGCATACCATCACGGTAAAGGAGCGCAACGCGCTGATAGAAAGCCATCTGTGCCTGCTTCGCAATAATCAGGACTGCAAGTCGCTTGTCGAGCCAATGCCGACATTATGTGCAAGCGGCGGGCATATTTCCGAGATACGCACCTCAATTGAAAAATACAATACCGCGGATAATTTCGGTCATTGGGCAGAGGTTCGCAAAATGCTTAACGCGTATTGCGGATATTCTCTTGCCGACGATGAAGTCCTGCTGCTTGAAATAAGCGGCGAAAAATATTTTATTTCCGATATAGGAATGAGAATGCTCACGCCGCGGGAGCTTTACCGCGCACAGGGCTTCCCCGAGGATTATATTATTGACTTCGACGTGAACGGAAAGCAGTATCCACGCAGCGCACAGGTAGCCCGCTGCGGTAATGCCGTGCCGCCGCCCTTTGCGGAAGCGCTTGTGCGTGCGAACCTGCCGGAGATGTGCGGAGAAAAGTATACCCTTATGAGTGATATCCGCAATCCTAATGCGGCTGAACTGGAACGCGGCAGGGAGGTGAGCATAGTTGAACGAAATAAATCTGTCCGAATTTTGTATAGACCCTGAGGATTACGGGGGTTATACGGCAAAAGAGATTTACAATTTATGGCGCGGCTCCAAAAAACCAAACTATGAAATAAAAATTTTATCTCAGCTGTGTGACTGCTCAAAGGCAAAAATAATCGGCGTTCTGATCTGCATGCGCAATGCTTCAGACCCGGCGCTCCCCGGGCGTGGGGAGCGCTACACAAAATACAACCTTGACGGCTACCCCGAAAGCAATGGGCTGTCCGAAACTACAAAACGTGCTATTATTGACGATTTCCGAACGGAAAAAAGTCTTGAGCTTATAGCCGAAAAGCGCTCGGTGTCCTATTCATCCGTTTATAAAGTCCTGCGCGAAAGCGGAGTACTCAAGGGAAGATGTAAAAGAATTCATCATTAAGAAAGGAATGTTACTATGGCAAGATTATTTGTAGATATGGACGGAACGCTTGCGCGTTTCCACGACGAGGTGCAATATCTCGAAAGAATGTTTGAAAAGGGATTTTTTCTCAATTTAAAACCGTTTGAGGATGCAGTCAAGGCAGTAAACCGCCTTGCGGAGTCTGCCGGAGAAGATGACGAAGTGTTCATATTGTCCGCCACAATTGACGGAGAGCCGCCCTATTGCCTGGACGAAAAGAACCAATGGCTTGACAGATACTGCCCCAATATTGACAGCGAGCATCGTATTTTTACGCATGCGGGAGTACCCAAGATGGAATATATACCCGATGGCGTTTCCGATAGTGATATTCTCTGGGACGATTACAACAAAAACCTTGACGAATGGCAGGACGCGGGCGGTACTGCGGTAAAATGCCACAATAATATAAACCATAAGGGTCTTGTGGGCGCGTTGTGGCAGGGAGAGCTTGTGAGCAACTGCGCTCCCGCGGAGATGATCGCGGATAAGCTGTCGGATATTATTCGCGAAGCGGAAAACTCCGAGGATTGGGAGATGTAATTTTTTTCGGAAAGGACTGAACGATTTATGACCCACGCAATATTTGTTGCCCGAAAAGAAAATGCGGGCATACTCGATAAAACGGCAGCGGAGCTGAATATTCAGCTTCGGAAAATCATTATGGACGAATTTTCGCTTTCGACGTTTCTCAAAAGCGAATTGAAGTCCTATATGTTCCATAATCCATTTATTTTTGACGTTTCCTGCTGTGAGGAACAGGGCGATGATTTTATAGCCCTTTTGGAGGGCATTACTTTACAGAAAGACGACGCTGAAATAGTTGTTTACGCGGGAAACTTCTATGCGGGAGATGAGTTTTTAGATAAGCTCGTACACCGCGGTTTTACGAATATAGCCGCGAATTACAGCGATGTTGACGAAAAAACCAATATCGAAATGATGGCGGCTGATCTGAAAGAGTGTCTGCAGGAGGGCGGGCTTCCCAAACAGAAATGGCGCAGATACGACAAGTCCTTTGACGCGTTCGCGGAAGCTCGGGAGATGGCGGCAATGGCTGAAAAAGAAAAGGCTAAGCCCGTTTACTCCGAAGCCGGAATAAGCGTTGCGGTCGTAGGTGCGCAGAGTCGCATCGGGACCACTTCGTTTGCTATACATCTTGCGGATTATTTCCGCGACCGCAGCGCCGACGCTGTTGTGGTAAGCGTACAGCAAAAGGGACAGGAACAGCTTGAAATGCTTTGCGACATGTTTGAGGGACAGTCCGAAAACGGAATTTACAGCATAAAAGGAATTGATTTCTGTGTACCGTCAAGTGAAACCGACAAGAAGTATAACGCCGAAATATACGATTTCGGCAACACAGACACGTCGGGGAT
>CAJULF010000107.1 GCA_910587135.1 uncultured Oscillospiraceae bacterium
GCGTGAGTGCGGAAATTTTGAAATTTTTTTAAATAATTAGCCTTAGGTCAACCTTGCGCTGAATATGTTTTTACTCTGAAGATTTCACTTTCAGACGGTTTCTTTAAGAATTCATGACACTGTCCCGTCCGACTACCTAACATTTTACACCATTTCCCCCGCCTTGTCAAGCAAAAATTTTCTTACCTGTTGACTGTAACATGGTGCCATACGCTAAAATTTACCCTGACATGGGAACGAATACATATCCCGCGTTCTTACTACTAATTCCCAAAAAATATAAATATCTTCCCGAAACGCAAAATCCCCCTTTGTTTTTTTACACGGATATGTTAAAATGCTTCTTGAGGAAAAAAGTAAGCGGGAGTACTGTATCTTGCGGTGTAAACGATTGCACAAAACCTAAAAGCATCGTGTTGAGCGGATTCCCCATAATAACAAATTATTATACGGAGGATTTTTTCTATGAAGTATTCGGACGGACTTTGGCTTAACAAGCCCGGCTATGGTGTAAATTATGCGACGCAGATGTACGAGGTGACCGCGACCGAGAACACGATAAACGTTCTCGCTACGGCGCAGTGGATAGGCAACCGCGGTCAGACCTTGGGCGGACCCGTACTGGAGATCGCCTTTGCCTCTACTCTTGAAAACACTATAAAAGTAACCGTTGACCATTTTAAGGGACGCGTTAAGAAAGCCCCCGCGTTCGAGCTGTACGAGGACGCTTCCTTCAAGCCCGTTATAAAAGAGACCGATTCCGCGTTCGAGCTTATCTCGGGCAAAACGAGAGTAGTCGTTGCAAAACAGGGCGCGTGGGACATCAAGTATTACTACGGTGATAAGCTGCTTACCAAGCAGGGCTGGCGCACCACCTCCTACGTCACCGAGGAGCAGTGGCGCACCAACGAGCGCATGAACGAGGACGTTATGAAGCAGTTTTTCGCTCATGACGAAACGGCGGACGGCGCGATAATGCGCGATATGATGAATATCAGCGTGGGCGAGAGCATATACGGCTTCGGCGAGAAATTCTCCACCTTCGTAAAGAACGGTCAGACCGTTGAGATATGGAACAACGACGGCGGAACGTCCTCCGAGCAGAGCTACAAATCCATTCCCTTCTATGTTTCCTCCAGAAGCTACGGTCTGTTTGTAAACCACCCCGAAAAGGTGAGCTTCGAGGTAGCCAGCGAAACTGTTTCCAAGGTAGCGTTCACCGTTCAGGGCGAGCATCTGGAATATTTCGTTATCGGCGGCGAGAAGATCGCGGACGTTCTTACGGTATACACCAACCTCACGGGCAAGCCCGCGCTTACTCCCGCGTACACCTTCGGTCTGTGGCTCACCACGTCCTTTACCACCGATTACGACGAAAAGACCGTTTCGAGCTTTATCGACGGCATGGCGGAGCGTGATATCCCGCTTGAGGTTTTCCACTTTGACTGCTTCTGGATGAAGGAATTCAACTGGTGCGACCTTACATGGGACAAGAGAATGTTCCCCGACCCCAAGGCTATGCTTGAAAGACTCAAAGCCAAGGGACTTGAGATATGCGTGTGGATAAATTCCTATATCGCTCAGCGCTCCACCATGTTCGACGAGGGCGTAAAGGGCGGCTATTTCCTCAAGACCACCGACGGTTCGGTATGGCAGGGCGATATGTGGCAGCCCGGCATGGCTGTTGTGGATTTCACCAATCCCGCCGCGCGCGAGTGGTACAAGGGCAAGCTGAGAGCGCTCTGCGAAATGGGCGTTGACGCTTTCAAGACCGACTTCGGCGAAAGGATACCCACCAAAGATATCGTATATTACGACGGCAGCGATCCCTACAAAATGCACAACTACTACACCTACCTGTATAATAAGACGGTATTTGAGGTTCTTGAAGAATATTACGGCAAGGACAAAGCGTGCCTGTTCGCGCGTTCCGCGACCGTGGGCGGTCAGAAATTCCCCGTGCACTGGGGCGGCGACTGCTTCTCGAATTACGAGAGCATGTGGGAAACGCTCCGCGGCGGTCTGTCGCTGTGCTTAAGCGGCTTCGGCTTCTTCAGCCATGATATCTCGGGCTTCGAAGCGCAGGGCACCCCCGATCTTTACAAGCGCTGGTGCGCGTTCGGACTTATGTCCACTCACTCCCGCCTGCACGGCAACAGCTCCTACCGCGTTCCGTGGAATTTCGATGAGGAGAGCTGCGACGTGCTCCGTCACTTCACCAAGCTCAAGGGCAAGCTCATGCCCTACCTCTGGACGCAGGCGATAAACACCCACACAAGCGGCGTTCCCATGATGAGAGCCATGGTGGTGGATTATTCCGACGATCCCGCCTGCTCAGCGCTTGACAGACAGTATATGCTGGGCGACAGCCTGCTGTGCGCTCCCGTATTCAATGAGGAGGGCATAGCGCAGTATTACGTTCCCGCGGGCAAATGGACGGATATCCAGACAGGAGAGGTATTCGAGGGCGAAAAGTGGTACACCACCAAGCACGACTACTTCTCAATGCCGCTGCTGGCGAAGCCGAACAGCATAATAGCCTACGGCGATTTCAAGCGCGGCTTCACCTACGATTACGCGGAGAACGCGGATATCGTGATCTATCAGCTTGAAGACGGCAAGACCGCCGAAACGAAGATATACGACAGCGAGTCCAAAGAGGTGCTCAGCCTTACGGCAACCCGCAGCGGAGACACTATTAAGGTTACCGCAAGCGGCACGGCAAAGAACTTCAAGGTAAGAAGCGCCGAGGGTCTCAAAGTAGAGATGTAATAAAAAACCTCCGGGGAGCGATCCTCGGAGGTTTTTCAAATTGCACAAAAAGCGGCGGTGTTTTTTGTCAGGCACAGGCATTGACAAAGCCTGTGGAATATAATATAATTTTTATACAGCTGCTGCAATCGAACAGCGTTTCCGCATCCGAAGCCCTTGATATGCTCTACGGCAGCTTTGAATTAAACGAGCGGGGCACGCGCGATTATCCCGACGATTACGCGGGGTATTACCTTGACGGCGAATTCGGGCAGAACAATTATGTGCCGGTGGTAATGATAACTGATGAAAACAGCACCCGTTATGATTTCCTGAAAGGCCATGAAAAAGTCAGATTTGAAACCGCGGAATACTCTCTGAACGAGCTGCGAACGCTGCGCGGCGAACTTCTTGAGCTTGAGCTTCCTTATCTGTTATTTGACAGGTAGAATGCGGAAAATAAAAAAAGCCTAAAAAAGGCTTGAAA
>CAJULF010000108.1 GCA_910587135.1 uncultured Oscillospiraceae bacterium
CCAAAAAACTAGATTTTTTTGAGAAAATTGTGTAAAGTTATATTGACAAAATCATTTTACCACAACCGTTTTGAAAAGTCCAGCCATATTTTTTAAAAACTCGACTAAATTTTCCATCGATATTCCTGCTGTTCGATAAAAAAATATTTCACGGCAAATTTGATAAAATCGAGAATGCTGGTGTCCTCAAATCGTATCGCCAGAAAGCCGTAAACAATAGTTGCGATCAGCGGTATCGTGAACCCCGTCTGTGCCATAGCGAACACGGCGATCAGCGCGCCGATCCCGATCACGGCGAGGTCTTTCAGCCGCCACAGGAACAGCATAGGCGCCGCTTTGAGGTTGTCGGGATAAATGTACATAATGTTTCTGATACCCCCTTACTTTTTGGCGACGGCGGTCACCATCTGCTTGAGATGCACCGCCGACTGCGCCGTATTGATCACGCCGTTTATATTCGGACGTATCGATGTTTCCAGCCCAAACATTCCCGCGATCCTCGGAATTTCTCCCGCCGCGAGCATAATTCCCAAGCCGAGCAGCCAATAATCTTTAAACAAAATAAGTCCGCAAACCAGCATGGTTGACTGCAAAAACGCTGTCAGACAGGTCGCTATCACTTGCTTTACCCACATCACGAAACCGTCGTTAAATCCACGCGGTACGCTGAACATATACAGAGAACCTATCGCTATCTGGATCAAAAGAATTCCTCCGCGCTTGATGCTCGCAAAGAATACCTTGATAACCGAATATCCCATCATCACGGCGATCAGAATACCAAGCAGCGGACCAAATAAGAATCCGTTGATCACGTCAAGGCAAGCATTCAGCAGCGTTCCGCTGCCCTCGGGACTTATCAAACTCGTCATATCGCCAGACATACTGCTTTGCAGAGCCACCGTAAATCCGTATAACTGCACGGGAACCGTGCAGAACAAATTTACCGCGAAAAATCCTTTTATAATATTCAGCGCGAGTGCTTTCGGATCGCCGCGCCCGTTCTGCGACTCTATCGCAAACTCGAACAGTGCGACCACGAGCCCCACCACATACAGCGCCCAGCCGAGATTGCTGAAAAGCTGCACGATCTGCTTTACCCAGGGAAGTCCAAACAGATCATATCCCGTCGCGTTCATAACGCCGAAAAAGTCGCCGAGCAGCGCGATTATTTTCTGATATAAAAGGTCGGAAAAGCAATCAAATATTTTGGTCACAAAATCCGCACCTACGTCTAAAAAGAATATTTTTTTCACCTCCAAAACAGCGGCGCCCGATATATCGAACGCCGCCTTGGTTTACTTGTCTGTGGAATATAAACTCTCCGCTATAAGATTCGCGCCCAATTTAAAGCCGTTGCAAAATCCGTCGATAACGATCTCCGTTTGCATTGCCGTATGCGCATCACATAATAGCTCCAGCATTTTCTTCTTGTCGTCCGGCAGCAATGCTTGAATTTCGCGGTATAGCTTTGTAAACTCGGTCTGCCTTTTTCGTATTCCTCGTTCTCGAATCCGCACGAATCAGCCGGATGTATCTTGCCAAGAAATATTTTTCGAATGTATTTTCGGCGCATTTTTCCGCCCCCTTTCAACGGACATTATACCATTTCGGGGAGCGGAAATCTATTACCAAAACCAACAAAAATCAGATATTTATGATCGTCCAGACATACGTCGGCGCGGTCAATGTAAATACAAGACAGGCGAATAAAATTGCGGGAGCTGCCCACTCGAAATGCCCCGATTTCCGATAATCAAAATACGACATCGAAAGTTTTGCAAAGAAAAATACCGCCAGAATCACGTCTATGATCGGGAACACAACATTGTTCACGACCTGCTTTATCTGCCCCGATGCGGACTTCCATGTACCCTCGATCGCTCCCGCAACATTGCCGCCCTCTGCAAAAGCGCAGATAGACATAGCGGTCATTGCAACGATCATAATCATTACCACGCTGATAATTCTAATAACTTTCTTTTTCATAATCATCATTTCCTTTCTCAGTACGACGGAGCAATATGCCAATCGTCAAATACATTGCCTTTAATCGTTAAGCTGTCGGTCAGATTTGCGGAAAGCATTCCCGCGGGAGTCCAGCAGTCGATTGCCCATGTATACACCTTATAGCTTCCGTCCGGCATCCATATAGGTGTAAAATGCGTTCGATTATTATAGGTGCTATACTTATTTTTTCGGAATTCAAGCGCACCGCCCGTTTTCTCCAACAGCCGCCAATAGGTTTGGTAATAAAACTCGGGGAAGTAGGCGACCGCGTTCTGAAGCTCGGTATGCTCGCCGTTTCCTGAAATTGAAGCGGTAACTTTTTCGTTAATTCCGTACCCCGACTTCATTGTTCTGCCGACAGCGGTCGGATTTTTCTCGTCACAGGTGATACGCATATTTGCGTTCATGGAAACAGAATAGGAATTCGTATAGAACTCCCATTCGCCCTCGTCGACCCAATAACCATAATCAACCCAATATCCGTCCTCAAACGAGCCTACCCAATGCCAATTTGAATTCCACACCCAATCGGGAATCCATCGCGCTCTCCATACGCTCCAAACCGCCGAGGTTCGCTGCGGCTTGTTGGGGATTGAAACTGCGCGAAATCCGTCGTTACGGTCATCGGCAGTCGGATCGGGAGGCGGATTCTTATTGAGATCGACGATGCTCGCCGTAATATTGGTTTTGCTCGCGGACGCGCCGCCCGTGACTGTCACGCGGATATTCACGGTCTGCTCGGTATTGGGAGTATGCCATTTGCACCAGACGAGCTGCGAAGCGCCCTTTGGGTAAACAATATTGCTTACGGTATACACTTTGTTCTTGATGTAAAACCGCACGGTCACGGGGTTGTCGGGAGTATGCTCGCCGCCTGTCACGGTGATACTCGTGTATACATCCGTGTCGACGCGGTACTCGTAATCGCTCGAGGTGACCTCGACTTCTTCCTCTTTCTCCTTGAACGAAACGATCCCGACTCCGAGATATTGAATAATATCGCTGTCGGTCATATAGGAATCTTTCGAGCCTGTCCATGCGGTGTAGCCGAGATCGTCCTTTTCGAGGAACATCGCAAGCGGCAGATTCTTATGTGAGAGAGGTCCCA
>CAJULF010000109.1 GCA_910587135.1 uncultured Oscillospiraceae bacterium
TTTTCGCTGGCTTTTATCCGCATTATTCTCAAAAGATACTAAACAGGCTCTTAGAAGAATGGTATCTATGAAGATCATTATCCCCACAAAGCTCTTCAAGTGACTTTGCATTAGTAAAATGGATACAGTCAAACGGCGACCAAGTGATGTCATTAAACAACTCGCGGTTAATGCTATCATTATTGTCCTGATAATGATCCAAATATAAAGTAATCAGCATATTCAAATTATCCATCTTGTCAAAATCCTCTCAATTCAATAAAATATACCTAGCTATAGTTACATCCATGAATTTTTCGATGCTTTCAATTCAGGATATTAGAATCTTTAACAATATGTAATGTGTTAGCCATGTGGAAACCAAACTACAAACTAGTGTACCGTTTCGCTCAAAATTAACATTTCCGCTTGCCTTTTTCCCCATACGCCTCATTGTCGTTCTCGACTTGTGTCAGCAAGCCTTCGCCATCCGTCTCGCGTATGGAAAAAATTGCTCAGCTCTCAAATATGTTTGGCATTCAGAACTGTAATTTCTGTAATAGCAGATAATATACAATTATCCTCTGTTGGACAAATTTACCTAAACATATTATAGTATACTTTGTTCTATTTTTCAATCCCATTTTTGCGCGATTTGCGTGAATGGCAATATTCCTGCGTGAATGGCAACAAAATCTCTTTTTTAGACAAAATACGACACTGCTGCTTGTGCAATTTTACATAAGCTTGACGCGGAATTTATCCTATCTCCGCTCCTATGTACAACCTGACAGACAAAGACGTACGAGCTACAACCGTCCGTCTATATCTGTCAAGCCGCTTTTCTTTCCTCTACATCCCCATTGCCATACCCATGCCCTCGTCCTGATCCTCGCTTTCGTCCAAATCCTCGTCCTCATCGGGATTTTCGGATTCCTCGTTCTCGTCGTCAAAATCGTCCGAAAAATCGGTACTTTCCTGCTCCTCGGGTTGTTCCTCTACCTTATCGGAAACCGCCTCACAATCGCCCACAGCGGCTGTTTCCTGCTGTTCCGTGCGTTCCTCTCTTATTTCCTCGGAATCAGTTGGAGAGACTCGCTCGCCGCTTGCCGCTGCGCCAGATCACGCTCAATCTCGTTCTCAATCAGCCCGATCACAAACTGCTTCTGCGTCATGTTGTTGCGCTGCAGATAATCCTTGATTTTTTGGAAAAGCTCCTCCGGCACCTGAAACGCCATCGTTCTCATATTACCCATGTTCTTGTCCTCCTTTGCGCTTATCTGTGGATGAAGTTCATCACGAAGCGCTTGCGCGACGAACTCTGCCATCGTCAATTCGTGTTCTTCAAGATATTGCCGCACCTCGGCGTGAAGCTCCGCGTCGACCTTGACCGTAATACCTTTTTTCTCATTGGTTGACATTATCATCATTCCTCTCCATAAATTTTCTGAAAGCGGATTCCACGATTTCTTCAATTGCCAGCGGGGCTCCCGCCGCGGAATCCGTTCTCGCTGCCTCTATAAGCAGCATTTCATAAAGCCATACGGGGATTTCAATTTCCAATATCAAGCTCCTTTCTGATTTCAAACCCGCTCTTGAACCGTACCGTAATGATATCCTTGCTCTCGACCGTGATTTTTTCGATAAGCTGCCGCGTCACCACATCGTCGTACTCGGTCAAGGTGAAATCCTCGTTTTCGAGACGTTCCAAAATCGCGTCAAGCTCAGCGGAGCCTTTCCACACCGTCATCTGCTTCGCTTTTTCGGTTTCGATGAACTCTCGCAGTGTTTTCATTTCCTCGCTGAACCGTGCAATGTCTGTCATCGCGGTTTCCGCCGTTTCGGGAACAGTCGCCAGCTTTATCAACTCGTCCATATTCCGCGCAAGCTCGTCGATCCGATGCTGCGCCGCTTGAACGCTCCCGTTTTGATTCGGATTAAGCACCTCGGTTATGCTTTCCCGAAGCGCCTTTGCCACATCGTCCTTGACCGTGCAGAATTCATTGATAGCGCTCAAAATTGCCCTGTGAAGCGCCTGTTCATCTACGGTAGGCGAGCTGTGGCATTTTTTCTTACCGTATTGAATTCGACTTACACAGCGCCACTTGATTTCCTTAAAGCCCTTTGCCGTCCATGTCACCCGTCGGTAATGCTCCCCGCATTCCCCGCAGATAAGCAGTTCCGAGAGGGCATATTTCGCGCTGTACTTGCCTTGCCTGCCTTTGGTGAGCTTATCCGCGATTACTCGCTTTGCCGATCGCCGCGCCATTTCTTCCTGTACCCGATTGAAGTCGGCGCGGGAGATAATCGGCTCGCGGTGGTTCCTCACCAGATACATCGGAAGCTCGCCATTATTTTTTCGGGTTTTCTTAGTGATACAATCGGTTACATACGTTTTCTGCAGAAGCGCGTCGCCTGTATATTTTTCATTGGTAAGAATCCGCTGAATTACCGCTTTTCGGTAGGGTGAGCCGTTTCCCTTTGTGGTCAAGCCCTTTGCGTTCAGCCTGTCGGCGATCAGATTCATGCTCATTCCGTCGAGATAGCAGCGGTATATTTCTCTGACGACCTCCGCCTCATTGGGAACAATTTCCGGAGCGTCGTTTCTGCCCTTTCGGTAGCCGAGCAGCCTTGCGTACTGCATCGGCACGTTACCGTTTTTGAAGCTCTGCCGTACTCCCCAGGATACGTTTTTGCTGATGGACTCCGACTCCGCCTGGGCGAAGCACGACATGATCGTAATCAGCATTTCGCTTTCCGCAGTTAAAGTGTGATGTTGTATAATAAAACTTGACACCAAATTCTCAAAGAAGTATAATACAAG
>CAJULF010000110.1 GCA_910587135.1 uncultured Oscillospiraceae bacterium
TCATTCCATCTTTGGTATCTCCATGTTTGGGAGTATCCGAAGGTGTTTCCGGCTGATTGACCTCGGTCTGTTCGGGTTCGTAGGTCGGCTCTTTGTTGGGGTTTGTGAGCATTTCCTCGTCCTCGATCTGCGGGGGAGCGGGCGGTTCGTTCTGCGGAGCATTCTCCGTTTTCTCGGGTTCGGAGAAGTCCTGATTTATTTCGATGCCGCCGTCCTCAATGAAGTCCGCTGCTTCCTTTTCGGGATCACTCTCGGTAGGAGTGCTGTTGTCGGGTACGATTATGCTTTCCGCGGGATTTTCTATCTCAATCGGCTTGGTTTCCTCATGCTTTGCGGTGGATATCTCCACGCTTATCGATGTTGTTGAGCTTATATCGGAAGTGTCGGGAGCCGCTGCCTCGGGTTCGGGTGCGAACCTTGCTGCTATGAGTATTGCGAGCGCCGCGCATAATACCGTTCCGCCGCCTACCGCCAGACCTCTTTTTGTTTTCATTGTCATAAAATCACCTTTTCCTTTCATGTCGGTGCTTTGCTGTTATCTGCATTTTACCATATCGGGGAAAATTTATCCAGTCAAAAAAACTGTTTTCTACGGAAATGACAAAACTTTTTCATTTTCCTGTGGATATTCGCTATACTAATCCCACTTTAGATTATTCGCCTTAATGTGGCTTGTTTTATATCGTTATTTTTATTTTTTTATGAAACTTTAAGTGGGATTAGTATCGAATTTCGGTGTGTACTTGGACTTCACACATAGCCTGATCTTCATCGGCGGCAAAATATCTCCGCAGAATGAAAGCGGGACTTCCAGCGTAATATACGACGTCGCGGAGAACTGCGGGATATCTCCCGAGGTCGGTGCGAACTGTGCGTTATCCACATTGACGGAAAGCCCATAAACAGCGAATTCCGTACCGTCCGAATTGCTTTTAACGTGCTTACCGCCGCTGCTTTGCAGTCCGAGCAGTTGATCCAACCGACCATATACGTCGCCCGTAGATATTGCCGATTTCCATGAGTTTCCCGAAAACCGATACCCGCCCGAATATCCCTCGCGAACGCCGTCATAGACATTGCTGTAATTTCCGACCGAGGTCGCGATCACCGCCGACTGTACCGCGTCCTGAACGCCAGCCGAAATGGTAACGAGCCGCACGAGCTGCCATATCGTCACAAAAAACATCATTCCCGCAAGCGCCAGAGCCACAGCCCACGGCGCGGAGGTGAAGCCTTTTTTTGAGCGAAGTAACCGTAATATTTTTTTCACTTGTGATACACCTCGCTTTTACCGGAAGCCTTTGCGGTAAGCGTCACGGGAAAGCTCCCGAACTCGCCGAACCCTATATCCATTTTATAAGTGCAAGTAACCGTGAATTCTTGATTTAATTGCACTTTGCCCGTTCGAGACCATTCGATCTTGGGCGTGATGCCCGTGCGTTCCGTCAGCACCTGTGCCCGTGCTGTGGTTTCCGAGCCGATCCGACCGGATATTTCCGCCTCGCGCACAAGCTCGTCGGCGTAATTATCAAGCTGAATTTTCGCAGACACAACGGGCGCGACTGCCATTATAAGCGCGATGACCATAACGACCACCAACACAATTATGACAACATCGAAATACCCCTCGCCGCGCTTGCTTTTCAATAATTTTTTCATTCGCACCTCCGTTACGCCATTGAACTCAGCGAGTCGAGAAGCTGCATTCCCATAACTACCAAGTAGGTCAAGAGAAATAACATCAGCATTCCGAAGCTGCAAATTCGTATTTTCGGAGGTATCTTCGCTGCTTTCGCCTTGAGCCTTTGGAGTTCGATCAGCTTGAAATCGTGAGCGAGCATTTTAAAATAAACCGCGCTGTCATCACCTCTGATGACCGATACCAAACCGCGCACCACATCGGATAACTGCGCCGATCCGATACGCGCTTCAAATCTTGTAAGTGCCGCTTCATAGCTTGAACTGCGCATATCCGCGCAGCACACATCAAGTTCGTATGCGAAATGCACTCCCGCATGTTTTTTGAAGTTCTCCATGATCGACAGAACATCACGGCTCGTTTTTAGTTCCTGCTCTACCGTAGCCACAAAGCGGGGAAGCTCCTGCTCTATAGCGTCACGCTTTTCTCTCATCTTTTCGTCAGCCTTACCGTTTTCACGAAAATATATCGCAACGGCGAGGATAATGAAAAAGGGAATAAGCAGCGGCATAAAGAATGCGCACGGAACAGCCAAAAGCGCAATACAAAAGGCTTTCAGAAACGCAAGCGCCGTAAATGTTTCGGGGGTCATTTTTATTCCCGCCGATTTCAACGTGCTTTCGAGACGGGATTTTTTATATTTATCCATAGGGATAATTTTTCCGATTTTCGACGCGATTCCGAGCAGTATCGCCTCGATATTTTTGGATATTTTCTTATCCTCGCGCCCCGTATTCATTACCGCTTTCGAGGTTTTGAGATAAGGGATTTTCAGCGCGTTGGCAAGCAGCATAAACAGCCCCGTTCCAAGCAGAACGCCAAATAAAAATAATAAAAACTGCATTATTTTCCCCCTTATCTCTTATATTCAATCGGCTTGGTGAGCTTAATGACGATAGCCGTCGAGATAAATATTCCGACCGCCGAAACCGCCAGCACGATTTGCCCGACAACGGTATTCATCAGCGAATTGAACCACGCCTTATTAAGCATATATAGCAGCGGAATATTTCCGATTACGAGAAACGCCATGGAAATAAATTCCTTGCGCGGA
>CAJULF010000111.1 GCA_910587135.1 uncultured Oscillospiraceae bacterium
AGGAGAAATTTTTGGAGGAACTTGCAACGGAAAAAGATAATGAAAAAGAAAATATCAACAAGCCCGAAGTGCCGCAGAAGCATACGGAGAGCGAGATTGCCGAGGATAACACCTCGGAGGATAATTCCCGCAAAAACAATTCCGAGATCGATAAAGTAATTATTGAACCGGAAAATAATCACGATGAAAATCCCGAAAACAATTCCGACATCAATCCCGAAACGGAGGTGAATTCAAATGGCGAATCTGTTTAAATCCTTGATCTCGCGCGGCGATGACGATGAGGAGCTCGACCTCGAATTCGATCTCGCCAACCCCGAAAATGACTGTTTCGAGCTTCCGCCCGACAGACGGGACAATCAGGTGCTTGCGGTCTGGGGTTCGCCCTCATCGGGAAAAACCATTATGAGCGTTAAACTCGCAAGATATATTGCAAGTCAAAAGAAAAATGTAATTCTGGTGCTGGCGGATATGTCCGCGCCGCCTCTGCCCTACGTCTGCCCGCCGTCAGATCTCGAGGCGGAAACCTCGCTCGGCAATATTCTCGGCGCGGCTCATGTGGACGAAAACCTCATCAAGCAGAACGCTATCCTCCATAAGAAAAACGAGTACCTCACCATGCTTGCCATGCTCAAGGGCGAGAACGCGTTCAGCTATGCTCCGTATACCGAAACACAGGCGCGGGAATTGCTTTCCGAGCTGCGCCACATGGCGGATTATATCATCATCGACTGCACAAGCAATATCACTAACGACACGCTTTCGGCGGTGTCGCTGATCGAATCCGATGCGGTGCTGAGATTGGTTTCGTGCGATTTGAAATCAATATCGTATTTGAATTCGCAATTACCCTTGCTTCTCGACAATAAATTTAATGCGAATAAGCAGTACAAGGCGGCGAGCAACGTTTCGTCTTTTCAGGCGGATGATGAGATCGAGCAGATCGTAGGCGGCGTTAGCTTTAAAATTCCGCATTCGGATGAGGTTTACAAGCAGTTTCTCGCGGGTAATCTTTTCGGCGGTCTGACCGAAAAGGACAGCAAGGATTTCCGCAAGGCTGTTTCAAAAATCGCAAATGAGGTCTTTGAATTATGAATTTGACAACACAAAACAGTACGCAAAATCTCTTTTTTAAGAGCGAAAAAAAGCGCGAATTCTCCGACGTTCTGAACGAGGTGCAGTCGTACATTTCGAGCAAATATTCCGCGCTTGTTATCGACGGAATCAATAACGTTAATTCGGGCAATGACGAGGTGAAGCTGCAGGTCAAGCGGTATATCGGGAAGTATTTGCTTGATTACAGAATTTCCGTCGAAGGACTTTCACAAACGGAATTGGTCGACAAGCTATACACCGAAATGGCGGAGTTTTCTTTCCTCACGAAATATATTTTCGGGACTGGGATCGAGGAAATAAATATCAATTCCTGGGACGATATTGAGGTCCAATATTCCAACGGTACTAACGTTAAATTGGACGAAAGATTCGAGTCGCCCGATCACGCTATAAACGTTGTCCGCCGTATGCTGCACGTTTCGGGAATGGTTCTGGATAATACCTCGCCCGCGATTCTCGGTCACTTGTCCAAGAACATAAGAATAGCCGTTTTAAAGACACCGCTTGTCGATGAGGACGTTGGTGTTGCGGCTTCGATTCGTATCGTCAATGCTCAAAAGTTACAAAAAGAGGACTTTCTCAAATCGGGAACGGCGACCGACGATATGATGGAGCTGTTATCTGCTTTAGTGAGATACGGAGTTTCCACAACGGTTGCGGGCGCGACATCAAGCGGAAAGACAACGTTGACGGGTTGGCTGTTGACCACCATTCCGCACGATAAGCGAATTTTTACGATTGAGAACGGCTCCCGTGAGTTAGACTTGGTGGAGCGCGATGAAAACGGAAAAATTGTGAATAAGGTCGTTCATACAATTACCCGTGAGAGCGAGGACGATAGAAAATCTATATCCCAAGATGATCTATTGGATATGGCGCTGCGATTCCACCCAGATTATATCGTTGTCGGCGAGATGAGAAGCAGCGAGGCTGATTCCGCGCAGGAAGCGGCTCGAACGGGTCATACAGTAATTACCACAATTCACTCCAACTCATGCGAGTCCACTTGGCGCAGAATGGTGACGCTCTGCAAAAGAAAATACCCGAACGTTGACGATAAGGTAATTCTGAATTTGGTTACCGAGGCATTTCCTATCGTTGTTTATGCAAAGCAGCTTGAAAACAAGCAGCGGCGTATCATGGAAATTATGGAGTGCGAGATCTGTCCCGACGGAACAAGAAAATATCACTCGCTCTACCAATATAAGATCACCGAAAACCGCATGGAAAATGGGAAGTTTATTGTCAAGGGAACGCATGAAAAGGTGGAGGATATTTCCGAATCGCTCCAAAGGCGGCTCCTCGAAAACGGTATGCCGCAGGGCGAGCTGGACGCGCTTATGAAAGGGGGGAAATCAGTGTGAATGCTATATTAACGGTTGCTTTTATAGGCATGGTGGTCGGATTTTTCTTGCTGTTCGGGATCTCGCCGATGGAGTTTACCGAGGGTATTTTTACAAGAATCCTCGCGAAACCGAACAGCATAAAATCTCAAATTAACGAGGCGACTAAGCGCAAGAAACCGAATATTTTCAGGCGCGAGATTTCCGAAGCGCAGGAAATATTGCGGCTCACCAACCGCAC
>CAJULF010000112.1 GCA_910587135.1 uncultured Oscillospiraceae bacterium
GTGCGGTTGGTGAGCCGCAATATTTCCTGCGCTTCGGAAATCTCGCGCCTGAAAACATTGGGCTTTTTTCTTTTCGTGGCTTCATTAATCTGCGATTTTATGCTGTTCGGCTTGGCAAGAATTCGCGTAAAAATTCCCTCGGTAAACTCCATCGGCGAGATCCCGAACAGCAGAAAAAATCCGACAACCATGCCGATACAGGCAACCGTTAATATAGCGTTCACGCTGGTTTTCCCCCTTTCATAAGCGCGTCCAATTCGCCCCGCGGCATACCGTTTTCGAGCAGCCGTCTTTGGAGTGATTCGGAAATATCCTCGACCTTTTCATGCTCGCCTTTGACGATAAATTTCCCGTTCTCCATGCGGTTTTCGGAAATCTTATACTGATAAAGCGAGTGGTATTTTCGCGAACCGTCCGAGCAAATTTCGCATTCCATAATCTCCATAATTCGCCGCTGCTTATTTTCGAGCTGCTTTGCATAAACAACGATTGGAAAGGCTTCCGTGACCAAATTCAGAATTACCTTATCGTCCACATTCGGATATTTACGCTTGCAGAGCGTCACCATTCTGCGCCAAGTGGACTCGCATGAGTTGGAGTGAATTGTGGTAATTACGGTATGCCCCGTTCGAGCCGCTTCCTGAGCCGAATCTGCCTCGCTGCTTCTCATCTCGCCGACAACGATATAATCGGGGTGGAAGCGCAGCGCCATATCCAACAGATCGTCCTGCGAAATGGATTTGCGGTCATCCTCGGATTCGCGTGTGATTGTATGCACGACCTTATTCACGATTTTTCCGTTTTCATCACGCTCCACCAAGTCCAATTCTCTCGATCCGTTTTCAATCGTGAAAATGCGCTTATCATGCGGAATGGTGGTCAATAGCCAGCCCGTCAATGTAGTTTTCCCCGAAGAAGTCGCGCCCGCTACGGTCGTAGAAACGCCGTATCTCACCAATGCCGATAACAGCTCCATCATCTCATCGGTCGCCGTTCCCGACTTCAAAAAATCTTCCTTTTGGAGCTTCTGCGCGTTGACGATACGGATTGATGCTGCCACACCAACATCTTCGTCCACAAGCGGAGTTTTTAGCACGGCGATACGGATATTTTTCGAGAGATGTCCGAGTATAGCGGGCGAGGTGTTATCCAGAACCATTCCCGAAACGTGCAGCATACGGCGGACAACGTTGATCGCATGATCGGGAGATTCAAATTTCTCGTCTATTTTGACGTTCGTTCCGTTGCTGTACTGCACCTCAATATCGTCCCAGGAGTTGATATTTATTTCCTCAATTCCTGTGCCGAAAATATATTTTGTTAAGAACGAAAATTCAGCCATTTCGGTGTACAGCTTGTCGACCAATTCCGTTTGGGAAAGCCCCTCGACAGAGATGCGGTAATCAAGCAAATATTTCCCGATATACCGCTTGACCTGCAGCTTCACCTCGTCATTGCCCGAATTGACGTTATTGATCCCGTCGATAACAAGCGCGGAATATTTGCTCGAAATATACGACTGCACCTCGTTCAGAACATCGGAGAATTCGCGCTTTTTTTCGCTCTTAAAAAAGAGATTTTGCGTACTGCTTTGTGTTGTTAAATTCATAATTCAAAGACCTCATTTGCGATTTTTGAAACAGCCCTGCGGAAATCCTTACTGTCTTTTTCGGTAAGTCCCGCGAATAAATTTCCCGCAAGAAACTGCTTGTAAACCTCGTCACTATGCGGAATTTTAAAGCTAACGCCGCCCGCGATCTGCTCGATCTCGTCATCAGCCTGAAAGGACGAAACGTTGCTCGCCGCCTTGTACTGCTTATTCGCGTTGAACTTGTTATCCAACAAAAGCGGGAGCTGCGAATTAAGGTAGCTGATAGATTTCAAATCGCACGAAACAAGCCGAAGCACCGCATCGGATTCGATCAGCGACACCGCCGAAAGCGTGTCGTTAGTGATATTGCTTGTGCAGTCGATGATGATATAATCCGCCATGTGGCGCAGCTCGGAAAGCAATTCCCGCGCTTGTGTTTCGGTATATGGCGCGTAGGAAAAAGCGTTCTCACCCTTGAGCATGGCAAGCATGGTGAGATACTCGTTTTTCTTGTGGAGGATCGCGTTCTGTCTGATGAGATTTCCGTCCACATGAGCCGCACCAAGAATATTGCCGAGCGATGTTTCCGCTTCGAGATCGGACGGCGGGCAAACATAGGGCAGAGGCGGCGCGGACATATCCGCAAGCACCAAAATAACGTTTTTCTTTTGGCTTGCAATATATCTCGCGAGCTTCACGCTCATAATCGTTTTTCCCGAGGACGGCGATCCCCAGACCGCCAGCACCTGATTATCCCGTCGGTCGGGCGGAAGCTCGAAGCAGTCGTTTTCGGGATTGGCAAGATCAAATTCGAGATCGATCTCTTCGTCATCATCTCCGCGCGAAATCAAGGATTTAAACAGATTCGCCATTTGAATTCACCTCCGTTTCGGAATTATTCGAATTGTTTTCCGAAGTGTTTTCGGAATTTTCGGCGGGATCAATAATTACTTTATCAATCTCGGAATTGTTTTCGCGGGAATTATCCTCCGAGGTGTTATCCTCGGCAATCTCGCTCTCCGTAGGTTTCTGCGGCACTTCGGGCTTGTTAATATTTTCTTTTTCATTATCTTTTTCCGTTGCAAGTTCCTCCAAAAATTTCTCCT
>CAJULF010000113.1 GCA_910587135.1 uncultured Oscillospiraceae bacterium
CTTCTTTATCGTTTCTTCCTCGTCCATCAAGTGAATGGGAGTATATTCGCGCATTTTCTGCGGAAGCTCGGGTTTAGACAAATCTACCTTTACGCTCTTTTTCAGAGACACTGCCATAAGCTCACCTCCAAGTTACATCTCATTATCGTCGGATTCATCGTAATCGTCCGGATCACTCTCCGCTTCCGCAAGCTGCCGCCACTCATCAAGCAGCTCCTCGTGCTGCAGACAGAAATAAAAAAACTCCGATATGTCGTCGTTTGACATATCCTCTCCGATTATCTCCGTAACTTCTTTGCGGCTGAGAGTTATTTTTGCGGCGGGAGCGTTTTTTTCGGCGCTTTTCCTCGGCGAGAGCAGCTCAAGTACCTTTTTAGATGTAACATATTGCATATCTCCAAGCTCGTTTACAAGCTCATTCGCTTGATCCGCGCTTATTTTCAGCTTCGGTTTGTCCTCCAACACCAATCCTATGGTTTCCTGCACCTTTGGATTCAAGCCCGACAGCTTGACTGCGGCGGCAAAAATAAGCCGTCCGCTGTCGAGCATATCCATAAGCTCGGGGCATAACCGCGCACACGATATGTAGCGCTGTATCGTCCTGCGATCCTCGTCATAGTTGTCGGCTATCTCCGCTGTTGCCCGCTTGCTCCCGAGGGCTTGAAGCGCCTCCTGCTGCGCACGGTACGCGTATGCTCTTTCGGAGGGCAGCAGCTCCGTCCTCTGACACAGATTGGTATCCGCCATCATCAGCTTCGCGCGGTTCTCGTCAACGTCCTTTACGACGCTCGGTATGCTCGTCATACCTATTTTCCGGCAGGCTTCAACGCGATTGTGTCCCGCTATAATGCGGTATTTCCCCTCATCGTCATTTATCGGACAAACAATAATAGGGGAGAGCAGTCCGTTTTCTTTTATGGAATTTGCAAGCTCGTTCAGTTTAAACTCGCTGTACATTTTAAACGGCTGATTTTCCCACGGCACAAGCGAATTTATATCTATTTCCTTTTCAGCGGCAGGGGCGGCACTGTTCGCGCCGCCCAAGAAGTCCGTCATGCTGAGCTTGTTGCTGTTGCCCGAAGTCCCCAGATTAAAACCCATTTCAATTTTCCTCCTTGCTCAGAAGCTCCGCGACAAGCTGTCTGTACTGATCGCCGACAACACTGCTGCGTTTCGTTATAAGAGATTTCTGCTCGGCGGTGCTGTTGGCAGCTTCTATGCGCTTGCTTATCGACGTATTGAAAACAAGAACGTCATAGCGTTCTTTAAGTGCCTTGTCTACTTCCCTCGCCATATTCGTACCGTCGGTCATTGTTTCAAGGATACCGACGATATTCAGCGCGGGATTGATGTTTTCTTTCACCAAATTGAAAATATCCTCAAACTGCACGATACCGTTCAGCGCGAATTTCTGCACCTGAACTGGAATGATCACACCGTCAGCCGCCGAGAGTGCGTTTGTGACAAGCACTCCGAGCGACGGCAGGCAATCTATCAGAATGTAATCGTACCTGTCCGCGGACTTGTCCGCGTCGAGGGCGCGTTTCAGAACCTGCTCCCTGCACATGGTCTGCGCGAGGAACATATCCGCCGTCGCCAGCGTGATATCCGCGGCTATGTAGTCAATATGCTCCGCTTCGCATGTTACGATACAATCCGACAGCGCCGCGTTTCCCTTGAAAACGTCGACCACCGTGGGACGCGGCAGCGAAAAGTCATATCCGAGATAATCACTCAGATTACCCTGCGGGTCAAGGTCAATACAAAGCACTTTTTTGCCCTGCTCGGCAAGCCCCGCCGCTATA
The DNA here is from genome assembly GCA_910587135.1 of uncultured Oscillospiraceae bacterium. GTDB lineage: Bacteria > Bacillota > Clostridia > Oscillospirales > Ruminococcaceae > CAG-115. Next base: position 1,806 of record CAJULF010000113.1, read on the forward strand.
TTTACGACAGTAGTTGTTTTGCCTACTCCGCCTTTCTGGTTTGCGATCGCGATAATTCTTTCTTTCATAATTGTGTCCTCCTGCTCTTTGAGCATTATATTATAATAGTGTGTCCTCCAAGTTGTATTTGGCATAGAAAAAGGCGGGGAGAACACCAACCGCCTTTTCAAGGAGCTACCTTGTCTATGCCGTTAAAGCCCTTTCGGGCGTTTAACCGTTAGGGTTCAAACTGTTCGTCGTCCTCGGCGCATTCTTCGCTCTCGCCGCTTCCGCTCATACTCTGCAGCATTTCATCAAGCGCCCTGCGGTACTGCCGCATTTCTTCAATACCGTCTTCAAGCGGCTGCGGCTCTCTTCCGCAGCGCTTCTCGTGTTCGGCGTATTCGTTGTAGTAGCTGAGGATTTCTTCCTCAAACCTTTGTAAATCTTCCTTGAACTCGGCAATTTCTTTTTTGATTTCCTCAGGCGTCATTCTGGCATTCCATCCATTTTGCCCCGCGGCTAACACATCAACACAGACGTCACGATCATCGATCAGATCAATTATATTATCATAATACTCACACTCAAGCGCCCAGCGCAGAAAGGTGTAATCGGCTCCCATACCATAGCAGCACCTTTCAAAATACTCGTCGGCGAGCATTCTTTCATCGCTTCCATTAGAATAGGTTCCGTCGAGCAGATCGCCCAGAAATCCCTCTATAAGCTCGGATGGGGTAATACCGTTTACATACGTTTTCCCAAAAAGCCTTTCAACGTCCGCGTCTGATAA
>CAJULF010000114.1 GCA_910587135.1 uncultured Oscillospiraceae bacterium
GACTTTTTGAAATTTCATGCGCCGACATTGCGCGGCAAATAGGCTTTTTCTACAGGCTGCCGGAAACCGTTCATATTTGCCATTCGGCAAATGTGAACTTTTTGGAATTTTATGCATCGATATCGTGTGGCAGATATGCTTTTTCTGCAAAACAGATTAAAAAACATTCAAAGTTTTACGCGCCGAATTATGATACCGTTTCTGACCGACTGCCCCCGTTAAAGCCGCCGAAACATCTTTACAAATTGAATGCTTTCCGTATCTCCCACCGCAAATTCTTTTCCGTTAAGATATTCCAGACAGCCCGCATCGGTGGTAAACCTGAATATCAACTTATATGAGCAAAGCGCCTGATACCTGAATCCAAGCTGCTTGTTCAGCCGATTGTCACCGTATTTGCCGTCGCCGAGCAGCGGGTGGCCCATATGCGCGAAATGGGCGCGTATCTGATGTGTGCGCCCCGTAAGCAGGTCAACCTCCACAAGGCTGACGGGCGGTTCTCCTCGTGTTTCCAGCACCCTGTACTTTGTCTTTACGGTGAGATTGTCGGGAGCTTTTCTGTCCGTTATCACCACGCGGTTTTCCTCCGACAGCTTACGCAAATACGCTGTGAGAGTTGCTTCGCGCGGCTTGGGAACACCGCTCACAGCGCACAAATACAACTTTACAAGCTCCCTGTCGCGCAGCTTCTGATTGAGCACGCGCAGGCTTTCCGCATTCTTTGCCGCTATAACTATCCCGCAGGTGTTGCGGTCGATCCTGTTGCAAAGCGCGGGTGTGAAGCTCCGCTCACTGTCGGGATCATACTCCCCTTTTTTCCACAGATAACACAAAATTCGGTTTATCAGCGTGTCCGCGGTATTGTCGTTATCCTCGTGAACGGGCATTCCGACAGGCTTATTCACCAACAGTATATTTTCGTCCTCATATACCGCCGCTATATCCGACGATACCTCGCGAAAATCGTTAGCGCGCTTTGCGGTCTCCTTTGACAGCAGCTCCTCACCCAAATAAAACCGGAAGACATCACCCTCCTTCAGCTTCACGTTAGGCTCTGTCTTAGCTCCGTTGAGCTTTATACGCTTTTTCCTCATCAGCTTGCACACAAGCGGCGGGGTAAGATTCGGGTACGCCTTCGCTAAAAATCTGTCGGCACGCTGCCCAGCGTCGTTTTTGGTTATCGTTATTTCAGTCATGACTTCTCCTGTTTTAAAGAATTTCCCGAACCGAGGCTGCTTGCTTTGCAAGCAGCCCCAGACTGTATATAAATGTTGACCTAAAGCGGATTATTTAAAAAAATTTCAAAATTTCCGCAAGCACGCGCCGTTCGCTGCGCGAGATTTTGCGCAAACAGCCGCATAACTCCACAAGCATCCACGCGCATAATGCGCAAAATCACCTCCGCGCGATTGCGGAAACCGGTCATAATTTGCTGTGCAAATTATGACACTTTTTGAAATTTCATGTGCCGACATTGCGTGGCATATAAGCTTTTTCTACAAGCAGCCCTCTCCCAACGTGAAAGCCCCGCTTCACTTAGTTGCGCTGCGCTTTCACGTTGGATTTCGGGAAATTCATGCGTGGGAGGCAGTTTACGTCTGCTCTCAGCGCCTTTGCCATATAATTTTTGTGTTGCTTCGTATTGAAAATGTTGTTGCGCCTTGAATTTTTATGCAAATTGCGGAATAGGGCTTCCAAATGGAATAGTCTTTTTTCGGAGAGCTGAGGCAGCCCCCAAAAACCGAACGTTCCGATCGATAAAGCTCATAATTGTAAGTTTTAACTGCCGCCCATCACTTCATTATATTCCACCGCTTCCAAGCCCTGTAAGCGTCTTTCCAGCAGCGGAATCGGCGGCGTTCCCAATCGAGCTCCCCGTCGCTGCTGTCAAACCACTTGCGCCTGAATTTCTCAGCGGTGTAATACCTTTGCCTTACGCGATAATCGCAGATATTCCAGCTGCAATAAAGCCTTTTGAAGCGTCCGCCGTGCAAAGCGTCTCTTTCCCTTCTTACAGCCTTGTTTGCCGCCCGCTTTCCGTAAGCGCTGTTTCTGTCCTTGCTGACCGCGAATTTCCTGTAACTCCTGCTCACTGCTCCACCGCCTGTCAGTCCCGTATATTTTCAGAACCTGTCCACATAGCCCGAAACGTCCGAATGGCGAAACAAATTTTTTCCGATGACAATGAACAAATTCTTGACGTACTGTAAGTACGTCAACCAGTCTGTAGAAAAAGCCTATTTGCTGCGCAATGTCGGCGCATGAAATTTCAAAAAGCGTCATAATTTGCGCAGCAAATTATGACCGGTTTCCGCAATCGCGCGGAGTGAGCGCAGCGAACGGCGCGTGCTTGCGGAAATTTTGAAATTTTTTAAATAATCCAATTCAAGTCAACCTTTATATACAGTCTGCTTGACGTACTGTAGGTACGTCAACGTACGTCAACCAGTTGTAAAAAAGCCTATTTGCTGCGCAATGTCGGCGCATGAAATTTCAAAAAGCGTCATAATTTGCGCAGCAAATTATGACCGGTTTCCGCAAACGCGCGGAGTGAGCG
>CAJULF010000115.1 GCA_910587135.1 uncultured Oscillospiraceae bacterium
TACCACATTAAATAAAAAAAGTCCAGCCTTTGCCGGACTTTTTCTACAGACTGAAATATCAAAAAGCGCACATTTGCCATACGGCAAATGTGCGCTTTTTGATATTTGATGCGCCGACATTGTGTTGTAAATAGGCTTTTCTGCAAGCTGACGGCAATTGTTTTTCTATTGCTGCTTTTCATTTGTTCTGTTTGAAGCCGCAAGACCGGCGGCCCTGCCCGTAGAAAAGGCTATCTGAAGATTAAAGCCGCCCGTATATCCGTCCACATCGATTATTTCTCCCGCGAAATACAGCCCCTCGCACAGCTTGCTCTCAAGAGTCTTGGGGGATATTTCCTTTACCGAAACGCCGCCGCGTGTAACGATAGCCTCTTCAATGGGACGAAATCCCGCGATGTCAAGCGTGATACCCTTAAGCAGCCGCACAAGTCGCTTGCGCTCCTCTTTTGTGATTTCATCCACCTTTTTGTCCGGAGATATCTCCGACAGCTCCACAATCGCGCTAATAATCCGGGCGGGCAGCAAACCGCGAAGGCTCTCGTCAAACCGATTGCCCCTGCGCTCCGAAAAATCCCGCAATATACGCGCGTCAAGCTGTTTTTCGGACAGTGCGGGCTTAAGATCTGTTTTTATCGCATATCTTCCCCGTTCGGGCTTAGGTATATGCGCCGACGCGCTTAAAACAGTAGGACCGGATACGCCGTCCGATGTAAAGGTCAGTTCCCCGAAATCCTCATAAATTTTCTTGCCGCTGTGCTTATCGAGCAGAATCATTGAAATATTGCGAAGATTCAGCCCCTCTGCGCTGCCGACCCATTTCTGCTCCGTAATCAGTGCTGATAATGAGGGAACGGGAGTGGCTATGCTGTGCCCCGCCTGCTTTGCCAGACCGTACCCCGCCCCGTCGGAACCTGTCAGCGGATAAGACATTCCGCCTGTGGCGATTATGACCGCCCCCGCTTTATATTGCCCCTTTCGGCATACTACGCCCGCGCAGCGCCCGTCTTCTATAATAAGACCTGTCACTCTGTCGCGCACGACCTTTATCCCAAGCGATCGTATACGTTCCGCAAGTGCCCTTACAACATCTCCCGCCTTATCCGAAACGGGAAAGACACGCCGACCGCGCTCCGTTTTAAGCGGCACTCCCAGTTCCTCAAAAAAACTCATGGTATCCCGGGCGTTAAAAGCCGAATACGAGCTGTACATAAACCCCGCGTTCCGAGGTATGTTCCTCATGAATTCATCGATATCCGAATCGTTTGTGAGGTTGCACCTGCCCTTGCCCGTTATGCCCAGCTTACGCCCGAGCCGCTCGTTGCCCTCTGTTATAACGACCTCCGCGCCGTTCTCCGCCGCGGAGATCGCCGCCATCATACCGGCAGCTCCGCCGCCCACTACAATTATATCTCCCATGCTTTCTCCCGATTTAAATGCTGATTTACAGCCGCGACAATGCGTAACGCGGTCATAAAAGCGCTCTGTATTAGTCAGCCATAGCCCGCACACCGCAACCGACTTCACACATCTTTTTTATACACACCGTTATTCTCCCAGAGCCTTTCCAGCTTCTCGAAATTCCGCTCCGCGCTTTCGGTGTTTCTGTCCGAAACGGCAACGATAAGCGCGTTAATAAGACTCATGGGCGCGACAAGGCTGTCCACAAACGACACCATATCCGAATAGGCATACAGCGAGATATCCGCCAACGGGGTAAGGGGGGAATTTTCACTGTCTGTAATTGCAATAATTTTCGCGCCGCTGTCCCTCGCAAATCTGCATGCCTGAATAGTTCCCGAAGCGTACCGCGGAAAAGACATCGCCACCAGCAGATCGCCATCTCCTATGTGCAGCATCTGCTGATATATCTCGCTTGTTCCCACCGAGCCGATAAAGGTCACCTTATCCAGTATCAGCCTTAAATAATAATGCATGAACCGTGCCAGTATGCTCGACGACATCGCGCCCTGAATATATATCCGTTTTGCGGATATTATCGCGTTCACCGCCGCCGCAAAATCCTCTCTGTTCACATCGCCGATAGTCCGCCTTATTTTGTCTATATCCTGCGTCAGCACGACCTCCACGGGGTCCATATCACCTATTCTGTTCCTTGCCACATCCATGCGCTGAAGCGATGTCAGCCTGTTTTTTATATGGCTTTGCAATGAACGCTGAAGCTGCGGATATCCCTCGTATCCAAGCTCTATCGCAAACCTCACCACCGTGGATTCGCTCACGTTCACCGCGTTCCCGAGCTTAAGCGCCGTCATATACGCCGCCTTTTCATAATGCTCCAGAATATAACCCGCAATAAGCTTCTGACTTTTTGAAAACTGCGGCATTAACTCCTCTATCCGCTGCAATAAATCGTCTTTCATTTTAATCTCCTTATTTAAAAGAATTTTTCCGCAAGACGCCGCGCGGTCAACTCTCCGCTTCGCTCCGTGT
>CAJULF010000116.1 GCA_910587135.1 uncultured Oscillospiraceae bacterium
TGAAAGTTGCAAGCGGCGTTACGGACTACAATACAGCCATTCGGCAGGCTTGCAAAGCGCTTTCGGACAGCGGCTTGCGCACGGTTTATTATGAGAGCGGACGCTCTGATAGAATTGAAGTAGCTGTTCGCCGCGCTCTGATGACAAGCGTTTCGCAGGTCACGCAGCGCATTTCTGAGCAGAACGCGGAGGAATTCGGAGCGGACGGCTGGGAAATTACAGCGCATATAGGAGCGCGTCCGTCGCACGCGGTCTATCAGGGAAAGCAGTTCCCGAATAGTCAGTACGAGCTTATTGTCCGACCTCTGATTGAGGATTACAACTGCCGTCATGATGCTTTCCCGATCAAAATGGGGATCAGTCAACCCGTCTACACCGAGGAGGAGCTCGCCAACATAGACCCGCCACCCTTTACTTATGAGGGCAGAACATACACAGCGTATCAGGCACAGCAGCAGATGCGCAAAATGGAGCGTGTCATGCGCAAGCAGAAAGACCGCTGCATTGCCGCCGACGCCGCGGGGAATAAGGATACATTCACCGCCGCTTCAATCAAGCTCCGGCGGCAGAAAGATATATACGAGGATTTCTGCAAGGCTGCGGGAACGTACACCGAGTATGAGCGGACGTTCGTTCAAGGCTATGACCGACACCTCGCGGGGAAGTCAACTTGGGCAGTGCGAAAAGAAAGTACAAATTATGCAAAATTGAGCGATTTGCTTACAATATACCCACCTGTCAAAGGAGATGCTATGACCCCCAGGAAATTATATAATGCCTTGAACAAAAACAATATCGGTAAAGAAGCGCTTGAATACATCGTAAGCAGCAACATTTCAGTTGAAATAAATTATACATCTGAAGCGCCAAAAGATATCAGAGGATATACAACTGGTAATCAAATTGTAATTTATGCTGCCAACACAAAAAGTATAAAGAATACTGCAAGCACAATTATTCATGAAACTATACATTCAAAATACCATATCGGTGGTAACCAATGGGCGGAATCACATTGTTTTGCGGCTGAATATATTTATCTGCATGGTGACTTGACTTTTTCTGCAAAAAAGGATATAATAAAAGAAGTAAAGAGATTATATCCTGATTACAAATGGAGGCGTAAACCTTATGGAAAATAACAAATCCCTTAAATTGATCATAGCCTTACGCAAAGGAGAAAAGGTAAAATGCCCAAAATGTAATAAGGGGGTTTTAAAAAGCAATATAGAGCCTTCAAAAAGCCATTTTTTCTTTTGTACTCAATGCCCCAATACAGTAAATATAGATTGATTCCATTGCACCCTTGAAAAAACGAGGGTGCAATTTTATACCCTTAATTTTAAATAAACCGCGCTCCGAAAAGGGCGCGTTTATTATACCCATTTTTTACAGGAGGTTTTAAATATGGACAAAGTTTTAAATCTGCTGAAAAAGCTCGGCATCGAGCTTACAGCAGACCAGACCGCGCAGGTCAAAGAGGTTCTCGGCAAGGAGTTCGTCGCGGCGGAGGACGCGGCAAAAAAGAACACCGAGCTGGAGGAGCTCAGAAAGCAGTTTGAACAGAGGAACGCCGACCTTGAAAAGCTCAAGGCAGAAGCTGCCTCCAAGAGCGACACCACCTCCGCCGAGCTGAAAAAGCAGCTTGAAGAGCTGAACGCGAAATACGAATCCGACACAAAGGCGCTCAATGAAAAGCTTATGGCACAGGAAACGGATTTCGCGGCGGAACGGCTTTTAGGCGGGTACAAATTCGCGAACGACCGCGTAAAGAAATCCGTGCTGGAGGAGTTCAAGGGCAAGGGCTTCAAGTATGAGAACGGCGCGTTCATCGGCGGCAAGGAGTTCCTTGAGGAGCTTAAAAAGAACGAGCCGGACGTGTTCGCAAAGGGGCAGCAGGGGCTGTTCATGGGCAGCACACAAAGCGGCGTATCGGTGGACAGCAACAACCTTGAAGCGCAGATAAACAGCGGCTTCGGGTTTGACTCAAAGTGATGAAAGGAGAAAATTATGGCAAATAGTATTGAAACAGTAACTCTTTTTCAGGCGGCTTGTGACCGTCAGCTTATTGAGGGCGCGACCTCGGGCTGGATGGAGGCTAACGCGGGACAGGTAAAATACAGCGGCGGCAGAGATGTGAAAATCCCCACATTGTCGACGGACGGGCTCGGAGATTATGACCGCGCCAGCGGCTATCCCCGCGGAAAAGTTTCCGTGACCTACCAGACAAAAACCATGACGCAGGACAGAGGCATACAGTTCCTGCTTGACCGTATTGATGTAGATGAGAGCGGTTTTATCGCGAACGCTTCCGCGGCAATGAGCACGTTCCAGAGCGAGA
>CAJULF010000117.1 GCA_910587135.1 uncultured Oscillospiraceae bacterium
CCACCAAAACTCGTTTTTTTTGAGAAAATTGTGTAAAGTAATATTGACAAAATCACCCATCGTAGGCGCAAACCTCGAGCACCGCGTCCTCGGGAATTCCTGCCTCGTCAAGAAATTCCTGCGGGATTTTCAGCTCATCGGGAGCGTCGCAGTCAATCGTTACCGTAACCCTGTCATTCGGCACGAGCGCAAGGATTTCCCGCAGTTGTGCCGACATCTTGATATTCCCGTTCTTCGTAATTCTGCTGTTAAATGTCACCATAATTCTGTTCCTCCAAATCGTAAAGTGAAATTTGCTGATCAATATTCAGCCTTTCGTTCAAGTCGTAATTCGCGATCAATAATTCGCCGAACATACTGCCGCCGTCAAACCGCTGACGGATATTGTTCAAGCGCTCATACGAGTACATTTCGTACCCCTCATAAAGCGTCCGTATTTCGGGGCAGTCGTTGTATGAAACAAGAAATTTTCCCGAAATATTTTTCAATGCGTTTCGTAAGCGTTCATGATCGGCAGTCGTAAAGCCCACATTTTCGTAATACCCCTCGGTCGAAAAATACGGCGGATCGCAATAAAAAAAGCTCACCTCGCTGTCCTGCGCAGAGATGAGTTTCTCAAAATCCTTATTTTCAATTACGACCTTTTGCAGCCGCCGCGAAGCCTGTTCAATAAGCGGAAAGTTGCCCCACATACTGTGCGGTTTGCCGCCGAAACTGTCACAGCCGCTTGCGTATGAATATCTTATCAACTGATAGAAATTCGCTGCTCTTTGCACATCGCCAATCTCCGCTTTTTCGCTGATGATATGCTTGACCCTATCGAAATCTTCACGGCAATTAAGCACATACCGCAGCTTCTCGATCAACTCCTCGCTGTGTTCGCGAACGCAATAAAACAAATTTGATATATTCGAATTCGCGTCGTTGAACACCTCATGATCGTTGCCGGGCGGCTTTGCGAAAAGTATCCATCCGCCACCGCCGAAAACCTCGATATACTTCTCATAATAGAGAGGAAATCTCGGAATAATTATATCGCGGCTTGATTTTTTACCGCCAATCCAACTCATAAAGCTATTCATCGTCATCACCTCCTTGTGCGTTGTCGCAAAACAGCAGTAACGCTCTTATCCGTGATGACCGATCAACATATATTCAATTTGGAGTTGTGCTGCACCGTGAATATGGGCGTTCTACTGTTTCACAGGCAACACAATTATTTATTACATGGTTTGCTCCATTTTCGGAGCGGGATTTGCGAACTCGTCAAGCGTCATATCTTCGCCGAGATAGTTGTAATCATTCTCGTCAAGGTCGATTCCCTCATCAGCGCCGTCAATTTTTTCTTTCACAATAACCGTGCCCCAATGATTTACCATGACGTGACTTTTCAGCTCGCATATTTCTCCCGTGGAATCTTCGTCGCGCAAATCATACGCGTGAAGCCCCCTCGGGGAGCGATTTCCGGTCGATCCGCAGACAAGTAAAAAGCGCATCGTGACCGAGAATTTCAAAGCGTTCGTAAGACGCTTCGTTAGCGTTTATAGGTTTCATATGTTTTCCTTTCAGCTCATGGTCGGGCTTTCGTCCGGTTCGTCGGGACGGTAATCATACGACCCTGTTTCATCATTAAAAACATAGCCTTCTTCCTCGAGATCGAGATTCCACAAGTCCGCGGCAAGCTCATACGCATCGCGGGAATGTGCGTTATAAAACTCGTCGAAGGTGACCTCGCCGTTTTCAAATTCTGCCATTCCCACGTTCACACCAAAGTCCTCGTCAGCCCAGCAGTATTCGAAATATAGATCGGGGAAGTTCTCCGAGAGCTTTTGAATCACGGGCATTGCCCTTGACCAAGCCGTATTGAACATGATCGTGTTATCTTCGCCGATTTCCGCGTTATACGCCGACCATTTTGTTCCCCAATTCTTCCGCGCCCATTCGTACCAAGTCGCCGCGCCGTATTTCCGCTCGTTTTGGAATGCCGTCTTGCCGAGCTCCCATTCGTCGCGCCTGATATCCTGCCGTGTGCGGAGAAAAATTACCTCTTTCTCTCTCGGAATATTCAGCAGGTCTTTCTGTTCGGTTCCGGCAAAGGTGTAGACATATACAAAATCCTTATACGCTTTCAGCCCTTTCTCCGTGCGGCTTCCCGCTTCGATATTCAGCGATTCCGGCATGGGGATAATCCTGTTAAAATCCAGAACACTATCCTTGCCCTTAACGCTTTTCAGCAGCTCGTCAATTCTGTTCTGATCCCCCGATAAGCGCAGGCGGTTCATAATATGGTTCGGCAATTATCTCACTCCCTCCGTCAAAAATTACATCGCGGATTTTT
>CAJULF010000118.1 GCA_910587135.1 uncultured Oscillospiraceae bacterium
TGCCCTTGAATTCCTCCAGCACGGACTTCTTCACACGCTCGTTCGCGAATTTGTACCCGCCTAAAAGCCGTTCCGCTGCGAAATCCGTTTCCTGTGCCATAAGCTTTTCATTGAGCGCCTTTGTGTCGGATTCGTATTTCGCGTTCAGCTCTTCAAGCTGCTTTTTCAGCTCGGCGGAGGTGGTGTCGCTCTTGAGCTTTTCAAGGTCGGCGTTCCTCTGTTCAAGCTGCTTTCTGAGCTCCTCAAGCTCGGTGTTCTTTTTTGCCGCGTCCTCCGCCGCGACGAACTCCTTGCCGAGGACCTCTTTGACCTGCGCGGTCTGGTCTGCCGTAAGCTCTATTCCGAGCTTTTTCAGCAGATTTAAAACTTTGTCCATATTTAAAACCTTCTACTGTAAATTTGGGTATAATAAACGCGCCCTTTTCGGAGCGCGAGTATTTATGAGTATTCATCAAGCAGCTTCACCGTTTCGAGTATCTGCTTGCTAAGCTCGGCGGCTTCGCCGTAATGATCCAAGCCGGCGGCATTTTCTGCTGTTTTCTGTAAAAAGTTGAGATGTTCCTCCAGCTTTTCCCGAAGCCCTGTTCTGTCCATATTATCATCTCCTTTCTAAATTTCATTGATGATCACAGTGCCGTTTTCAAAATAAATTGTATGGCGTTTATTATTTTCGTCGTCAAATAGTATTCTGCCGGAGCTGTATTCAACGTCAAATTTTCCGCTGAACCGCCACACCTCATCGCCCGTAGCGCTGTACACGACGATCTCACGGTTCAGACCTCCGTCCATGTTGCTGTCCCACGTCTTTTGAAAACGCGCACAGCTTGCCCCGCAGCCCGTAAGCGTTACTAACGCCAACGCCGCCGCGGCCGCCGCAAATACCTTGATAACTTTACTCTTCATAAAAATCTCCTTTCGAGTATGAAAATAGCGCCTGTTACGGCGCGGTTTACCTGTGTTTCTTCTTGCACCGTCTTCGGGAATGCCTGTCCACAAACGGCTTAAAACCGCTGTCAGCGCTGTTTTTGCTCAGCCACTTTATAACGTTGTTGTAAGCAGGGAAAAAGCGCGGACAGCAGGGTATTATCTTCATATTATCACCTCCTACTTTCGGGCAGAAAAAAGCGCCTTGCAGGTGACTGCAAAACGCTTGCTATTCCTTGTATTTTTCCATGACAGCCTTAATTTTTAAAAAAATTTGACGTTCAAACTCCTTGATTTCGGGTGGGCGGGGCTCTCCATCGCGCCCATGAAATTCTCCGAGAACATAATGAAAACCGAGCGCTTCAAGGATTTTTTGTTTGCCCTCATGCAATTCTTGCGATAAGCCACGAAGCTCTTTGGCTCTGGCTTCCTCCTGTTCCTTAGTCATTTCTCGCCCTCCTTGTGTAACTTATTCCTAGTTGATGACACATTTTTTGAATAACAAGGTGCTGTATGTTTTCCTCATAATCATCAAATCCAAGTCCTGCATTGGTAACCAATTCAGTGTCCTTGTCTCTTGCAGAGTAATAAGCTTCATACAAATCATCTTCTGAAATCAGCTTATTGGGGAAAACCGCTTCATACTCATACTTGAAATCAAAGGCTCTCATACGCTTACCGCTTTCGGAAAGCGTTACAGCGAAGTCCTCCACGCTAAATGAATATTGCGTCGTCTGAGGCGGGTGATTGTGCGAAGTAAAGCACCCGCGCATTTTTTCGCCCATCAGCTCGGTGGTATTTACGCTGTATTCGTCGCCGCGCGCAACATAAACGTCGCCGTTGGGACGAATTATCAGACAATGCTCGCGGTTGCTTTCGGCGTATCTCTTTTCAAACTTAGTCACCACGCTGTTGACCTCGTTTTTGTTTGAAGCGTCGATACTGCCTACTTTGTGAACACGATGTTTAGCAGCGCCGTCCGCTGACAACGAGCCGGATTTCCTTGCTTTTATTTTACCACCATTCCCGCCGTTTGTCAAGGGCGGCGACTGATTTAAGGTAATCTGCGCGTTTTTAAATTTGTTCTGCGCCCTTGTGACCGCGCCCGTTTTGCCCGCAAGATGTCTATTATAGCCCGCAACATACGTCCGCTCATACTCGGTATACGTTCCGGCAGCCTTGCAGAAATCCTCGTATATATCTTTCTGCCGCCGGAGCTTGATGCTTGCAGCGGTGAATGTATCCTTATCCCCCGCAGCGTCGGCGGTAATGCAGCGGTCTTTCTGCTTGCGCATGACGCGCTCCATTTTGCGCATTTGCTGCTGAGCCTGATATGCTGTGTATGTTCTGCCCTCGTAAGTAAAGGGCGGCGGGTCTATGT
>CAJULF010000119.1 GCA_910587135.1 uncultured Oscillospiraceae bacterium
TTTACAAAATATGCTGCTTGATTTTGGCAAGGTTTAATTGGGGGAACAATAGTAACTGTTGTTTTGAGCAGGGCTTGTCTTTCCCTTTCTTATGCGGGTTGGGGAGTTTTGCTCAGGGCTAATATAATATATCAATAGGGGGTGGTGAAAAATGGCAACAGAAGCCGAAAAGAAAGCAATAAAAAAATATCTTGATGGTCAAGAACAAATAAGGTTTTGGGCAAAGAAAGGCGAAAAAGACCGCTACAAGAAGCTCGCAGAAAGCGCGGGCATGAGCCTTGCAGAGTTCCTCAAAACTGCGGTTGAGGAATACACCAACAACCACGGACTATAAGGCGCAGGCGCTCCGATTTGGGGCGCTATCTTCTTTTCCTGCCGCCGAGAGTGTTGCGGTTAATGTACTGCTCAATCTTCATAGTGTCCTCGCCCGTACGGATATCCCGAACCATGCGGCGGAACATATTCGGAAGATAGTGCGTAACAAGCTCGGCGCACTCCACAAAGTTGCGGCAATAGTCGCACTTATCAAAATGCACGCAGAAAGGACACGGCAGCCGTTCCTCAGGCGCAAGCAGTATCAGGCATTGCGCATAGTGGGAGCACTCCCAGTAATCACAAACCATCGGATTTACCTCCGAAAATAACACGCTCAACGTACCTCTTGACCTTATCGGCGCTCATGTGGGTATAGACATTCAAACCCTCGGAAGCTGCACGGGTAAAACTGCCATGTGTGGAAGCGTCTTTCTTGGTGACATAAAGCAAAGCATTTAAAAGCTCCTCAAAGGACTGAACGCCGATAAACTTGTATACAATCTCATTAAGACAGCTTGCGGCGTATATATTCCCGTTTTCATCACGGGAATTATACAAGCCTGTAATATAGCTGTCCTCCAGGCTGTAAGGCACAAAAAGTCCGTGGTCGCCAACGCGCGGAGGACGGCAGGAGGCGAGAAAAGATTGATATTTTTTCATGTGTAAATCTCTCCTTAATCGGTTTATTGAAAAATCTGCGAAGCGATGAAAGCATGGGGACAGGCTTGTCCGTTCTGCTGCTTTTACATTCGTAATGCTCGGTGGCAAGCTCCGAAGCCTTATCCAAATCTCTTGTATCGCTTTCAACGTCATCATGAACAGCAAAGCTGCTTTCATATTTAAAAGAAATCCACTTACAACCCTCAATAGGAAAATATTCCTTTAAATTGATGCTTTCATAGTCGGAGTCAATAAGATATGTATCAGGCTCACGGCGGATATTTTTACTATGCCAATAGTACTTTCCAAAGATTTTTTTAGTGCCCTTTGATATGTATTTTGACACATAATTCGCAACGCGATATATATTTTTATCAAGCTCAATAGCGGTAGAAAAGCCATAACGCCAATCCAGAATATTATATATAATCTTCTGCTTGGAGCGGTGGGAGCTGTCCACAAGCTTGAAAACGTCGTTTATAAGCGCATGACAGTGAATACGCCCGCTTTTGTGGTATTCGGGCACAAGAATATATTTCAATCCCTTGCGGTTAACTTGATTATTAAGCCAATTACTAACTTTTTTAATTACCGCTTTAGTGTCATAGCTGTCTATTTTTTCGGGATTTATCGTAAACGTGGCAAAATATTTAAAATCATTTATGATTGCCATATCCTTGACACGGTTACGAACGACCCTAAGCCATTCGGATTTACGCTCACAGGCGGAGCTGTCCGCTCCCCTGCTCTCCCCTTCCCTGCTCTCAAAGACCGGACGGTCTTCCCCGCTCTCCTCTTTGGGGGCTTCCTTAATCCAGCATTCCTCTATGACATCATCGTAAAGATCGCGGCAGCTTTCAAGATTTTTTTCGCGAAAAATCGGGCGGCTGCAATATGTAATCATTGTAGAACCGTCCGGATATGCCTTGACCTTTGTATTATGCTTGCCAACGTTTTCAGAAACAGGGGCACAAATTGAAAAATTCATGTATTTATATCCTTTCCAGCGGGATTTTTGAGGGGTGAGTACATTTACTGGCTAATATCAAGTATAAGTAGCACCCCCACGCTCCGCCCCGCGCGGGGCGCGGGTCTGCGCCGTGGGGGTGCTACTTTTTATTCTTGATTTCGGCAGCAATATTTATAACGGGCTTGGGAGTGTCGGAAAGAAGCTGCTCGCTTCTGGACTTCCAGCCCTTGAGGGAAAGCCGTCTTATCTTGGCATAAGTGTCAT
>CAJULF010000120.1 GCA_910587135.1 uncultured Oscillospiraceae bacterium
TGATCGAGGATTACAACTGCCGCCACAGCGCGTTTCCCATCATTATGGGGGTAAGCCAACCCGCTTACACCGAGGAGGAGCTCGCCAACATAGACCCGCCGCCCTTTGCCTATGAAGGCAGGACATACACCGCCTACCAAGCACAGCAGCAAATGCGCAAAATGGAGCGCGTCATGCGTAAGCAGAAAGACCGCTGCATTGCCGCCGACGCTGCGGGGGATAAGGATACCTTTACCGCCGCGAGCATAAAGCTCCGGCGCCAAAAGGATATATACGAGGATTTCTGCAAGGCTGCGGGAACGTACACCGAGTATGAGCGGACGTTCATTCAAGGCTATGACCGACATCTTGCGGGGAAAACGGGCGCGGTTACACGCAAGCAGAACGCTTTCAAAAACGCGCAGGTCACCTTGACAAACGGCGGGAATGGTGGTATAATTAAGGAAACCGCAAGCGGAAATCAATACGCGGCTAACCTTGAATATATCGCCACCGAGGATTACAAAGCGAAGTTTAATGGTATATTTCCCAAGCAAAAGGCAAACACTGAGATTTGCCGCCAAGCTCGAAGTGCTATTCGTAAAAACTCAGGCACAGCGAACGAGAGCTTTGCTTTAGTAAACAGGGACGGCGAGAAAATCGGCGGTGGGCACACCGGTTCGTTTGGCGGCGCAATTGATTTGTCGGTACTTTCAGGAGTTAATGATAATTCCGTTGTGTTGGTACATAACCACCCGCTTAGTACCTCTTTCAGCGCGGACGATATTGTTACATTGACAAGGTCAACGAAAATAAAAACAATCGTTGCAGCGGGACACAATGGAACAGTTTATAAGTTGAGTATTGGGGACGGAAACAGATTAGAAACATCTGAAATTTATCATACATTCAATCAGCTTCGTAAAGATATTGATGATATTGATATGGTTGTACAAACGATGGCGAAAATAAACAAGTGGAAATATGAGGTGATATAATGGATAATCCCAAAATTATGGGGTCAATAGATGATCGTGATTTCAGCAAGTTGTCCTTTGAAGAAAAAAATAAAAAGTTCATAGAACAGTGTGGCAAGCCATATGTTGAGCCTACCAAGGAGGAAGCTAATGCTATAAGGAAAAAGTACGGTTTGCCACCATTAGATTGATTTTATTATTTAAAAGAGCGTTTTGCAATCAATTGCAAGGCGCTTTTTTTCGCCACAAATGAAAGGATGGAATGTTATGGTATATCAGTCAGAAAGAATTACGAACATCTCGCAGCTGGAAGATATTTTGGAAAAAATATCGGTCTTAGCTCAGTTAATAAAAAATAATCCTTGCATTGAGAAATTACAAGGATTGACAAATGAAATTATTCGGTTAAGTGAGAACGCCCGAAACTTTCAGTTTGATATTGAAGTCAGAAAAGTTAATGATCCCACTCATTAACTCGTGTATCTTCAATCTTTTCCGGAAAACTGTTGAGGTGAGGGCAGAGCCAATAATCGTTGCACATAAGCCACTTGTATTCCGTGTCTCGTTTGTGCACCGGTAGCTTGCTGTTTGCTACTACAGGACATTCGGCACTTTGGAAAACAGCGGAGTACGGGTTGGCTTCATCGTGAAAACGATATGTAGCTGATAATGTTATATCAATGCTCCATTTCTCACATCGCACACGCTTGTATTTTTTCGTACATAAATCCATATTTTATCCTCCTTTCATTATGATTATAGCTCAAAGGAGGATAAATTTCAACATTAAATAAACCGCGCTCCGAAAAGGGCGCGTTTATTATACCCTATCGGGCGGCTGCCGCCCTATTTTTACACAGGAGGTTTTAATTATGGACAAAGTTTTAAATCTGCTGAAAAAGCTCGGCATAGAGCTGACAGCAGACCAGACCGCGCAGGTCAAAGAGGTTCTCGGCAGGGAGTTCGTCGCGGCGGAGGACGCGGCAAAAAAGAACACCGAGCTCGAGGAGCTCAGAAAGCAGCTTGAACAGAGGAACGCCGACCTTGAAAAGCTCAGGGGCGACACCACATCCGCCGAGCTGAAAAAGCAGCTTGAAGAGCTGAACGCCAAATACAAGACGGACACCGAAAATCTGACCGCGAAGCTCGCGGCACAGGAGACGGATTTCGCAGCGGAACGGCTTCTCGGCGGCTACAAATTCGCGAACGAGCGTGTGAAGAAGTCCGTGCTGGAGGAATTCAAGGGCA
>CAJULF010000121.1 GCA_910587135.1 uncultured Oscillospiraceae bacterium
AAAAAACTCGTTTTTTTTGAGAAAATTGTGTAAAGTAATATTGACAAAATCATTCTGTTCCCTGTAAACCGCGCTGCAATCAAGTTCCTTGACTCTGCGCATAATCTCGTTTTCAAAATAATTCATCTTGATTTCCTCCTACATCAACATTTCCAACTCGTCGCTCGGCTGCTGTTCCGGAATATTTTCCGAGATTTTTTCGTTCAATTTTTCGAGGAATTCGCAGTCATCGAACTTCAAATCTCCGTTATGTCTTACGGTAAATTTCACGCACTTCCCGAGCCATTCAAGCTCATCCGTATCGAATAATTTGTTTTCATCAATCAACCCCGACCGCACCGCGAAATTCTCTTTTGCCGCGTCATAATCTTCAAAATATTTACCCTGACAAACCGCCTTGCCGTCAATGGTTCTGTCCCAAGTGACGAATTCAAAGCCGTATTCCTCGTTATATTTCGCCGCCAAAACCGTGCCGTTAAATTCCGAAAGGCAGCGATACTTGCCCGACAAGCCCTCCGCTTTCAGCGGCGCGGATTTATCGTAGGCGGCGCAGTAACCGTAAATTTCGCGCACGATTTGAGATAATGGAGAAACTTCCGACTTATCTTTATCGTAAAAATTCCCGTCGGTGTACAGAATGTCTTTATCGGAAATTTTCACAACCGATTCACCGTTCAACATAACCGTAAACCAATCTCCGTCGTTTGTGACTGTGTATCCCTCGCCGCACAATCTCCGCACAAGTTCCTTTTGGAAAATACTTTCGTGCTGCTTCACACTAAAGTCTACGGTTTTCAACAAATTATTTAGTCCGAACAGGTCTTTTGTCTTTTCAACCTCGGATATCCTCTCCGACCACTCATCGGTTATATCCCACGTCGAATCGACTTCAACTTTGCAGTCAAGAATATCGTCTGCGCCGAGTCTGCAAAGCGCCTTTTTGATCGCGATTTCCTCGCACGGCAGCTCGACCATTTCGGTCAATCCCATGTAGCCGATATCCACCGCCACGGGAGAGCCGTTGTAAAGATACGGCGGAAAGGTCGTTCCGTTGAAGTTTTCCTCAAACGGAATATCCTCGTTAATAAATAGCTTTCCGTATTCCGTGTCGATACCCTTGTCGGATTCCAACAGCTTTCTGCCCTCGGTGACAAGCCATTCCTTGTTTTGATATTCAGACTCGGAAAGCGCTCCGCGAATGTTGAGCATATGGATCAGTCCGACGCGTTCGACATCGTCCGTATCCTCTATCAGCGTAAAACGCGCGAGGTTGTAGGTGAGGTTGATTATGTTTTTCAAGCTTTAACCGGTATCCGCCTCATCACACGACAATGCGGCAAGGAACTGCTTATGCTCACTCTCGTCCATTCCGTCAAGCCGCTTGCCAAGATAGTTCAGCGCGTCCAAACTGACGTCGCAGTCCACAAGCACGGACAGCTCCGAAGGCTCGATCTCAATAACCGTAGCCATCGGTGCGAGATGCTCCGGATTCATTCCGATCTCGCCGAGCTTTTTCGACAGCTCCGTTTCCGAACACGGAAATCTGATTTCCTGTACACGCATTATCCGCTTCGCGGAAAACGCTACGGAGCTGTTCTGAATTGTTGCTTTGATCATGTTTACCTCCGTTATCCCATCCTCATGTTCATATCCTCGCCGGGTTCGTCGGTCGAGGTTATATTGACGTACTCGCCGATGATACCGAGCGCTTCCTCGTAGCTGCCGCTGTTGAAGATCCTTGTAGACATCTCGGACGCTTCTGTCGACATACCGTTTCTTCTCAAAGTTTTCGCTGCGATTCCAACCAGATGGAATATATTCCCATCCTCTCCGATCAGCGGGCAGTCGGGTTTCTGCTGCTTGTTTTCATTGCTCATATTGATTCCTCCAAATTTATATTTCAAGCCCTGTTGGAACTTGGTTGACTGATTGGTTCTTCCGAATTCTGTCGGAAAACAAAAAAAGGCGCCCGTAAATCGCATCTCATTTTGATGAGGTGCAACCTACAGGCGCCCATGATTGAATGTTTATAAATATGTGCAATCTGCACAGTTTCAACCGCAAAAATTTTGTTGCTAAAGGGTTCAAGTCCCCTAAAAATCTTTTTTGTCAACGTTGTGAAAACAAAAAATCGCCTGTGAATGATCTCTCATGAGTGAGAAATTATTCACAGGCGATTT
>CAJULF010000122.1 GCA_910587135.1 uncultured Oscillospiraceae bacterium
AAAAAACTCGTTTTTTTTGAGAAAATTGTGTAAAGTAATATTGACAAAATCATTCAGCCGTTCATTCAAGTCGTAATTCGCAATGAGCAGTTCGCCGAACATACTCCCGCCGTCGAAACGCTGACGAATATTGTTCAAGCGCTCATACGAGTACATTTCGTGACCGCTGTACAATTCGCGAATTTCGGAACAATCATTGTATGAAACAAGAAATTTTCCCGAAATATTTTTCAATGCGTTTCGTAAGCGCTCATGATCGGCGGTCGTAAAACCTACGTTTTCGTAATAACTTTCGGTCGAAAAATACGGCGGATCGCAATAAAAAAAGCTCACCTCGCTGTCCTGAGCAGAGATGAGTTTCTCGAAATCCTTATTCTCGATCACGACCTTTTGCAATCGCCGCGAAGCCTGTTCAATAAGCGGAAAATTACCCCACATGGAATGCGGTTTGCCCCCGAAACTATCGCACCCGCTTGCGTAACTGTAACGGATGAGCTGATAAAAATTCGCCGCTCTTTGAACATCACCGATTTCCGCTTTTTCGGAAATTATGTGTTTTATCCTATCGAAATCTTCACGGCAATTCAGCACATATCTCAGCTTCTCAATCAGTTCCTCGCTGTGTTCGCGGACGCAATAAAACAAATTTGAAATATTCGAATTCGCATCGTTGAATATTTCGTGATCGTTCCCGGGCGGCTTCGCGAAGAGTATCCAACCGCCCCCACCGAAGACTTCTACGTATTTTTCATAATACAATGGAAATCTCGGAATTATTATGTCACGGCTCGATTTTTTACCGCCGATCCAACTTAAAAAACTATTTATTTTTGATCACCTCCAAATCGTGTTTCCCGCAAAACAGCAATAACGTCTTTATCCGAGGTGACTGATCAACATATATTCAATTTGGAGTTGTGCTGCACCGTGAATATAGGCGTTCTGCTGTTTCACAGGCAACACAATTATTTATTACATGGTTTGCTCCATTGTCGGAGCGGGATTTGCGAACTCGTCGAGCGTCATGTTCTCGCCGAGATAATTATAATCTTTATCTTCGAGAACAATTCCCTCATCTGCACCCTCGATAGGTTCGCGCGTGACGACCGTTCCCCAATGGTTGACCATCACGAATTTTTTTACCTCGGAGGGCGTTCCATCGCAGTCATCGCTGTCGCGGATATCGTAGGCGTGAAGCCCCTCGGGGAGCGTCTTGCGGTCAATCCGCAAGCAAGTGAAAAGCGCGTCATGACCGAGAAGTTCAAACCTCTCATAGTCCGCTTCATTTGCGTTTATAGGTTTCACAGCTTCTCCTTTCAATTCATAGTTGGACTTTCCGTTGTGTCCGTATCCTGCCACTCATATGTCCCCGCTTTTACATCAAAAATATAGCCTTCCTCCGCAAGATCGAGATTCCACAAGTCCGCGGCAAGCTCATACGCGTCGCGGGAATGTGCGTTATAGAATTCGTCGAAGGTGACTTCTCCGTTTTCAAATTCAGCCATTCCCGTATTTACGCCCAAGTCCTCGTCAGCCCAGCAGTATTCGAAATTGAGGTCGGGGAAGTTTTCCGCGAGCTTTTGGATCACGGGCATTGCCCTCGACCAAGCCGTGTTAAACATGATCGTGTTATCTTCGCCGATTTCCGCGTTATACGCCGACCACTTTGTTCCCCAATTACTCCGCGCCCATTCGTACCAAGTCGCCGCGCCGTATTTCTGCTCGTTTTGAAAAGCCGTTTTACCGAGCTCCCATTCATCGCGTCGGATATCTTGTCGTGTGCGGAGAAAAATTTCCTCTTTTTCTTTCGGGATATTCAGCAGATTTTTCTGTTCGGTTCCGGCAAAGGTGTAGACGTATATGAAATCCTTATACGCTTTCAGCCCTCTCTCCGTGCGGCTTCCCGCTTCGATATTCAGCGATTCCGGCATGGGGATTATTTGGTTGAAGTCCAACACAGAGCCCTTGCCTTTAACGCTGCTCAGAAGTTCATCAATTCTGTTCTGATCCCCCTCCAAGCGCAGGCGGTTCATAATATGGTTCGGCAAAAAACTCACCTCCGTACTTCTCGTCAAACGCTTTCAGCTGTTTCCCGATAGCCTCAATAACTGATTTTGTCAATATTACTTTACACAATTTTCTCAAAAAAAACGAGTTTTTTGG
>CAJULF010000123.1 GCA_910587135.1 uncultured Oscillospiraceae bacterium
ACATAGACCCGCCGCCCTTTACTTACGAGGGCAGAACATACACAGCATATCAGGCACAGCAGCAGATGCGCAAAATGGAGCGTGTCATGCGCAAGCAGAAAGACCGCTGCATTGCCGCCGACGCTGCGGGGGATAAGGATACATTCACCGCTGCAAGCATCAAGCTCCGGCGGCAAAAGGATATATACGAGGATTTCTGCAAGGCGGCGGGGACATATACCGAGTATGAAAGGACATTCGTCGCGGGCTATGACAGGCACCTCGCGGGGAAAACGGGGGCGGTCACGAGGGCGCAGAATAGGCAGAAAAATTTGCAGATCACCTTGACAGATTTGGAGAAGGGTGGTATAATAAAAGCAGGAAGTGATAAGGTGGCGCTGGAATACCAAAGATATGGCAGGAATAAAAGCACGCTTGTCAACAAAACCTATATTGACAGTGGTGAATATCGGCGCAAATTTGATAAAGCGACGGATAATCCTGCGGTCAACAAGGCATTATACGACAGCGCGAAAAAGGCTTTGAAACACAGGGGCGGAACAGAGCTTGAAGATATGTATTGGTTGGACAGCGAAAGCGGAGAGATACTTTTGGCTGTTACTGACAGTACCGATGAAAGCTCTATTAAATATACTGATAGTATCAAAAAGAAAATCAAACAGGCACTCAATAACAGCAAAAAAATTGTTGCTATGCATACTCACCCCAAAAGTATGCCGCCCAGTATTGATGATTTTAATTCCTGCTTTAGTCATGGTTATATGGAGGGATTTGTTGCCTGCCATGATGGTAAAATATTTAGATATTCGGCAGGTGAACGTGTCAGCTCATCTCTTTATGAGTTGTATATTCAAAATTTCTTGGACGATGGCATGAGCGAATACGACGCTCAAATAAAAGCCTTGGAAAAAATTAAAGTTAATTATGACATAAGTTTTGAGGAGGTGTTGTAAATGGCAAAAGAGGAATATCTCGTTAATGACATTGTGGTAATTCCTGAACACATCAAGAATATGACACGCGAAGAGCGTAATCGTGAAATTGCGCGTATTGAAAAAGAACACCTTGACCAAAAGCGTAAAGCTGAAAAAACGCGCGACGCGAGTTAACGGAACACAAAATCTGATATTTAAAAGCGTTTTGCAAGCGATTGCAAGGCGCTTTTTTCTGCACAATTTCAAATAAACCGCGCTCCACTGGGGCGCGTTTATTATACCCATTTTTTACAGGAGGTTTTAATTATGGACAAAGTTTTAAACCTGCTGAAAAAGCTCGGAATAGAGCTTACGGCAGACCAGACCGCGCAGGTCAAAGAGGTTCTCGGCAAGGAGTTCGTCGCGGCGGAGGACGCGGCAAAAAAGAACACCGAGCTGGAGGAGCTCAAAAAGCAGCTCGCCGACCGCGACAAGGATTTGGAGAAGCTGAAAAGCGAAAACAATTCCGCGGAGCTGGCGCAGAAGCTCACCGAGCTCGAGGCGAAGTACAAGACGGACACCGAAAATCTCACCGCGAAGCTCACGGCACAGGAGACGGATTTCGCAGCGGAACGGCTTCTCGGCGGCTACAAATTCGCAAACGACCGTGTGAAAAAATCCGTGCTGGAGGAGTTCAAGGGCAAGGGCTTCAAGTATGAGAACGGCGCGT
>CAJULF010000124.1 GCA_910587135.1 uncultured Oscillospiraceae bacterium
AAAATCCGCATTATAAAGCCGTTTTAAAGGAGAACACCATAAGATTTTGACACCGATTTACACTAAATTTGCAAGCACATACTGTTCATCAGCTTGCGCTCATAAGCAATATCGGGATGAACATAGCGCGTAAGCGTGAGCGTGATGCTGCTGTGACCGAGGACGTTGGAGAGGGTTTTCGCGTCAAAGCCGCTGCCTATACAGTTGGTCGCAAAGGTGTGACGGAGCCTATGGTAGTTGTGTTCCGCCACTTTAGTGGCGGCGAGTATTTTCTTGTAACGATACTGCATTGTGCGCGGCTCAATAACCTTTTCCGATCCACTGAGAATGTAACCGTCCGCTCTGAACATCTCAAAATACGGCATAAGACAGTCGGGAATAGAGATGACGCGACGCGAGGACTCGCTTTTCGGCGCGGAAATAATGACTTTTGTTTTTCTGTTCCCCTCAGCAGCGGAAATGCGCTGAACGGTGCGGTTTATCCACAGAGTCTTGTTCTCAAAGTCAATGTCGTTCCACCGCAAACCACACAGCTCGCCTATTCTAACGCCCATAAGCAGCGAGATCAGAACGCCGAACGATGTAAGATCGATATGCTCTTTTAGATAGCTGACAAGCGCTTTCTGCTCGTTCTCGTCAATAGAGCAAGCCGCCCTTTTGTCAATTTTCGGCAGCGCTATGTTCTTCAACGAGAGCTTGAAATCGTATTCCTCCTGCGCGAATTTCAGCATACTCTTGAATACGGTGAAAATATCGCGCACAAAACCTGCCGACAGCCCGTTCTCCAACTTCTTAGCGATAAAGGCATTTATAGCGTTTGCGGACAACTCGCTGCACAATATATCGCCGAACGCTGGAAGAATATGCTTTTCAAATTTCTGCTTATAATTGGCAAGCGAGGACTCCTTGACACGATTGGCTGCAGCGGTTATCCACTCCTTGTACGCCTGTTTAACGGAAACGCCGCGCCCCGAAAGGTATTCGCTCTCAATTGCCCTTCCGATCATCAGTTTCTTCTCCGCCTCATCGTAGGTCTTGCCGTAAACGTACTGATACTGCGGCTTTCCGTCACCGCCACGTCCAATAGAAAAGCGCCCCATATATCTACCATCCTTACGTTTGGTAATAGTTTCCAATAATCTCATGCTATCTCCTTTCGGTTTGTCAATTTATCTAAATTTTAACATTTATTTTTGACCATTTGTACAGTTTTTCGAAGTTTTATGTACTATAGCTTGAATTGTGCTGAAGAGTATTGTATAATAAAATGGGTGGATATGAATGAAAATTGTGGAATTTCGCCGTTTCTTAAAATTAAGTATTTAACGAA